>JAIQFL010000684.1 GCA_020073365.1 Terriglobia bacterium | reverse complement strand
TAAGAAAGGCCGAGAGCGCCTGGCGAACGCTCCCGGGGAGTGGCGGGCACGGCCGCATAGGGGGCTGGAACGATAGCGTTGAAGGAGCGGGGGATGCTAGCAATGCCGTTCATAATGATGTGCGCACGAACGTAAACCTTGGTGCCGACTTGAAAATCGCGCGTCGGGCTCTCGAACCCGCTCACCGTCGCGCTTGTCCGGGCCAAGAGCCGCTTGCCGCCGTGAACCGGACTGATTGGTGAAGACCTTGGTCACGTCAGCCGAGTCTTGGGCTGGAGCTGACCCGGGCAATGCAATTTGTGTAAATTAATTGGACACACATCTGCTACCCATCCGGGCATTGGGTAGTTGCATCGTAGATCCGAGTACATTCCACTTTGCCGGTTGCAGCAAAACCACTCGAGCGGGGCGAGTGCGCGCGGACAGGAGCCCTCAACTGCTTCAGCGGTTTTGGAGGGCTACACGAATCTACCGAGTCGGGCTGGGCTTTGCACCTGCTCGATCGGAGGCACGCATTCTGCTATTAATCGCTTGGAAACCCACTCATTTCCGGAGACCTTAATTGTGATAGGCAGCAAAGAACAATCGCCGAACGCGTTTCCCGGGCTTGGCACCGGCGCTGTGGGCATCGCGGTTGCCCTGACTGGCGCGGTTGCCCCCAGCGGCCTTGGAAGGCAGCCCAATCCGCATCTGTATGCCGAGGAAGCAACCGACCTTCGGGTTGGAGAAGGCGGCGTGGACGAGGTAAGCAAAACTGTCAGTTCCATCTCGGTGGTGGTGGCAGTTTACAACAGCGAATCAATCCTGCCCGCGTTGATCAAACGCTTGGAATCGGTGCTCGGCGCCGTCTGCTACGAGTACGAGGTGGTGCTGGTCAATGACGGAAGCCGCGATGGTAGTTGGGAGGCTATCCAGAAGCTCGCAGCCCGCCACGGCTGGGTCCGTGGCATCAACCTGATGCGGAATTACGGCCAGCACAATGCGCTCCTTTGCGGCATCCGCGCGGCCCGATTCGACACGATCGTGACCATTGACGATGACCTGGAACACCCGCCGGAAGAGATCTGCAAGTTACTCGCGAAGCTCGAGGAAGGCTTTGACGTAGTCTATGGCTTTCCGGAGCGGCAACAGCACGGGCTCTTGCGAGACCTCGCCTCGGAGTTGACCAAGCTGGCGCTCCGCAGCTCGATGGGCGCCGAAACCGCCAGGCACATCTCCGCCTTTCGCGCGTTTCGCACCCGGGCCCGCGAAGCGTTTAGCGATTATCATAGCCCCTTTGTTTCCATAGACGTGGTACTGACCTGGGCCACGACTCGATTCGCAGCGATTCAAGTTCGGCACGACTCCCGACTGGAAGGCGCTTCCAACTATACCTTCCGCAAGCTGTTCACCCACGCGATGAACCTGATGACCGGGTTCTCCACCTTGCCACTGCAGGCGGCTAACCTCCTGGGCCTGCTGTGCACGGGCTTCGGCGGATTCATCTTGTTGTATGTCATTGGGCGCTATCTCTTGCACGGGACCAGCGTGCCCGGGTTCACGTTTCTCGCCTCGATCATCGTCATTTTCTCAGGCACCCAGCTCGTCGCACTGGGTATCATCGGGGAATACCTAGCGCGGATGCACTTCCGGATGATGGAACGTCCTCCTTACGCCGTGCTGGAACAAATGCCCTCGCGTGACGGGCAGACAACATGAGCGCGCAGACGGAGGCCCCCTGCGAACTGCTTCCGTGGGATACCGACTTCTTTGGCTGTCGCATCGGGCGCGTCCGGACCGACATGCTCGCAAACGAGCTGGCGCTGAAGATTGATGAGTGGAGCAGGGACAACCACATCCAGTGTTTGTATTTCTTAGCGCGACCCGATGATCCCGCCACGATTCGCACCGCCGAGGCTCATGGCTTTGGGCTGGTTGATGTCCGATTGACTTTGGATCGCAAGGTTCGGCCCGCCCAAGGCGCGACTTGCCGCCAGCTCCCACCGGATGCTGTCATCCGGCCGGCTCGGCTGGAGGACCTCCCGCGCTTGCAGGGGATCGCCCGCACGGCGCATGGCGATGCGCGGTTCTTCAATGATGCCCATTTCCCGCGTCCCCGGGTCGAAGAATTCTATTCGGTCTGGATCACCGTGGAATGTGAGGGTCGCGCGCAAAAGGTTTTCGTCGCAGCCGGCCCGGCCGGGCAGCCTCTGGGATATGTCTCGTGCCATCTCGAGTCTCCCCAAAGCAAGGGGCAGATCGGTTTGGTGGGAGTCGCTCATGAGGCCCGCGGGAAGGGCTTGGGGTCAAGCCTTGTCCTTGCCGCGCTGGACTGGTTCGCGGCGCAACGCGCAAAGGGCATTGCCGTCGTTACGCAGGGCCGCAACGTAGCTGCTCAACGTCTATACCAGAGCCTCGGTTTTCTGACCGCAGACCTGCGGCTTTGGTATCATAAATGGTATGGGTGACCGATTTTTCATCCCGTTCAGCCAGGAAGCTACCCGGTTTGCGAACCACGGGGGATTATTGGCGGACCCAAGCTACTGTGTCCTCGGATAGGAATTCATCAAGGGGCGCGGAGCGGCTGCGTCCTCGCCTGGCACGATGAAGATCTGCCTTTCATGCGATTGCCGTTTCGAGACTACGAGTTGGCAATGTCCACAATGTGGGCAGTCGCCCCCTCAAGAGCGGGACATTCCCCTGTTTGCCCCATCGTTGAGGAAGATGAGTGATGGCTTCAAAGCTGAGTATTTTGGCCACTTGGCAGCCCTGGAGGCAGGCCATTTTTGGTTTCGTAATCGCAACCGATTGCTCATCTGGGCCTTGGGAGAATACTTCCCGGCTGCTCGGCGTTTCCTGGAGGTCGGATGTGGAACCGGTTTTGTTCTGAGCGG
>JAIQFL010000005.1 GCA_020073365.1 Terriglobia bacterium | reverse complement strand
GCTGACCCGCCTGTTCCTGAAGTCCAACACCACCCAGATGCCGCCGGCCTTCGAGCACGGGCTGGTCGAGTTCCTTTCCACGTTTCAGGTCACCGGCATACGGATCACCGTCGGCGCTCCCCCGCCCCAGCCCGACCTGGATTGGGCGCGCGTCCATCTGCTGGTGGTGGACCCGGAGTATTTCGGGAAGCTGCGGGTGCTGCTCTACAACCTGCGCAAGGGCGTCGACGAAGATCCGGCATTCCGCAACGCGTTCGGTAAAGGTAGAGCCGAGATCGAAGCGCAGGCCAAACAGCACCTCGCCGCCGGCAACTTCCAGACCACCTCGCTCTCCAGCCGTCCCATGGCCGAGGCTGATTTCCCCGAGAAACAGATTTCCGAAGCCGATGTGCGCCTGGCGCGCGCCGATCTCCTGGCGGGCAGCCAATCGGCGGCGGACTACGAAAGCTTGCTCCGCGACCATGTCAAGGTAGCCGAAGCCGAGGAGGGCTTGGGCTTGCTGGCGCTGCATAACCATCGTAACGACGAAGCGCGCGGCCATTTTGCCGCCGCCACCGAGGCCGGAAGCGCCAGCGCCCGCTGCTTCATCGAGTACGCGAAACTGGAGCCGGATAATGAGAAGGCCACGCAAGCTCTGCTCCGCGCCGCGGGCATCAATCCCAAGCTGGAGGAGCCGTTCGTGCTGATGGCCGAGCGCGACACCGATCCGCGCAAGCGCCTCGCGCACTGGAAGGCCGCCACGGAGCGCAACCCGCGCAATCCCTCCTACTGGCAGGCGCTGGCGGATTGCTATCTGGCCGATCACAACTACGCGGAAGCGGCCAAGGCGTGGAGGGGCGGCGAACAGGCCGCCACAGACCCCGCGGAGCGCCAGCGCATGCACCAGGCTCGCATGTCGATCGAGCAGCAGCGGCTGGACTACGAGGAGGCGGAAAAGAGACGCCAGGTCGAGGAGGATGCCCGCGAATTGGAGAAGCTGAAGGCCCAGGCGCGCGCCGAGGTCCACGCTCTAGAGGCCAAGGCCAATAGCGGCGCGCCGAAACCCGATCCGAAAGCCGTGCCGTGGTGGGATGGCCCGGCCCCCTCCGGCAAACTGAAAGGCAATCTCAAACAGGTCGATTGCCTGGGTAAGCAGGCTCGGCTGTTGGTAGAAGGAGAAGATCGCAAGATCGTGAAGCTGCTGGTTACCGACCCCGGCCAGATTGCCATCTCCGGTGGCGGCGAGCAGAGCCTCGGCTGCGGAGTGCAGAAGGCGCGGCGCGTGACCATCGAATACTTCCCCAAGCCCAATGCGCGCCTTGCGACCGTGGGTGAGGTGGCCACCATCGAGTTCCAGTGACCAACACCCACGATGCCCCACGCCTCCGCTGGCTGGTGCTCGCGGTGTTCGTGCTCTCCTCCGCGATCAACTATCTGGACCGGACCACGCTCGCACAGCTCGCCGCTCCCATCTCCGATGAATTCCATCTTTCCAATGCGCAGTACGGACTCGTGTGGACGGCATTTTATATTCCGTACACCCTGGCGGCGCCCTTCGCCGGGATGCTCATCGACAGCATTGGGTTGAGTTGGGCCGCAAGCATGGCCGTGGGTCTATGGTCCCTGGCCGGCCTCGCCACAGGGCTCACGCGAGGCCTGGGCGCCCTGGTGGCCTGCCGCACGGTCCTGGGGCTGGCGGAGGCGGGTGGCATTCCGGCGGCAGGGAAGGCCATCCATCAATACCTGAGGCCCGCGGAACGCTCCCTCGGAAATGCGCTCAACCAGACGGGAGTCAGTCTCGGCATCATGGCGGCGACTCCCCTGGCTACCGGCCTGGCGCTCTGGAAGGGCTGGCGCTCAGCCTTCATCGTCACGGGGCTGCTGGGCCTGCTCTGGATTCCGCTCTGGAACTGGGTGGCGCGCCTGGCGCCGGCCGCGACTCTGCCGAGGCCCGAGGCCGGCGCTCGCACTGCCATGGTGCGCGACCGGCGTCTGTGGACGTTCGTGGTAGCCAATGCGCTGAGCATGGTGGGCTACTCGCTCTGGACCGTCTGGACCCCGAAGTATTTCATGAAAGTCCACCATCTTACGCTGCCCGAAGCGGCCTGGTACACCTGGATTCCGCCGCTCTGCGCGCTGCTGGGCGGGATCTCGGGCGGTTGGCTTTCCTTGCGACTGGTGGATCGCGGCGTTCCTCCTCTCCGGGCGCGGTTTCGCGTATGCCTGCTGACCGCCGGGATATCGCTGGTTACCGCGCTGCTGCCCTATGCGCCCCATCCGGCCTGGACGTGCGCCGGCATCTCGCTCAGTTTCGGCGCCGTGGCCGCATTTAGCGTAAACATGTACAGCATGCCTCTGGATGCCTTCGGCGGCGCGCGGGCGGCCTTTGCGGTGTCGTTCCTGACGGCGTCTGCGGGTGGCATTGCCGCCATCATTTCGTACCCTATTGGGAAGGTGGTGGACCTCTACGGATACACGCCGGTCACTTGCGTCGCGGCACTCACGCCGCTGGCGGCCTGCGCGGTGTTGTGGGGCACCCGGTCGGTGCGATGAAGCAGCGTCTGAAACGGTGGATCTTCCGTCTGTTGAGCAAAGCTCCGGAAGCCGTGATCGTGACGTTCGCGACCGGCGATCCGGACCTATGCCGCCGTATGGCCGAAGAGATCCGCGGTTTGGTTCCCGATCGCCAGCACTTCCTGGTGACGAACGAAAACTGGTCCGAGATGCGCACCTTGCTGAAGCGCTATCGAATCGGACTGGCCCCGGTCCTGCTCACGCGAGAGCCCAACGCGCTGCGGCGCGCCGCCTATCGGCTAGCCCCGCGGAAGATCCTGGCCTACAACTCGCGCCTGGAGCGCCATCACCTGCGCCTCGACCTGGCATCGCTCCTTTTCTGGCGCGGGGTGCCGCTCGACCGGATCTACCTGCGGCCCTATTGGTGGCCATGGCCCAAACGTGAGCGGTCAGTGGTCCCCACGGGCTATCGCCGGATCGAAGGGCGCGCGTCGGTGCCGGAGCGGCGGCGGGTGGCCGTGCTCTCGCCCTACTTTCCGTACCCGCTCTCGCACGGCGGCGCGGTGCGCATCTTTCATGTGCTCCGCGAAATTGCGAAGGAGTTCGACGTCGAGCTGTTTGCTTTCACCGATGGCGGCGCCGAACCGGACTCCGCGCCGCTGCTGGAGTTCTGCTCACGCGTGGTGCTGGTGGAAAGGCCGCGATATCGGGAGGCGCGCTGGTCCACCCTGCTCCCTCCCGAGGTACACGAATTCCGCTCACCGGGCATGCGCCAGGCGATCGCCGATGAGCGCCTGGCTTTCCGCTTCGAGGTGCTCCAGGTGGAGTACACGCAACTCGCCGAATATGGCGGCGACGTATTGGTGGAGCACGACGTCACGTTCGACCTCTTCGACCAGATCGCGCGGCGCGATCCGGGGATCTCGCGCTGGTGGGAAGCCTTACGTTGGCGCAGATTCGAAAGGAGGCAGACGCGACGCTACCGGCGCGTAGTGGTGATGTCGGGGAAGGACGCCGCGTTGCTGGGGCCCGCTATCTCCACCGCCATCGTCGAAAACGGCGTGGACCTGGGGCGTTTCCGCGCCGAGCCGGAACGGCCCGGCGAGCGGCTGCTGTTCATCGGGTCGTTCCGCCATTTCCCCAACGTGGAAGCGTACCGGTTCTTTACCGGGCGGGTCTGGCCGCTCCTGCGCGACAAGTTTCCGAAGCTGACCCTGACGGTGGTGTGCGGCGAGGCTCCACTCACCTACTGGCGGGCGTTCGCAAACTCTCCCGAGCCGCCCGCGGACGAGCGCATCCGGATGCTCGACTTTGTTGCGGACGTGCGGCCGCTGTATGTGCAGGCGAACCTGGTGATCGTGCCGACCACGGTCTCGGCAGGAACCAACGTGAAGGTGCTGGAGGCGATGGCCATGCAGCGCGCGGTGGTTTCGACGACTTCGGGCTGCGCCGGACTCGGTCTGCTGCATGGCCATAGCGCCTGGGTGGCGGATACGCCGGAGGCATTCGCCGCCGGCGTGGCGACACTGATTGCCGACCCGGAGCGACGCGAGCAGATCGCGCTGGCGGCCTACGGACATGCGGTGCGCAATTACGACTGGGGGGCGATTGGCGAGAAGCAGCGGGCTTTGCTGCGCGACCTGCGGTAACCGTTCCGGCGGCGCTTCCCTGATTGCTTGATGGCGCCGTGGTGGGGCAGGCGATTCGCCTGCCAACCATCCTTCGGCCTTCTGATCTATTCCTGCCGCAGCGCGGAAATCGGGTCCGTCCGGGTGGCTCGACCCGCTGGAATCCAGCACGCGATTGCGGCAGCTACCGTTACGAGGCTGGTCGCGATCCAGATGGAGGCAGGATGACCGGACTCAAGCCCGCGGAGCACACTTCGCAGCGACCGCATGGAAACCAATGCCGCGGCTAACCCAACCGCGAGCCCTATTGCGACGGTGAGGAAACCCTGCCGGAAGATCAGGGAAAAAACGTTGCCCGGAGTCGCCCCGACCGCCATACGAATGCCGATCTCCTGCGTTCGGCGGGAGGTGGTGTACGAAACCACGCCATAGACCCCAGCCGCCGACATCAGCATCGCGAGACAGCCCGTGATGGCAAGCAACGTCATGATGAAACGCCTGTCGGCCACGGAATCCGCGATGAGATCGCGCATAGATGCGCTGAGAAACACCGGTTGGTTGGGGTCGATCGCGGCGATAGCGCGCCGGATGGCTTTCTCCATCTCTCTCGTGGGCCGTTCCGTTCGTATCACAAGGAACACCGATTTCTGCATGGCCCCCGCAGCCAGGTAAACATTGCCCTTCTCCGGTTCGTCCAGCGCTGCATGGCTGGCACTCGAGACCACCCCGATCACGCGCTTCCAGTTGTTCGGGTTTTCCGGCGTGCAATAGACACAGATCCGCTGCCCCAGGGCGCTCGCGCGCGGCCACAAACGGCTGGCCACCAGCGTGTTCACGATCGCGGCATCGTTGTTGGGACTGTTTTCTTCTTCGCGAAACCAGCGCCCCCCCACCAAACGAACTCCCATCGTCTGCAAGTACTCTCCGCCGGTAACGTCGATCTCCGCCGTCAACGGCTGGGCCGTCGGAGTCTCGCTGCTGCTGACAAATCCGCCGTGGTTCTCTCCGCTGAACGGCAACGCGTCCACCGTTCCAGCGCTGTCCACTCCGGGAAGAGCCCGGACCGAATCGAGAATACGCCGGTAAAACAGCCCTCGCCTTGCGGGCTCCCGGTACCGCTCGGGCGCCGGTAGCACTACGGATGCCAGAATGTGATCCGCCTGAAAGCCGGGATCGGCGGCCATCAGTCTCGCGAAACTGCCGAGCAGTTGGCCGCCGATCACAACCAGCACCACCGACAGGGCAACCTCGGCCATCACCAGCGAAGAACGCATGCGGTCGTGCCCACCCGGAGCGGCGCCACGCGCGCCGAAGCCGCTCAGTGTGATTGCCCGCCTTCGAGCCAACCTCACCGCCGGCGCCATGCCGAACAGGATGCCGTTGATCAGCGCCAGCCCAAGAGTAAGTCCGAAGATGGCCGAGTCCGCACGCGCGGCGGCCAGCCGGGGAATGCTCACGGGCGCCACTGCCGGCAGGATTTTCCACGCCGCCGCGGTGAGGGCATAGCCACCGATCCCGCCGAGCACCGCCAACACACAGCTTTCGGTAAGGAGTTGGCGGACAAGCCGCCCGTGCCGCGCGCCGAGCGCGAGCCTGAGGGCAATTTCCCTCTGCCGGGAGAGTCCTCGCACCAGCAGCAGATTGGCAACATTAGAGCAGCCGATCAGCATGAAGAGGAGCGCCGCGGCCATCAGCAGAAGAAGGCCGTTCCTGGTGCTTCCTACCGCCCGATCGCGCAGGAAATTCAGTCGTAGCGCGCGGTCGCGGTTGGTCGCCGGGAATTCCCGCTCCAGCGCATCGTCGATCGATGCGAGGTCCTGGCGCGCCTCCATCAAGGAAACTCCAGGCCGAAGCCGCGCCACCGCGCCGAGTCCGGCGAGCGGGTTGGAGGGCACGTTGAATGGCGCCGCCCAAAACTCCACGTACGGGGAAGGTGTGTGAGCCGCTCCCCTGCGCAGGGGAAAGTTGAAGTCCGGCGGCATCACGCCGATCACCAGGCACCCATGCTCATTGACCATGACCGTCCGGCCTACTACGGAGCGGTCCGAGTGAAACCGGCGCGACCAAAGGCCGTAGCTGAGAATCATCACGTCCGGATGGCCGGATTGATCCTCCTCCGGGAGAATGTTGCGTCCGAGCATGGGCTCGACGCCGAGCGCGGGGAACAGCTTTGCGTTCATCCGCACGCCGTAGAGCGCTTCCGGAGTGACATTCGCGTCACCTGCCAGATCGAAAATCGCGTTGCCAAAAACGCCCATGGATTCGAGCGTGCGCGTCCTGCGGGCCAGCTCGCGGGTGTCATTCCAGACCACCCAATCCCCGCTGGACTGTTCCTGCATGCGTGGGAACTCGCTGCGAAGCTGCACGAGCTCTTCGGCCCGCGCGTACGGCAGCGGATCGAGCAGCACCGATTTGATCGCCGCAAAAACTACCGCCGTCGCCCCGACGCTGAGCGCGATCGAGAGCAAGGCAATTCCGGTTGGAAGGGGAGTGCGCGAATAGAGCCGAAGGGCAATCCGGATGTCCGCGAATATCGACATCTGCCTCCATTCTACTCGCGGCGGCGCGCCAAACGCGCTTCCCATTTTGCGGAGTGTCTTCGCGAACACCGCGGCGACGGGTTCAAGGGTGAGACCCGCTGGGGACACAGGCGAGAGTAGCCGTGCCACTACAGACCACCAGCCTGCCCTGGTAATCGGCGGCGATGGCCAGCTTGCCATCGGGCGAGGCCGCCACTTTGGTCAAAAGTGCGTCGGCAGCGGAGCTGGCGCCCTTGGGCTTTCCGTCGGCCCCCCAAATGAGAATGGTGGAGTTGCGGCCACATTGACGACGCGCCCGGCGGAGGTGAAATTGCAAGCTCAGCACTCCAGCGGGGGCGTTCCGTACGCTTGCGGGCCGGGCTTGGGGGCAGTGGTGCCTAAACCAATGTGCGTGCAACGGTGATTTCAGAGCCACGAGCGTTAGCCAGTGGGGTCCTTCGGTGCATAGCATTCTTGCGCCGGAAAATAGCTACCGTTCGTGCGGGCGCAACGTGTAGCGCGCGCCCATCGCCAGCATGACCAGGGCCGAGATCAGGGCGGGAGCCGCAGCGGCGAGGAAAAGCCGCTGGGCGGACCAGTGGAGCCCCATCAGTCCGCCTCCCACCACCGGACCGATAATCGCGCCGATGCGGCCGACTCCCAGGCCGGCGCCGATTCCGGTGGATCGCAGATTGGTGGGATAGTAAGTGGCTGCCAACGCGTTCAGTCCCGCCTGGCCGCCGACGATCCCCAGCCCCGCCAGGAAGACCACCACAAACAGCAACGCCAGGGACAACCCCGGCTGGCCGATCAGGGCGATATTTACGCAGGCAACGGCAAAACCAGCGGTCAGCACCGGGACAAAACCGAGCCTCCGCACGAGCCAGCCGAGCGCGACCGCGCCGATGACGCCGGCCGCCTGCATAGTGGTTCCAGCGAGCACCGCCGTGGAGGTGGAATACCCCGCGTCCTTTACCACGGTGGGCAGCCAACTTGCCAGGAAATAGAGGTTCAGCAGATTCATGAAATTGAGGATCCACAGCAGGATGGTCGCCACTGCCCGCCCATCGTAGAACAGGTACACGATGGGAAGTCCCCTCCGGCTTTTCTCGTGGGCCACGTACTCGGTGGCTGCGGGATCGGGCGCGGACGGGTCCAGGCGCTTCAGCCATTGGGCGGCGCGTTCGAGGGGTTTACCTTTGACAACCAGGCCGCGAACCACCAGGAACGGCAGCGATTCCGGCAGCCAGACGATCATCGCCACCGCGATGCCGAGCGGCGCCGCAGCCCCAAAGTAGAAGACGGAACGCCACCCGAAAGCCGGGATCAACCACGCGGCAATGAAGCCTCCGATCGCCGCGCCCGCGCTGAATCCGTTGGCAACGATCATCATAGTCGCGGCCCTGGTCCGGCGCGGGCTGTACTCGCCCACCAGTGCCACTGCGTTCGGCATGATGCCGCCGAGTCCCATCCCGGCGATGAGGCGAATCACGAGCATCTCTCGCAGCGACCCGGCATGGGCAGTCAGAAACGTGAGGGCCGAGAAGAACAGCGTGACTCCGATCAGAACGGGCCGGCGGCCGATTTTGTCGGCCAGCATGCTGAACAGCAGGGAGCCGATCAACACCCCGAACAGCGCGGCCCCGAATACCGGCCCCAGTTGGGCGCTGCGGATTTTCCACTCCTGGACGATCGCAGGTGCGACGTAGCCCATGGCCTGCACGTCGAAGCCGTCCATGATCAGGCATAGGGCGCACAGAATGTACACTCCGATCTGAAAGGAGCCCACCCGGCTGTTGTCGATGACCTGAGAGATATCGACTCTCGGCCGGGTTTCAGTCACGGCTTCCTGCCACTCGGGTTGTCATGGCCGATTACGTCCGTCGCCGCGATCGGTTCCTTCGCAGCGCATCGTCTCCTTGTTTTCCTCAGCGATCACCGCCGCCTGGAGGTTTCCGCAGTGCGTCGAACGTTCTACGACCTGTCGCGGCAGATCGGCTTGCGCGGACCAGCTTATCACAAAGGCACGCGGCTTCACGATTTTCGGCATCGATTCGCTGTCCGTACGCTGATTCAGTGGTAGCAACCTCGGTATCCGTCTTGTTTGCGGCATCTCGCGTTAGCGTCCTGGTAAACGTGCTGGTGCACGTTCTGCGTGAGCCGCCGCCGCCGGCCGGCTCATCCGTCGGGCGCAAACACGACATCCCCGGCGGAGACCACACGAACCAACCAGGCTCGCAACCTCCAGGATCTAACAGCCTCCAACGCCATTACACATTTCGGATAGGAGCCTTCGCGTGCTGCTATCGTAGATAGCAATGTCGCGAATGCTCGAGGAAATCCGGGAACAGCCGGGTGCGCTGGAGCGCACGCTGGCAGGGGAACTGCGGCGCGTTGAGGAATTTAAGCGGCACATCGAAAAGCGGCGTCCCCGGCTGATCGTGCTGGTGGCGCGCGGAACATCGGACAACGCCGCGCTGTTCGGCCGGTATCTGCTCGAAATCACCACGGGAATTCCGGTTTCTCTCGCTGCGCCCTCGATCTCCACGCTCTATGAGGCGCACATCGACTACCGGGAGGCGCTGGTAGTCGCTATTTCGCAGTCCGGTGAGTCCACCGATACCAATCTCGTGCTGGAACGTGCGCGTCTCCAAGGTGCACTTACCCTGGGTATTACGAACGAGAGATCCAGCTCGCTGGTGCGCCTGGCCGAGCACCTGTTCCTGGTACGCGCGGGCAAAGAGCGCAGCGTCGCCGCCACCAAGACTTACACCGGCCAGATGCTGATGCTCTACCTGCTGTCGTACGCGCTGGGCGGGGGCATTCGCCTCGAGGACTTCCGACGTCTGCCGGATGCCGTAGAAGAGGCCTTGCGGCTGGAGCCGGCAGTCCAGGCTCTCTCGGAGCGCTACCGTTTCATGCGCTATGCGGTGGTGGTGGGGCGCGGCCTGAACTATGCCAACGCGTTTGAGTTTGCGTTGAAGCTCATGGAGACCTGCTACGTCGTAGCGGAGCGCTTCTCGTCCGCCGACTTCCTGCACGGCCCCATCGCGCTGGTGGAACCCAGCTTTCCGGTGTTCGCCTTCGCGCCCCCGGACGTAACGTGGCCATCCATGGATGAGACCCTGGCGAAACTTCAGGGGCTGCAGGCGGAAATCGTAGCTATCACGGATTCTGGAAACCGTGATGTGAGTGCACGAGCGACGAAGGTGATCCGCCTTCCCCGCCGTCTGCCGGAAGTGCTGACACCGATCCCCTATATCGTACCGGCGCAGTTATTCGCGGCCTGCCTGGCGGCGCAAAAGGGACTCAATCCAGACCACCCCCGCACCTTGCGCAAAGTCACACTAACGTTGTGAAAGCATTTATGGCTGCCGATGAACGCAGATACACGCGGATAAAATCGCATAGCGGCTTCTTATCCGCGTTCCTCGGCGGCCCTGATTCTCTCTCAGGCGTTCTGCCGCAACCACTCACGAAAAGCGTCCCGATAGAGAATAATGCCCTTCCGCGAATATCGCAGATAGCCCTGCCGCCGGAACTGGTTCATGTAGTGCGTGACGATTTCCCGCGAGGTGCCGACATACTGCGACAGCAACTCATGGGTGAAGGGGACCATACGGACCGATCCGTCATCCTCCGGAGAGCCCAGCCGTTCGGAGAAGCGGATCAGCGAGCGGGCCAGACGCCGCGCAATATTGTCGACCGAGAAGCTCTCGATGCGGTGCGTGAAATCGATGGTGCGTTGCACCAGGATCTGCAGTAACGCTACGGCCAGCCGCGGCCGCTTCATAACAATGTCTTCTATCTCTGCCGTGGTCCAAGTCATTAACTTGGTGTTTTCGAGAGCGGTGGCCTGTTCCGACCGGTGCGGGAGATTGAGAAATGCCGATTCCCCAAAGAACTCGTCCGGCTGATAGATGTCCACTACTACCTGGTGGCCGTCATCGGCCAGGCGCGAAACCTTGATTTTGCCGTCAATCACCAGGTAGATGCTGGTGGAGGGCTGGTCCTGGTTATAAATCATCTGGCCCTTCCGATACTCCACGATGCTAGAGCAAGGCAGATGGGCTAAGGGATCTTCAAGTGCTTTCTGGGGTGCTATTACGATCGGACTGGATGCCATATCTCCTCCAAAGACGGTTTGATTCAAATACTCTACTTGAGTGCTTGTGCACAGGTATCGCTAATGGTCTCGATGCTGCGAACCCGGAATAGGGGCCGGGCGTCGCCCGGGTTTGAGGTCCCCCGGACGGTCACCTTGTGCCCCACATGTTTGGCGAAGCCTTCTGTTTCGAAGCCCTCCGCCTCCAAATCGGCGATCGGATCGCGTGTCCGGTCGCTGATCATGACGTAGTGGCCATCATGCTCATCGATACAGCCAGTCAGGGAAGCTGCGCTGTCCTTGGCCTTGGACGGCTTCTGCTTCTGGTCCTGCTTTGGCTTTTGCTCGGCCTGCTCAGACCCGGAATTCGAGGCCGTAGCGCCTGGATTGCCCCAGGCCGCGAAGAATGCCGGCAATGTGAGGGAAACGATTAGCCGATACATGCAGTACCGCATTCCTCCACACTTTAGCACTTTACGTGCCAAATGATACTTCCGACCGCCATGCGGTGCAACCCTAGGGAAACGTGATGCATAGTACTAGATGATAGGGTATTGCTGTAGCCCGCTGGATATAGGGTAACGCCCTCCGGGCGTGGAATCTTTACCGACCCGGACAAAGATTACGCGATTTGCGATTGCCTCAAGGGCTGTCGAAACTGTTCGTCGAGGTGCGGAAGACCCCGTTTTTGCACGGGTTATGATGGAGGGGTGCCCGCCGCCTGGCGCTCCTCCCTGACGCTGCTGACGCTCAGTACCATCCTGACAGCGCAGACCTATTCTGCCCCGGCCGGCATACGCCCCGCCCTGAGGCGCTCCGGCGCATCCATCTTGCCCGGCGGGCGGATCATCGCGCCCTTGGGAGATCAATACGTTACGGGCCCAGGTGCGTTCGGCCTAGCGGTCAGTTCTTCGGGGAAAACCGCGGTGACCTCCAACGGAGGCCCCGGGCGGAATTCACTCACAGTTCTCGATCGCGACAAGAACGGCCGCTGGCAGGCGCGCCAACTGATGGCCCGGTCGCTCGACATGCTGGACGAGTTCGAAGACGCGGACTGGCGCAGCGTATTCATGGGCCTGGCATTTTCCAGCGAGCATGCAGTTTTTGCATCCGAGGGTAATTCGGGCAAAATCAGCCTCTTCGATTGGAACGCCGACCGGCGGCGCGTGATCGACCTCAACCAGGGCGGATTCGATGACAGCTATACTGGCGATCTGGCCTTAGACGCCGAGCGCGGGATCCTTTACGCCGTGGACCAGGCCAACTTCCGCGTGGCGGTCATCGAAACCAAGTCCCGCCAGATCCTGACATCCGTAAAGGTGGGTCGCCTGCCCTTCGCTCTGGCGCTCTCGCCCGACCGGCAAAAGCTTTACGTCACCAACGTCGGAATGTTCCAGTACCAGTCCATCCCAGGCGCCGATCCCAAGCAGGCTCGGACCACCGGCCTTTCCTTCCCGGCATTCGGCTTCCCCAGCGCCGAGGCCTCCGCAGGCGCCGAAAGACAAACCGCGAAGGGGGTAGTCCAGGTTCCCGGTCTGGGCGACCCCAACGTGCGAGAGTCGAATTCGGTCTGCGTGATCGACGTCTCCAATCCCGCCGCAGCCAAGGTCGAGACCTTCATCCGCACGGGTCTTCCATTCGGTGAGAACAGCCAGGGTGGCAGCAGCCCTTCGGGAGTCGTGGCTGCGGCTGATAACATCTTTGTTTCCAACGCGAGCAACGATTCCATCACGGTGATCGATGGGAAGACCAACACCGTGGCAGCCGAGATCCCCATACGCATCCCCGGCATGGAACCATTGCGGGGCGTGCTGCCGATCGGCATGGCATACCACGAAAAGTCGGGTTGGCTGCTGGTGGCGGAGGCCGGAATCAACGCAGTGGGTGTGATCGATACGCGCGAGAGGCGGGTGCTCGGCCATCTCCCCATGGCTTGGTTTCCCACGCGTGTGGCGATCGACCACGACACCATCTTTGTGGCCAACGCCAAAGGCCATGGCCGGGGGCCCAATGCTCCCGGAGGGCCGCCCGGTGCCCTCCTTCCCAGCCACTTGCGCCAGGGGTCGCTTTCCGTTTTTCCCCTGCCAAAGGCGGAGGACTTACCGCAGCAGACCGCCTTCGTCCTGGAGGCCAACGGATTCCATCCGTCTACCACGGCTCTCCCGCCGCTGCCCTCGGGGATTCGCCATGTGATCCTGATCGTCAAGGAGAACCGCACCTACGACGAGGTGTTCGGCGATCTCCAGAGCGCGTCCAATGGAGCCGCCATGGGATCTCCCGAGATCGCGCGGCTGGGCACCCGAGGCTACGTGGACGGCAAGGGAAAGCGCTTTAGTCTCAAGGATGTGAACGTCACGCCGAACCACCACGCCATAGCCCGTCGATGGACCTTCAGCGACAATTTCTATGCCGATTCGGACGTCAGCGTGGATGGGCACCACTGGCTGGTTGGTGCTTATCCCAACGCCTGGACCGAATCGTCGCTGATGGCGGCCTACAGCGACCAGAAAAAGGACTTCCGCCTGGGCGCGGCGCCCGGGAGGCTTCTGTTCGCCGGATCGGACTCGTCCGTACATCCCGAGGAGCAGACGGAGGGCGGAACCATCTGGCATCACCTGACCCGCCACGGAGTATCCTTCTATAACTTCGGCGAGGGGTTTGAACTGGCGGGCGTGGATGAGGGTAAAGACCTCGAACCCACCGGCGCGCGATTCCTGACCAATGTTCCCATGCCCGATCCGCTCTACCGCCACACGTCGCGCCAGTATCCCGGCTTCAACATGAACATTCCAGACCAGTACCGCGCGTCGCAGTTCATCCGGGAAATGGACGAAAAATACGTCAAAGGCGGTGAGGAGATGCCCCGGTTCCTCTTCATGCACCTGCCCAACGATCATATGGCCAAAGAACGCCCGGAGGACGGCTATCCTTATGAGGAGTCATTCGTTGCCGACAACGACTATGCACTGGGGCGTATCCTGGAATACCTGTCGGGAACGAAGTGGTGGAACGAGACCGCCGTGTTCATTACCGAGGACGATGCGCAAGGCGGCGTGGATCACATCGATGCGCAGCGCACGGTTCTACTTTGCGCCGGCCCGTGGTGCAGGAAGGATTACGTCTCCCACGTGAACACCAGTTTTCCCGGGCTGCTGAAGACCATCTTCCGCCTGCTCGATGTGCCGGCGTTGAATCTCTTCGACGCCGCGGCCAGCGACCTGAGCGACTGCCTGGCATCGCGCCCCGACCCGGTCCCCTACAAGGCCGTCGACGTGGATCTGCGGATTTTCGACCCGGCGGCCGCGAAGGAATCGAGGAGCGGCGTACCCGGCCCGCGCATGGACGCCCCACGCGATAAGTAACCGTGGATCAGCCGGGCCCTCGACCGGTCCTCGACCTGCCTGCCAGCGTCACTTTCCCCGGCCGGCGAGCAGCTTTGATTTCGTTCTTCGTCCATGTGTCCGCTCTCATCCCCAGACCTTGTACCCACGAATCACCGCCCGAAACCCCAGTCGTTCACCTCGGAGTGCGGCCAGCTCTCGGGGACGTCGGGAAGGCCGGCGAGATAGACGGCCTCCCTCCGACAGTTCACGTACTACCTCGCGTGGTTCCCTCTTCCCGAATCCACGATCCAGTTCCGCAACATCCTGGTATAACCGCGCGCTTCCGGGTCCGACTTCAACTGCTCCACCGTGAACCGCATTTTCCGGCCCCAGTTCGGGTACTGCCATGTAGTCCCCGGAAGATTCTGTTGAAAGCGTTCCTTGGTGAGGTCTTCCTGGTTGATGGCCAGAAGCTGCGAAGGCGTCCGCGCCAAAAAGCCAATGATGGCGTTGTGCAGTTCGCCGGTCAATTCCGGATAGGCCTCCGCGGAGCGCGGCAAATGAGCGGGCATCAATCCCACATGGAACAGAACGTCCAGCATCTTCTGCTTTTCGACACGGCGGCCAGCCACCTGCGACCGGAAGCCTTCGTCATCCAGCACGCCTGCGTTGTGGCGGGCCTCCACATCCGCCGCTACCCAGAAACCGGCGAGCGTCGGCAGGTCGTGGGTGGTCGAGGAGACCAGCGCCTGCTGCGGGTATTCGTCGTCTCGGCGGAACTCGCCGCGCCCGTTCTTCTCGAAGTAGAAGAGCCGGTAGCTGAGAATTCCGAAGCCCGCCAGGGTCTCGCGCACCGCCGGCTCCACGGTTCCCAGGTCTTCTCCTACCACGACCACCCGGTTGCGCACGCTCTCCAGTGCCAGGATGCGCACGAAATCGTCGGATCGCTCGCGCACGTAAGCGCCCTCGGCGGCATCGCAGCCGTCGGGAATCCAGTACAGACGGAAGAGACGCATGACGTGATCGATGCGCAGCGCTCCCCCGTGGCGGCAGTTCTTGCGGATGGATTCGGCAAAGAGCCGGTATCCGTCTTCACGATGCCGTTCCGCGTGGGGCGGCGGAAAGCCCCAGTCCTGGCCCTTCGGCGCAAAATCGTCGGGAGGCGATCCCACCCGGCAGCCCGCCACAAAGAACCGGCGGTGCGCCCACAAGTCGGAGCCGGACTGGTCCGTTGCCAGCGCCAGATCGTGGTACAGGCCGATGGGCAGATGGCGGTCGCGTGCCCTCTGCTGCGCGCGGCGCAACTGGATGTCGATCTGCCATTGCAGGAACTGGTAAAACATTACCCGGCGCCAGTGTTTTTGGCGAAACGCGCGAGTTTCCGCCGAGGAGGGGTCCTGGTAGGGCGCGGGCCAATCCTTCCAGGTCCAAAGGTCCGGGTTGCCCTGGTGCAGGTGCTCGTCCAGCGCGCAGTAGGTGGCGAAGCTCTCCAGCAGGTCGGCCTCCCGCGCGAGAAAGGCTTCAAACTCGCGGGCGCGCGCCGAGCCGGTACGCCATTCTCTCAGAAACCGGACAAACAGCAGCTTCAGGAACCTCAGTTTCAGCGCGGCGACTCCTTCATACTCCACAAAAGGGGAGCGGCGCAATTCGTCGATCCCGGCGGCCACTGCGGGCGACTGGCGTAGTTGCCGCGCCCGCCGGCAATTCGCGAAGTCTTCCATGCCCTCCACATCCAGGTACAGGAAATTCTGGTAAAAGATCGAGTTCGGCAGATACGGGCTGGAGTTGAAGGGACGGCGATTGTGGATGGCGTGCAGCGGATTGAGCGCCACGAAGCCGGCTTTTAGTTGCTCGGAAACCCAGTCCACGATTTCGAGCAGGTCGCCAAAATCCCCGCAGCCCCAATTCCGCTCCGAACGCACGCCGTAAAGGCTGACGGCAATACCCGCTGCGCGTCCGCCCCGGCCCGGATCGGGATCCGTCCAGGCGCGGTCCGGCGTCACGATGTACCGGGTGGCGCCGCGGACGGGGCCCAACTGTACCGAGATGTCGTGATAGCCCAGCGGCAGGTCGATGGGAATCCGCGCCCGCTTCCGCACCCAGGAGCAGCCGTCCATTTCGATGGAGCCCGCCAGCGGCAGGTCTCCCAGGCCCAACTCGCATTCCACGGTGTGGCCGTCCTCACGGCGAACGGAAATTCGCGCGCTCTCCCCCAACAATTCGGCCGGCATGCTGAGCAGCAGATCCACCTCGCGCGATTCGCGTGCCACTATCGCCGGCGGCAGCAGCCGCGCCCATTCGCGCCGGGTGAGGGCCGCGGACGAGCGCTCCAGCGACTCCGCATTCTCCGCGGCGATTCCCATCGCTTCGAGAATCACCTGCTGCGCCTCTGGAGTGGTGGCATGATAACGGCCCCAGATGTCCCAGAAGCCCGGCTCGACGCCACACAGGTCGGCGGTGCGCGCGAGTAATTGCAGGAATGATTCGGATGGCATGAAAAGAGGGTAATCTCCAATTTTACAGGAGTGCCGCCAGCCATGCGAAAATAAAGGGTATGAATACACCCCTTGCCAGCGACCCGGAGCTGTTTGCGCGGGTCGACAACTACGTGGTGGACAATGCCGCCGCCGCGGCATCGGAAGGGATCCTGTTTACCACGCTCGACAATGCGGTCAACTGGGCAAGGAAGAACTCCATCTGGCCGATGACGTTCGGGCTGGCCTGTTGCGCCATTGAAATGATGTCGATGAGCGCCTCGCGGTTTGATATCGCACGCTTCGGCGCCGAGGTGTTCCGCGGGTCGCCGCGCCAGTCGGACCTGATGATTATCGCCGGGAGGGTCTCCCAGAAAATGGCCCCGGTGATCCGGCACCTGTACCAGCAGATGCCCGAGCCTAAATGGGCCATCTCCATGGGCGCCTGCGCCACCTCCACCGGCGTGTTCAACAATTACGCGCTGGTTCCCGTGAACCAGGTCATTCCAATCGACGTGTTCGTGCCCGGCTGTCCGCCGCGCCCCGAGCAGCTCATCTACGCGCTCATGATGCTCCAGCAGAAGATCCAGGACCAGAGCGGCACCGTCAAACAGGTGCTGAACCTGGCGTAGGCGGACTGGTTCTCGTGGCGCAGGCGGTTCCGCCTGCGGATCTAGATTTTCTCTCAGCCTTGGAGGTTTCCGTGGCACGATTATACGATCGGGGCTATCGGCAATGTCGTGCTGCTTGTGGACTGGTACACTGCCAGTCGCGTGTTTTTTTCCCGAGGTGAAGAGAGCTATGGAGCAAAAGAGTATTGTTTATAGACTAGTCGGGGAGGCCCTGCTGCTCGGTGCGGATGAGATGAACGTTGAATACAAGGATGGAGTGGAGTGGGTGTTCGCGATGCGGAACAACGCTGGCGCCAGCTTCGCCCAATTCGACACTTCGAGTCCCGAAGCTGCGTCGTTGCGGAAGGAACTTCGCCGGCTTGCCAGGAAAAAGAAAGAGCGGTTCAGAATCGGCGAGGCGGAATACGAATTGCGAACAACGGTCTTCGACAGTTTCGGCGAGGATGAATTCCGCGTGAAGCTGCGGCGCATCTGAAAGCCGGTGGACAGACGAAGAAAGACGATCGTTTGTCCCACCATAAGTAATGAGAGTAAATCGAATTGAAATGAAATTGGCATTTGACTTGATCCTTTTTCCCGGATATTATCGAGCGATTCGCATGGCCGGACGCTCGATGTCTTAACGGGGCCCCGGCGCTCAGGAGGAGGAGCTATGCGCAAACCGTGGGCCCTTCCCTTCCCATTCCTGGCTGCAGCCGTCCTCGTATGTAGCGAGCCGGCATTCGCGGCAACCTGCCCGGTCGAACTGGGCGACGTGAAGATCCTTCGGGATTCGCTGGCTTCGTCCATCAAGCTAACTCAGATCAAAGACGCAACCATAGCGGATCTGACCGCATTGCCGCGTCCGGCGGGCGTTACCAAACAGCGCGTGGCGGGAACTGAGACAACCGTATTCCGATTGAGGGCGCGGCTCACCAACTTCAAACGCGAGGCCGACTCGGACTATCATCTGGTTCTGGAAGACGAGAACGGCGGCACCATGATCGCCGAGATCCCCGCTCCGGCATGCTCCGCGGGTAGTCCTGTTCAGCAGCAGATACAAGCCGCGCGCAACACTTTCGACGCAACCCTGAAGACCACCACGAAAATGCAGGAGACCGACGTCCCGGTAGTCGTCACGGGCGTTGGCTTCTTCGACATTCCGCACGGAGGAGCGGGCCAACTGGGTCACGCCCCGAATAACATCGAGCTCCACCCGGTACTGGCGATCGCCTTTGAAAGCGCGCCGCCTAGTGCACCGCCTACGCCGACCGATGAAACAACTACATTTGCGCCGCCCGCGGAGCCGGAAGCCGCGCAACCCGGAACCGCGGCGGCACCGGCGGCGGCTCCCGCTCCCACCACTCCGGACCGGCTGTACTGGACCGTGTTTTGGATCATGACCGGACTCTACGTCATTTCCCTGCTCGGAACTGTGATCGCTCTCAGGCGTACGCTGGACTGGAGGCTCGGCGATGCTCTCCGGGAAGACGGCAAGCCCAGCACCAGCCGTCTGATCGCATTTCTGGGGCTGCTGGTTTTGATGGTTATCTACGTCGGAATCGGCTACGTTGCGGTCTGGCGGGTACTGAACAACCAGCCAGTGCCGGACATCAGCAGCTTCCTGCTCAGCGGGCTAACCGTTTTCGCTCCATACATCGCGAACCAGGTGAAGCAAATGGTGCAGGGCGCCGCCAGTTCTCCCGCGGCCGGCGGGAGCGCGCCACCACCAACACCCGCGAAAGTTCCGCCGAAGGTGATCTCGGTTACGCCCAACTCGGTGTCGCCGGCGGTGAGTACCCAAGTGACGGTCACGGGCTCCGGATTCGACCCCAAGGCCTCGGTAGTCATCACGACCCCCGGGGCGCCGGTAACCCCCTCCATCACGGCGATTTCCCAAAACCAGATTCAGTTATCGCTCACCATGCCGGCCTCCACAGGGCCCTACATCGCGGTCGCGCATATCACCAACCCCGACGGCGCAGAAGCCACTGGGTCGTTCCAGGTGGCGGGCACATAAATGGGGATAATCTGGAAAGGTGCAGGTGGTGGCCAAATTGCGCGGCGTGAGCTCAGAGGGGAATGTCGATTCCGGTCAGTGGCTGCGCCGACTCGAGCAGGCGGCCGGAATCGCCGAAGGATCGCTGCGTCTGCTGCCTGGGGGGATGGGAATGGCTGTCCTGGCGGAAGGCGGCGATCTGGAGCAGGCGAGCCGTCTGGCCGAAGCGCTGCGCCATTCCGGGCTGGTGGAATCCGCGTACGTGAAGCCTGACGCGCAGATGCCGTAACCGCGAGCCGCCGGAGATTCGGTTTATGCCCAGAGGGAGAGAGTTGCCGGCGCGTTTGGTCCCGCCCTCCCACGTCGTCGTGGTATCCAGAGCCGGAGTCCGCATACCGGCAACTGGGGGGCTGGTAGCGCCATCGGAAGCGCATCCTGTGCACCGCATCCTCAGCCGGCGAAACGCGATCATACACCCGCTATTCACCGGCCGGCGCGCGCGGCGCCTGGTGGCGGGAAGCGCGCCGCCCGCGGCGGCCTCGGACTTGTCGGTGTTCTACCGTGTCTCCGCGCCCGAGGAGCATCTTGCGAATCTGGCGGACCAACTTCGCAATGACGATTCCGTGGAAGCCGCCTTCGTGAAGCCGGCGCCCCTGCCGGCCGACGCCGTGAATCCCATGCTGCCAGCCGCCGATCGAGCGCCCGCTGTCACGCCCGACTTCACCGCGCGCCAGGGTTATCTGGATGCTGCGCCAAATGGCATTGACGCGCGCTTTGCCTGGAACTACCCCGGCGGGTCGGGGAAGGACATCCGCATCATCGATGTGGAAGGCGCCTGGCAGCTCACCCACGAAGATCTGATCGAGGGCAACAACGGCCTTGCCGGAGGCAATCCGCTGAATGACGTGAATTGGCGCAATCATGGGACCGCGGTCCTGGGCGTGTTCGTTTCGGACCACAACGGATTCGGCGTCACTGGAATCTGCCCCGGCACGCATGCGCGCGCGATTGCCGCGTTCGGCGATCAGATCAACTCCGCGGCTGCCATCCACCTAGCCGCCGATCTGCTCTCGCCAGGCGACATCATTCTGGTGGAACTGCACCGTCCGGGGCCGCACTTCGGGTTTGCCGGCCGCGAGGATCAGCGTGGCTTTATCGCCGTGGAATGGTGGCCCGACGATCTGGCTGCCATTGAATACGCCACCGGGAGAGGCATCACGGTTGTGGAAGCGGCGGGGAACGGGGCGGAGGATCTTGACGATCCCCTGTACGATGCGAATCCCGGCCCTCCATTCGGGCCATTCCCCGATTCGTGGACCAACCCCTTCCGCCGGCATCTTGTCGATTCGGGCGCGGTTCTCGTAGGCGCGGGCGCCCCGCCCCCCGGCACGCACGGCCGGAATCATGGGGATAACTGTTCGCGCCTGGATTTCTCGAATTACGGATCGGCGGTGGATGCGCAGGGTTGGGGCAGGGAAGTGACCACCTGCGGATACGGGGACCTGCAAGGCGGCGACAGCGAGGACTTGTGGTACACCGATACCTTCGCCGGAACATCGAGCGCTTCTCCCATGATTGTGGGTTCGCTGGGATGCATTCAGGGAGCGCTTCGGGCCGCCAACCGCGCTCAGCTTGCTCCGCTTCGAGCGCGCGAGATCTTGCGTCAGTTCGGTACGCCGCAGCAGGCCCGGCCCGGCCAGTCTGCCCTCGAACGAATCGGAAATCGTCCGGACCTGCGGCAGATTCTGCTGACCCTGATCGGACCGCCATTGTAGCGCGTGGACATGCCCAACCAGCTAGCCACCGGACCCAAACCTGCCCCACATTCTCGAAACACAGATACCCCACTCACTCCACGGACCCCGGATTCTCCTAACATAGAATAGAGCCGCTACCGCCCCACTCCGGCACGGGTGGAAAAGGAGATCCTCCATTGACCGCAGACCCCATCGAATTTCGCCAACTTGGCTCCGCCGGTCCCCGGGTGTTCCCCCTGGCTCTCGGCTGCATGGGAATGTCCGGGATGTACGGCCACACCGACGAAAGCGAGAGCATCGCCACCATCCATGCGGCCCTCGATCGCGGCATCAACCTGCTCGATACCGGCGATTTCTATGGCATGGGGCACAACGAGATGCTGATTGGGCGCGCTCTCAAAGGCCGCCGCGAGCGGGCCCTGTTGTCGGTGAAATTCGGCGCGCTGCGCGGTCCCGACGGAGCCTGGCTGGGCTTCGACGGGCGTCCCGCCGCCGTGAAAAACTTCCTGGCACACACCTTGACCCGCCTGGGAACCGACCATATCGATATCTACCGCCCCTCCCGCCTCGATCCCCACGTTCCCATCGAGGAAACTATCGGCGCCATTGCCGGCCTGGTGAAGGCCGGATATGTCCGCTCGATCGGACTCTCGGAAGTGGGGCCGGAGACCATCCGCCGGGCGCAGGCCGTTCACCCCATCGCCGACCTTCAGATCGAGTACTCGCTCATCAGCCGCCGCCCGGAAACCACCATCTTTCCCGCGCTCGAGGAACTCGGCATCGGCGCGACCGCCTACGGCGTTCTGTCGCGAGGACTGCTCAGCGGCTCCCTCCCGGCCCAGCAGGGTGACTTGCGCTCGCAGCTTCCGCGCTTCCAGGGAGAGAACCTGGCCCGGAACTGGCGCCTGGTCGACGTCCTGCGAGAACTTGCCGCCGGAAGGGGGCTCCGCCCCGCACACCTGGCCATCGCCTGGGTATTAGCGAAAAGCAGAAACCTCGTCCCCGTGATCGGCGCGCGTACCCGAACGCAGCTCGCGGAAGCCCTGGAAGCGCTCCAGGTCCAACTGTCCCCCGCGGACCTGGCTCGCCTGGAGGAGGCCGTCCCCGCATCCGCAGTCGCTGGAACGCGTTACGATGAGCGCCAAATGAACCTGCTGGACAGCGAGCGGTGACAATAGGATAGACGATTCGCCCTGGGTCGTCTGTCAGTCCGCGCGTAAGCCAGCCCCCTTCGGCACCGGCTCTCCCCACCTCGGCCATTTCACCCAGTTGGGTGAGCGAATACTCCCTATTCCCCCAATCCCGACCCCAGTAGTCTCAATTTTAACAGTCCTTTTGAATGTGGAACTTAGAATGCTGCATCATAGAACCAGATAAAAGGACTCTGAACAGCTATAATGCAACTCACAAGAGCCGCCGATTACGCCGTCCGGGTGATGATTCACCTGGCCGGGCTGCCGCCGGAAACGCGCGCCAGCCGCGCGGACCTGGCCGAAGCGGCAGAGTGTCCCGAGCAATTCCTGTCGAAAGTCCTGCAGAGCCTCACGCACGCCGGCCTGGTAGTGTCGCATCGCGGCAACACCGGTGGCTTCGAGCTCGCATCGGCCCACCGTAACGCCTCCGTCCTGCAGATCATCGAGGCGGTGGAGGGCCCCGTTCGACTGAATCTCTGCCTGACCGGCCCCCATGCCTGCGAGCGGCAAACCTGGTGTCCGGCCCATGCGGTTTGGGCCGAGGCACAGGCTGCCATGAAGGGCATCCTGCTGAAGGCCACCATCGGCGCCCTGGCCGAAGAGGCGGCCTTGTTGCGCGCCCCTGTCAAATTGGACGGCCCCGTACACGGTCCCGCGTGGAACTGATGTGGGTCTGTTCCCTTACTGGGAACAGGGCTGCTGAGGCGGGGCCCTCGGGTCGCTGACAACACCCCCCCGGCAAGATGCCCGCAGGGGGACGGTCCGTCCCGAAAATGGGACGCCCAGACGCCTCGACCGGCCTCGCATTCCATTCATTTTCCGAAAGTTGCCGCGGCATCCAGTTTGCTCTCCGTGTCCCCCATGAATGGACTTCGGCAGGACCTGCGCTTCGCCATCCGCACGTTTTCCAGGAGTCCAGGCTTCTTGCTGGTGGCGATGCTCTCCCTGGGGCTGGGTATCGGGGCGAACACCGCGATCTTCAGCCTGATCAACGCCGTGATGCTGCGGATCCTACCCGTTTCGCATCCCAAAGAACTTGTGCTCCTGACCGACCCCGGATCCGCCGGCGTCTCCGTAGAGACCACCGAGGGTGGTCCGCGCAGCCTGCTGTCGTATACCGAATTCCAGGAGTTGCGGGCCCACAATAGCGTATTCTCGGGTATGTACGCGGCTCAGAGCGCGCTCAGCGAGCGGGATGTTTTCACCGCGCACAACACCGGCGAACAGGCCACCAAAGCCAAAATTCAACTGGTATCCGGCGAGTTCTTCGGGGTCCTCGGGGTCAAACCGATCGTCGGACGGGCATTCACACCGGAAGAAGACAAAGCGCCGGGTGCCAGCCCGCTGGCGGTCCTCTCGTACGGCTTCTGGCAGCGGGAGTTTGGCGGCGACGCGGGCGTGGTAGGCAAAACCATTCGCGTGGGGCAGGCGCCGTTCGAGATCGTGGGCGTGGCGCCCCAAGGGTTCCGCGGGATGCTGGTGGGTTCGGAGTCCGATCTCTGGATCCCCATCACCATGCAGGAACAGGTCCTGCCCGGAAGAAACTACTTACAACCGCGCGATACGCTCTGGCTTCAGGTGATGGGTCGCCTGGCTCCCGGGATATCGCGGGCCAAGGCCGAGGCGGGAATCAACGTGGCCTTCCAGCAGATTCTGCAAGGCTTGGCGAGCGCATTGCCCACCGAAAAAGAGCGCCGCGAGATGCTCGATCAGCAGATCCAGCTTCGCAGCGGCTCGACCGGCGCTTCCCGGCTCCGCGATCGGTTCCAGGACCCGCTGCTCCTGCTCATGGCCATGGTGGGGCTGGTGCTACTGATCGCCTGCGCCAATGTCGCCAACCTGATGCTGGCGCGCGCCACCGGACGCCAGCGCGAAATCGGCGTGCGCCTGGCGCTGGGAGCCGGCCGTGCGCGGCTGATCCGGCAACTGCTGACCGAGAGTGTCCTGGTAGCTGCGCTGGGTGGGATTCTGGGAGCCTTGCTGGCAAGCTGGGGCACGGATCTGCTGGTGAAACTGGTAGCCGGCGGCGGCTACGACGTCGCGGTAGAAGTTCATCGCGACGTCCGCATCTTTCTATTCACGGGTGCGATCGCGCTGCTGACGGGGATTCTGTTCGGCCTGCTGCCGGCGCTACGGGCCACGCGGGTGGATCTGAATCGAACGCTGGCGGCCAGTGCCCGCGGGTCGATCGGAGGGCGGGCGAGTGCCCGCACGGGCCGGTTGCTGGTGGTGGCCCAGGTGGCGCTCTCGCTGCTGTTGCTGACGGGTGCAACCTTGTTGGTGCGCAGCCTCCACAACCTGGCGGCGCAGCCACTGGGCTTCAACCGCGACCACCTGTTGATGGTGCGCGTCGACCCGGTGACGGCTGGATATCGGGGCGCGAACGTTGGGGCGCTGTATCGGCGGTTGCGCGAGCGCCTGTTGGCGATCCCGGGCATGCGCGGGGTGACATTATCGAACGCCGGCCTTTTCGGCGGCGATGCGGGAGACCCGATCTCACTCGAGGGGACCGGCCGGCGCACCCCGGACGAACTTCGCTCGCGGTGGACCCTGGTGGGGCCGGCCTACTTCAGCACGCTGGGAATCCCCCTGCTGCGCGGAAGGGAAATCGACGCGGCCGATGCCGCCCACGGCTCGCAAGTCGCCGTGGTCAACGAGAGCTTCGCCAAGTTCTTTTTCGCGGACTCCGACCCCATCGGTAAGCACGTGACCGATGAGTATCCGACCACTCGCGAGACCTACGAAATTGTGGGCGTGGCTGCGGATGCCAGGGAACACGGGCCGAGCGAGACGAAGCGGGCGCGATTCTACGCGAACCTCTTCCATCCGATCGGCACGGTGGATGGCGCCACCTTCCTGCTGAACGGTTGGGGAGATCCGGGCAACCTGATTTCGGCGGTTCGCCGTTCCATCGCGGATGTGGACCGCGGGCTACCGCTGCTCAACCTCCGGACGGTGAACGAACAGATCGACCGGCGCCTGGTGACGCAGCGCCTGATGGCGGACCTCTCGGCGTTCTTTGGCGGGCTGGCGTTGCTGATGGCGGCCATCGGGCTATACGGGGTGATGTCGTACTCGATGAGCCGGCGCACCGGCGAGATCGGTATCCGGATGGCGCTGGGCGCATCCCAAACGGGCGTGCTGCGGATGGTTCTACGCGAGACTTTCCGGCTGGTGGCCCTGGGAGTTGCGATCGGCCTGCCGTGCGCGCTGGCCGCGGCCCGTCTCATCGCCAACCGGCTATTCGGGCTGACCTGGGCGGATCCCAGCACCCTCGCCCTGGCGATCCTGACGATCTTCTGCGTCACCTTGCTGGCCGGATATATCCCAGCCCGCCGCGCCGCCCGCATCGACCCCATGGCCGCGCTCCGCAACGATTAGGACGATCCTCCAGGTGGGGCAGGCGGTTCCGCCTGCCGCGCCCGCTTGCGGGCGATTTTTTCGCGGCTTTTCAGACTCAGACTCAGTCTCAGGCTCAGGGGAGCAGTTGCCTGGAGATAAGGTTAAGCCCCGGCGGTCTCGGCGCCCCGGCGCAATATACACTGGGAAGAGTCAACGAAAGGATTTGAAAATGACAAAGCTCGAAGTTTACTCAGTGGTTGTTTCCAATAAGCCGGGCAAAGGCGCGCAGGTGCTCGGCGCCTTCAAGGAAGCCGGCGTCAATTTTCTGGGCATCTGGGGCTACCCGGTTGGAAAGAGCAAGTCCCGGATCGATCTGGTTGCGGAAGATGCGGCGTTCCTCAAGAAAGCGGCAAAGCAACTCAAGATCGAGCTGGGAAAGAAGCAGACGGCATTCCACATCACCGGCGAAGACCATCCGGGTGCGGTGGCTGACGTTCTGGCCAAACTGGCGGCAAAGGAGATCAACGTCTATGCGGTCCAGGCACTCTGCGCCGGCAACGGCCGGTTTGGCGCGCTGGTTCAGGTAGACGAGGACGACGTCAAAAAGGCTACAAAAGCTCTGGCGTAAACTGGGTCGTTTCTGGTTCTTCAATTGCTGTACGTTTCATGACATCAAACTTTCGGTAAGAGCCTGACCTTCCCACGGGAGAGCATAGTTGCATAAGCCTTTTACGGTATAGTGTGTCTTGGCCGGATTCGGTTTAAATCGTCACAGCAGAGTTCCGATCCGGCTCTCCCACCCGATCTGGAGCCCTCTGCCGGGATAGCGTGACATCCGTTGGAAAGGTAAACCCGTAAACGCGTGCGAGACACTTCCGCCAACACCACCCGCCTATGGGCCGAGGTAGTCGGGCCCGAACAAGTCATTACGGATTCGTCCTCGCTGCGGACGGCCGAAACCGGCACGTTTGCCACCAGCCACAGAATTCCTGCGATCGTGCGACCGGCAAACCGCGCCGAGGTGCAGGAATGCCTGCGAATCGCGAATCGTTTGGGCACGCCCGTTTACCCGATTAGCAGCGGAAAGAACTGGGGCTACGGTTCTCGCGTTCCGGCTGCGGACGGCTGCGTATTGCTGGACCTGGGCCGCATGAACCGCATCGTGGATTTCAGCGAAGAACTGGGTTATGTGACGGTGGAGCCGGGGGTCACGCAAGCTCAACTGTATGCCTTCCTGCAGGAGCGTGGCTCCGCCTTGTGGATGGATTCCACGGGCGCGAGCCCGCAATGCAGCCTGATCGGCAATGCTGTGGAACGCGGATTCGGCCATACCCCCTACGGCGATCATTTCGCCCACTCCTGCGGCCTGGAGGTAGTGCTTCCCGAGGGAGACGTGGTGGAAACCGGATTCGCCCGCTTCGCCTTGGCGAAGGCTGCCCCGCTTTACCGTTGGGGCGTCGGGCCGTCCCTGGATGGTCTGTTCTCGCAATCCAACTTCGGAATCGTCACCCGCATGACGCTCTGGCTGATGCCGGCACCGGAGTATTTCCAGGCGTATTACTTTCGCACGGAGTCCCCTGAGGGGTTGACCGCCCTGGTGGATGCCCTGCGCCCGTTGCGCATGAATGGAACCATTCGCAGCGCCTCCCACATTGCCAACGACTACAAAGTCCTCTCGGCGCTACAACAGTATCCGTGGCAGGAGACCGAAGGGCAAACACCGCTGCGCGGCCCGTTGATGGAGCAATTCCGCCGCGAGCTCAAGATCGGCGCGTGGAATGGGTCGGGCGCGCTATACGGCACCCGGGCTCAGGTGAAGGAAGCCCGCCGCCTTCTGAGGCGAGCCTTGAAGGGCAAAGCCAGCAAGCTCGAATTCCTGGACGACCGCAAGCTGCAGTGGGCCTCCCGGTTCGCCAAGCTGTACGAGCGTATCAGCGGCTGGAACCTGACCCGCATGCTGGCGGTGCTCAAGCCGGTTTACGGCTTGATGAAGGGCATACCCACCGACCACCCTCTATTCAGTACCTACTGGCGCAAGCGAACCGCGCCACCAGAGGCGATGGATCCGGACCGCGACGGCTGCGGCCTCCTCTGGTGCAGTCCCGTGGCGCCCAACGATGGCCTCCATGCGCAGAGGCTCACCGGCCTGGCCACCGAGCTGGTGCTCCGCCACGGCTTCGAACCGGCAATCTCGCTTACGGCGGTCACGGACCGCACGCTGGCGTGCATTATTTCGCTGGCATACGACCGCGACATGCCCGGCGAAGACGAGCGGGCCATGGCCTGCTATCACGATCTCCTCGAAAGCCTGGGCGGGAATGGATACTACTCTTACCGGTTGAGCATCGGCTCCATGTCCGCCATGAGCCAGCCCGGCGCCTATACGGATCTGCTCCGGACCATCAAACAGACACTTGACCCGAATGGGATCCTGGCGCCCGGCCGTTACGTGCCGGAAGACACCGGCAAAGCGGATATGCGCAGCCAGAGCGGCGCGGCTGGCCGTTCGGCGTAGGGCAGCTTGCCTGGTCCTTCCGGCTAACTGTAAGCCGCCTCCACATTTGGGTTCCCCAAAACTCAAAAAGAGACAGGTTTCAGGGTAGAAGATGTCAATGGGGAGAAGAACCCGGCGCGACTCACATTGCAGTGGATCGGCCAGACCGAGAAGGCCTCTCACGCACTTTGCACAGCGTAGAGACCTGTAGACAACCGAACTGCCGGACGAAGGTTCTGATAAGGGGCGTAAAACCAAGGCGGGCGGGTCCGGCAAATTACTGGAACGTCGAGGATATCGGCGCGAAGCCGATCTACGAGGGTAAAGTACTTGGGGGCAGGAGATTCGGAGTCGAACCGAAGAACCTCCATGTCGCAAGCATACTGTGGGTCGTAATAGGGCGGGAGTTCGCCAGCCTCAGTTCGCAGTGAGCTGCCGCCGATGCGACGCAGAAGCGAGGAAGAGGAGTGCCTCACGGTCGCCGTGGTGATTCCGATGCAACCGCCCAGTACCCTGGCCAAACTATAAGTCGCAAGCGCGGTTCGGGCGGCTTCAATGGTGCACCTACGTTCTGACGAGATTGCCCAGCCGCCCACCTCGACATAAGAGACGTTACGGCGGCGTGCCCGCTGTAGTTCCGCTTCAACAGCTTTGCGGAATGGGCCGCCCCAGACTTCACTGTTAGCCAACGCCGCGTGGCGTACCCACAGTTCCTGAAAGCAGGCATCGCTCTCGTGCGAGTAATACCGAACGCATCCGCAGATGCTTCCAGAACCATCCAGCGCGAGAAGGTGCCAGCTATTCGCGTCGATTCCGACCCGATGGTGCCCGTCGCGGGAAAGCTGGCGGGGCCCAATGGCCCCATCCTGAAGGTATACGCTTCCTCGAAATCGTTGCATCCTCCCCATGAGCTCTTCATGCCACATCGGTTCGCATTGGACATCCTGGAAATCGACGGGAATACGAGCACCTGGGGGTGCCACGAGGACTAATCCAACCTGACGTACCGCTGCATGTCCGTGCGAAGGTGATATCCCATCGTCCTCCTCGACGCTATTTGGGAGTGTTTCTGTTTCCGGCGGGACCAATTGCACCTAGGTTCACCTCTTATCGCAATTCTAGGCAAGGGCTCAGGTTTTGCCTAGACTGCATAAAGTTATATCGGCCATGCTACCCGGTTTCGCTAACCTAGACCCTCAGGCAGCAACCCCTCTGTTTTGTCTCTTTTGCGGAACACCAGGACAGGCAATCAGTGTGCCAAATCTGACTTTCGGATTAAAGGGCTTAGAATTCAGAAGCGGGAAGGTTCTGCGGAAGTGCCGTACAACACATTCTTGCAGGGCACTAAATACATCATGCGTAAAAACACCACGGTTTTTCACAGTACGGTGAAATAATCTAGGAGACTGAGCGCGTGCGACAGGCAGCGGTAAAACGGCGGATACGCTGCTAACGCTTTTGTTTCCCTAAATATACGGTTTCATAACGCGGTTTCTTGCGTACATTCCGGTCGATTTTGGTGCCGCGAGCTTTGGTCTCTTACGTGCTACACCACCCTGCGACCCGTATTCGCTTGGTGAATACGCTCCGTCTCTGGCCGCAGTCCCGCGCTCCTGGATCACCTTTAGGGTTCCCATCTTTCGAAATATCCCGATGATAATAGCGGCTCGCTATCCAAATTCACTGTGGAGCTTGCCAGATAACGGAGGGAGAATGGCTGCATTCGGAGTACACGCGGTTGAATTCTTCCCCAATGACGTATAGACGGTTGCTTTTTGTCTATCCCGATTTCGATCCAACCTATTGGGGAATGCAGCATGCCTTGCCGTTGGTCGCGCGCAAGTCGCTAATGCCACCTCTTGGCCTCATGACGATCGCGGCCATGACGCCCGAACAATATGAGGTGCGCATCGTGGACATGAACTGCGAGCCCCTCACGGACGAGCATATCGACTGGGCCGACATGGTGCTCTTTTCGGCCATGATGATGCAGCAGCGGACGCTCTTCTCGGCCGCGCAGCGTTGCCGTAAGGCGGGGAAGCCGGTCGTCTTTGGCGGACCTTATCCCACGTCGTTCACCGATGAGTGCCGTCCGTATTGCGACTATCTGGTTCTGAATGAAGGGGAAGTGACCTGGCCCATGTTTCTTCGGGACATCCAAGCGGGGACGTTGCAGCCGATCTATGCCAGTTCCGTCAAACCCGATGTCAGCAAAACCCCCTGCCCGCGATTCGACCTCGTGAATGTGGCGGATTACGGAATGATTCCGCTGCAGTATTCGCGTGGGTGCCCTTTCCAATGCGAATTCTGCGACATCATCGTGCTCTATGGGCGGTCGCCGCGCACGAAAACGCCTGCCCAGATGTTGGCGGAACTTGACGCCCTCTACGCTACCGGCTATCGCGGCGGCGTCTTTATCGTAGACGATAATTTTATCGGGAATAAAAAGGAAGTGCTGCAATTCCTCCCGGAAATGGAACGCTGGAACCGGAAGCACGGCCACCCATTCCAGTACGGCACGGAGGCCACCCTCAATCTGGCCGAAGACCAGAGACTCCTGGAGAGCGTCATCCGAGCCGGCTTCCTCTGGGTCTTCATCGGCATCGAAACGCCGGACGTGGCCGCCTTGAAGGAAAGCAGGAAGTTGCAGAACGTGCGGGGGTCTCTGGTGGACCGGGTGCGCGTCCTGCAGAACGCCGGGCTCCTGGTTTTCGGCGGGTTTATCCTCGGGTTCGATAACGAGACGGAGGACATCTTCGATCGTCAGATTGAGTTCATCACCCAGGCCGCCATCCCCAACGCCATGGTCGGCCAACTCGGTGCCCTTCCCAATACGCCACTGCACGAGCGCATGCAGAGGGAAGGACGGCTGCTCCGGTCCTTGACGGAAGCTGACGGTCTTGGACCCTTCTACTGCAATTTCAGGACGACGCTTTCCTTTGAGACATTGGTCCGTGGCCAGCGCCGTATCCTGGAGACCATCTATGAACCTCGCGCCTATTTCGACCGGCTGCTCGAAGCCTATCGACGGTTGCCGAAGGAGAAGACCCTGGTTCGCAAGCTCCGCAGGTTCCTCTTCCCCGGCGGGATGGTGCGCGGAAGTAAGGCTACAGGGCAGGCCAGAATGCTGGCGCAATTCACGGGGAAGGCGAGGCTTGCTGCGCTTGTCCAGTTCTTGCGATCGGTCGAGCCGGGTTTCCGGCGCGAAGCGCTGCGTTTCGTTCGAAAGATTGTCCTCGAAAGCCCGGAGCATTTCCAGCAGTCCCTCGATTACCTGCTGACGGGATATCACTACTACCTCTTCACGCGGGATACCGTGGTTCCGGAATACGAGCGTGTCCTCGCGGATGCCTCCGCCTATCCCGGGTTAGAGCCGGCGGAAACCACTCCCCGCGATCCGGCTTGGACCTCGTCCACGGCCGGCATCGTGCAAATCGCGATTGCCACTGAAGCAGGTTCTACTAGCGGCGCGGCATATCCTCGCGGGGATGTACCGGCTCATTCCGGCAGTGCTCTGACGGTTCAGAGCTGATTGCGGGATTTGAACGAGCAAGATCCCCAACACGGACGCGCATACTGATTCGAACTCGTTGCCTCAGGTGTGTGCGACGCTCGAGGGCACGCTTCCACGGCTACTTGCCCGGCAAGACTACCAAGACTGTGGCGGCGAGCAGATCACGCCCAGCCGGCGACGGGTGCACGTCACACGTTGTAGGACTCAACCGGATCAAGAGTCCGGCTTGGCACGGGTCATATTGGAAAAGGGCCGAAGCGAGTCTGAACGCGCCGAAGCCGTCTGCGAATCTGGCGCCAAAAGATGTGCCCACGTCAACCATCACCTGATCCAGCGCACCAACCACCTGCACGAACAGCGGATCGGCGGTTGGCGAGTAAAGTTTCATCAGGATCAACGTTCCGTTATAGTTCCCTTGGTAGCGCAGGGCGGTCAGGATCTGCCCGAGGTTCTGCGCAAACGATTCCAGGACGGCGGGAAGATGAGCGTTCACACAGTCGGCAAACGATGGAGCAGTGGAGCATTGCTGTTCCAGGAGCAAGAGATCGTTGCCGCCAATGCTCAGCGTTACCAGGTCGATGTGCTTATTGGTCTGTAGCTGCGACACGGCAAAGTTAAACTGCGAGCCGGCATAGTTCGTGTGTAAACCGAAAGCGTTCTTGAACGCCTGGCATCCATTATCTGGTGCGTCAAACGTCAGGAAGCTACCACTGGTTTCTCCGGGGCAGGAGGCGTTGACTTCCTTCTTCGATTGCTGAAGGTGCAGAATATCGGCCACCACCTCCGGGTAGCCAGTGAATTTTTCGGGTGCCGGCGCGGCGACCGTTGGATCATACCCGAACGAGATGGACTCACCTAGGGCGAGGTACGTGTAGTCTTTTTCATTCCCGGCGAACGCGGGAGCGGCTAGAAGCACGAGCGCAAGTGCCTGTGCCATGAACCTGAAGCTTCTGCTGGTTAGGCGCATTCCCGCAGTCTACCACGTCCCGGGGCATCTCTATCAATAGTAAGAGACCCAATGCTCCTAAAGAGATGGGTCACGTCGGTGCGGTCAACTCGAGCCTGACCTTCAGGAAACTCTCGGGTGGTGGCCATCTCGTTGACGGACATCGGCGCCGCGTGTCCTAATGTAACCTATACGCATATTCTTCCACGTTTTCTTGAGGATCACGATGCGCCTGACTCTCTTAACGATCGGTTCCAGAGGAGACGTCCAGCCCATGGTGGCTCTCGGCGAGGGCCTTCGCCGAGCCGGCCATGAAGTACAGATCGCGACTTTCGGCAGTTTCCGACCGCTGGTGGAAGACGCAGGACTGGCGATGGCCCCTCTGGCCGCTACCGGGCAGCCTTTGACCGATTCCGAAGAGGGCCGGGCTCTGCTAGAGTCGGGTGAGAACATAGTCAAACATATCCGCGCGATCCGCGCCATCTCCCGCAAACTGCTCGAGACCGAAGGTTATTGGGAAAGCTTCGACAAGGCATGCGCAAAAGCGGAGGCCATCATTTATCACTACACGGCTCCCCAGGGGTTTCATCTGGCCGAGAAACTGAGGATACCGTCGATCGTGACAGCGATGTCACCCACGTTAGTCCCGACCGGCGCTTTTGCTCATCCTTTTTGGCCCGGTGAGCCCAAACTCGGCGCCGCCTTCAACCGCTTCACCCACGCGGTCTGCGAGCAATTCATGTGGCAGCCGTTTCGCGCAATGCTGAACCAGTGGCGCCAGGAGCACCTGGGGTTACCTGCGGTCCCGCTGCGCGGTCCCCTTCCCCGGATACGCCGCCGACTGGTGGTCTACGCCTACAGCCCGAGTGTAATCCCGCGCGCTCCTGACTGGAATGAGAGTGTTCAGGTTACGGGCTTCTGGTTTAGGGATCCGCCTGCCTGGCGGCCGGATCGCCGGCTCATGGATTTTCTGTCGGGCGGAACACCCCCGGTTTATATAGGCTTTGGCAGCTTTGGCTCTCTGGATGACATGGCGGTGATCCGCATCATCCGGGAGGCTCTACGGCTTTCCGGGCAGCGAGGCATAGTTGGCTTGCGCTCCAACCAATTGTCATCGCAAACCGATGCCAGTGATTTCCTGCCGGTTGGTGACGTGCCTTTTGAGTGGCTCTTTCCTCGGATGGCGGCGGTTGTTCATAGCGGCGGTGCAGGCTCGGCAGCCGCGGGAATGCGTGCCGGCGTGCCAATTATTACGGTTCCTTTCTTCAGTGATCAGCCATTCTGGGCGCGTCGCGTCGCGGCTTTGGGCGCTGGCCCGGCCCCGATTCCTCACAAGGCGTTGACCGCCGCGCGTCTCGCGGCGGCGATCGCGACCGCAGTAAAGGATCCCTCGATCCGGCACAATGCGGCTGCCATCGGTGAGAAGATCCGCACAGAGAACGGTGTCGAGCGGGCCACCGAAATTATTACGCGCCACCTATCGGCTGCGCGGGCCGGTGTGGCTGGCTAGAACAGGCAAGGCCCAGCCGGTGCCATTCGCCAGTGGGAACATGGGGACGCCCGCTCTGTCCTCGGACGACCGTTAGCCACCTTGACTTCGAAGTGGAACTATCGCCGCACCCTTCGCTATACTGTCTTCTAATCCTCAGCCCCCAAGCGGTCAGATTTGAAATGGCAAGCTGTACCAAGTGTAATCTCTGCGAACATCCCGGCACCCGCACTGAAGCGGCGGAGGTGGGGCGAGTCCCTTGCAATGTCCGCCGGTTTCAGAAAGATGTTTTCACGCTATGGCGGTGTACCGGCTGCGGCTCGATACACTGCGAAGAGGACGCCGACCTTCCTCGGTATTATGCCGATTATCCGCTCAAAAAGCAGCAGATGGGTTTTGGCGAGCGTATCGGCTATCGCAATCGATTGCAACTCCTCGAACGCCAGGGTTTTCGCCGTTCGGACCGAATCCTCGATTATGGCTGTGGCGCTGGGCTGTTTGTGAATTTTCTGCGCGGAAGGGGATTGGAACACGCATTCGGATACGATCCGTTCGTAGCGGCCTATGATAATCGGCAGACGCTCGATGAGCCATACGACGCCGTCGTGTCTTATGACGTGATCGAGCACCACGACGAACCTCGCGCGTTTCTGCACTCATTGACGCCGCTGGTCCGCCCCGGTGGCCTTCTCGTTATCGGTACGCCCAATGCGGATCACGTCGCCATTGACCGCAAAGGGGATCCATCGCTGCATCCTCCGTACCACCGCCATATCCTCTCGGAGCGAATACTCCTGGCCCTCGGCCGTGAGCGAGGGATGGAGCCGGTTCACACCTATAGACGTTCCTTTTACGACAGCCTGTTCCCCACGGTGAATTCGCGGTTCCTATGGCAGTATCTTCGTAAGAGCGGCCTGCTGGATACGGCGGTGGAACCGCCCCGAACAGATCTGGTTGCGCGGTCTCCCGATCTGGTGTTCCTGGCCTTTTTCGGATACTTTTTGCCGGCTGGCGATTATATTATGGTGACGTTTCGCAAGTCTCGATAACAGCTCGTGCGTCTTTCCGAGCCACGACCGTTAGGGAGTGATTTGACTCACTCTCCCAGCGTTTCGTTTACAAACTGCCGGAAAAGGGCGCCGCTGTCGTACCGCTTAAACACCGTCGCCCACTTTTGTGCGGCTTGACGATATTGCGGCGTGAAGAGTAGCTTCTCCAGAGTCCGGAAGAGCCGCTTTTCCGAGGCCTCTTCAACCCGGACACCAAGTCCCGCACCGCTCTCTTCGAGGACCGCAGTGGCGAGCTGCTGGTCGGCATTACTGGGTATTCCCAGCACGGGAGTTCCGCTGGCAATCGCGGGGTAGCAGCCGCTGCTGCCTCCATGACAGACCACGACACTCGATTTTTCGGTCGTCTCCGACAGAGGAAGGAGCTCCGCCACATATGCTTCAGAGGTCGTGGGTGGCATGGGTCGCCCCGACGTCGCAACCAGCAAGGAAACGGGCAGTCTGGATAAGGCTGCCAGCAGCGCCGGCAGAACCCGCAACGAACCGGAACTCCCCAGTGCGACGAATACTTTCGGTTTGCCGTCCGCAGTCATGCGGTCCCACCAGTCCGGTTTCGGGGTGGGCGGCGTCCACTGGCATATGCCCATATAGTGATGGTTCCCCGGGAGATTATGGGTGGGCACGAACTCGGGCACGTCGGCATACAGCACATAAGTCCCTTCCGTGAACATCGCGCGCGCGTCCAGGGGAATTGGAGGCAGCCCAAACTCCTTCCGCACGGTGTTCAACTGGCCAACGTGAACTGCGTGCGCCAGGGGTTCAGCCAACTTGTACACCGGAACCAGTAGACGAGGGGGCACTACGCGCGTCAGCGGCAACGCGGGTATGATGGCGCGGTGTTTGGCATGGGGACTCCAATATGCATTCGTGATGACCGCACAGGCGGTGCTCTCCAGGCTCGCGCTGATAGGCAGTGACAGGCGCAGATCGCCAACGATCAGGTCCGGGCGAATGCTGGATATGAGATCCTGGTCCTGCTTGACGTAGCGCCGGACAATGTCCGGCGGAAACAATGGTGCACCTTTACTGAGATTCGCCAGGAACTGCTCGCCCGGCATCGTCTCAAGTTCGCCGGTTGCGAACGGCTTGTCTGACAAATAAGCCGAGAAGCGCGATGGCGCATAGAAAAAAATGTCGTAGCGGCGTCTATCGAGAGCCTCGGCCAATACAAGCGGGCGCGTGAAATGCGCCATCGTCGCGCCTTCAGCCAGAAAGAGAATGCGCTTACGAGTCATACTGATTTGCGGTTCCGATCCCGGCGATTCCCGAGGTGTGGCGGCAAAACAAAACCCCCGCATGATCGCGGCGATCAAGCGGGGGCCTAAAAGCAAGAGATTCTACAAACGTCCTGCGATACGCGCTACTTCTTCTTCTTCCGTTTCCGGAGAGTGGTCGCAAGACCCAGCAACCCGGCGCCAATCAAGACCAACGAACCCGGCTCAGGAACGGAACTGCCCGCCGTAATGGCGAACGAACCGGAAAACGTACTGGTGCACGACCCGGACACGCAACCCAATCCGGTGTTGGAATCCGGGATGCCGAGAATGAAGTTCTGGATGTCGATCGGAGCAAGGCCAGCGAATTGAGTGGTATAAGACCCCTCCCAATTGGAAATCGGAGTCGTTCCATCGCTCGTCGTGCCTAGTGCGGTCAGAGATATGCTGGTGCCTGTCGCAGTCTTGGTTAAGATGAACGGCCCAAAACCGCCCACTGAGCAACTATCACCAGTATTCATTCCAGCACTACAGGGTGTTAGAAGTCCCGGAGCAACCGAGGTGAGGTCGAAAGCGAGGGTGCCGACACCAGGAGCGCCCGAGAAAACCATGAAATTGGTCCCGGAAGTAACGCCGAAAACCAGATCCTTGATGTTCCCAAGCTCCGTAGGTGCAATGTTTCCGCCCGAAAACGTCACATTGGTCAGGGCATCGGCTTGGATGCATCCAAAACCGCTGCCAACCGGCAGTATCCAATCGATGGCAGTGGTCGATACTGTGACACCGCCACCGCCACAGTCTGTCACATTAAGCACGCCGATGACTGACGCAGAGGCAGTCCCCAGCGCGCAGAAAAGGGTGATGATCGCCAGAGCGGCGAACCGTTGTTTCATCGTGAAATACCTCCAAACTTCAAAACGATCTAGAACCAGACGGAAAATAGTTATGTTTCGGAGTATAGAGTTAACAGGAGATAGCAGTCAACAGTGGTCCACGCTCGAAACGAACGTCAACGTACAGAACAGCCTCGAAACAAACTGCATTTTGCCCAGTACCAGTACTTTTGCCTGACTTCGAACGAGTCTGACTCGGATTTTCGAGCCCAACAGGCTGGGATCGTCCAAGAATATCACCCCCCACCACCACGCCGTTCTGCTGGGCCACTAGTTTGGCTCGATCGAACTCAGGAGAATCTGGCGGACGTCCGGACGGCCTCCGATCCGCTCCAGCGCGGTTTGGCCGGCAGAAACCTCGCACGGTGACTCCCTTCGCTACGGGCGGATCTGGGCGGTTTTCGCGTCCCAATCCACAGTCACGGTGGTACCGTCCGCGAACGTGGTCCGCCCTTGGCGGCGGGCCTTGACCAGAAACTCGTGGTTGGTCATTTCCAGCAGTGCGACCCTCTGGTGCAGCGCCGCCATCCTTCGGACGTTGTCGAAATTGGTGTCGGCGCCACCCGTCCGTATCCCATCGAAGGCGCGCTGGCGTGCAACAGACCCCGGAGGTCATTGGGGGCCACTGCAGCATCGGGGTTCCCCGCTCTGGCCGCGGCGGCGAAACTGGCGAAGTTGGGCGGGTTCGGAGACCGGTACATGGAATTCGGAAAGTAGCAGCCATCAAACCACCAGCCGGCTACCTTCTTCCCCCAGCGCTGGGACCACTCGCGGATCACCTGTTCCCATTTGCGTTGAAACTCCTGGTTGGGATTGGGTCCGTTACGCCACTCCAGCGCGGCGTCGGCGATCTTGTCCTGGCCGGGAGCGCCGGACGGCAGATACACCATCAACCGGATGCCTCGCTTGTTCAACGCGTCGTAGAGATCCGCAACCAGGTCGCGACGCGAGCACTTGCTGGGTTGAATCCCGACGATCTTGTCATACACCGCGTTGGGCGAGAGGTAGTAGCCGGAGTTCTGGCCAATGCTGATTTGGTAGTAGCGGGCTCCCACCGACTGCAGTTGCTTGGCCATGCCCTCCACATCGAAGCCGTCCACCAGCTTATTCCATTGGTCGACGCTCATGGCGAGGCCATGCACCTGGGCCTGCCAGTCCGCCAGGTAGTGCGTCATGACGCCCCATTGGGCTTCCTGCATCCAGGCGGCCCGGGTTTGGCCTTTCAAAACCGCGCTGCAGCCGAGTAGCACGGCCAGGCACGGCGCGATCGACTTCACCTTCCACATATGGTTCTCCACCCGGTTGGAGTATAGGAGGATCGCGGTCCGAAAAGCAAGCCTGGCGTGCGATTTATATCGCTAAAGATGGGGGAATCGGGCGGAGCGGCCTGAGGGGAGCGAATGCCGGTCCGTCCGAACGTGGCGGCGCTATCGAGTTCCGGAACACGGGTGCAGCACGGGAGCGCTGCCGGATCCGGTCCCGGCCAGTACCTGCTCGATGGTTGAGAAGAGCTCTTCGGCATCGACCGGCTTGCTGATATAGCCGTCCATTCCCGCCGCGAGGCAGCGCTCGCGATCGCCTCGCATCGCGTAGGCCGTCATGGCTATGACCGGAAGGTGGCGGCCGGTCGTCTTTTCTTTCTCCCTGAGCGCGGCCGTGGCCTCGAATCCGTCCATCTCGGGCATCTGCACATCCATCAGAACCAGATCGAAGGCGCCGCGTGCGAGTTCGTCCACCGCGCCCCGGCCGTTCACCGCCTCGACTACAGCGTGGCCCCGTTTCTCCAGTAGATGAACGGCCAGCAACCGGTTGACCGGATTGTCCTCGGCGAGCAGGATGCGCAGACTGGGATACCGCTCGGCCGATGGTGTGGAAGGCCGCGGTTGCGGCCGCGCCTGCCGTTCGTTCCCCAGAACCTGGAGGATCGCTTTTCTCAACTCACAGCGCCCCACCGGCTTAATCAGGTGCACCGCCACATTCAGATCCCGGCAACAGGCGGCGTCGCCCGTCTGGGCGGCCGAGGTCAAGACCAGGATGGCCGTTGGCGCAAGCCTCGGGTCCCGCCGCATCTCGGCAATCAAGGCGAAACCGTCGGTTTCCGGCATTTGTGCATCCACTACAGCGAGCGGAAACGGCTGCCCGGCATCTGCCGCATGCGTCAGAAGATGGAGAGCGGTGCGCGCATCCGCTGCCAGAATGGGCTGCATGTGCCAGGCGGTGAACTGCGCCTCCAGGATGCGCCGGTTGGCGGCGTTATCGTCCACCACCAGCACCCTCATGCCGCTTAAATCCAGGCCTTGGGGCTCCTTTTGCTCCGGCGCGCAGCCCATGCCGAGGACCGCGGTGAAGTGAAAGGTGCTGCCCGCTCCTGGAGCGCTGTCCAGCCAGATTCGGCCTCCCATCATCCCCACCAGGCGTCGCGAGATGGTGAGCCCCAGGCCGGTCCCGCCGTAGCGCCGGGTCGTGGAACAATCGGCCTGGGCGAAAGCATCGAAAATCGAGGCCTGCTTCTCCGCGGGGATACCGATCCCCGTGTCCCGGACGCTGAAGTGCAAACAGACCTGTCGGTCACGTTCCCATTCCCGCTCGACCTCTACAGATACTTCGCCACACTCGGTGAACTTGACGGCATTGCCTACGAGATTGGTCAGGATCTGGATCAAGCGCCCCGAGTCTCCGGCCAGAACCTCGGGCACCTCTGGCTGCACCGAGTAGTTGAGCTCCAGGCCCCGGTCGAAGGCACGCACGCCGAGGGCTTTCATGCCCGCTTCCAGGCTGTCCCGCAGATTGAACTCGACCGATTCGAGCTCCAGCTTGCCGGCTTCGACTTTGGAGAAGTCAAGGATGTCGTTGATGACCGTAAGAAGAGATTCCCCGGAGCTCTTGACGATGTCGAGATACCCGCGCTGCTCGGCCGCCAAATCCGTGTCCAACGCCAGTTCGGTCATACCGAGGATGCCGTTCATGGGAGTGCGAATCTCGTGGCTCATGTTGGCCAGGAAATCGCTCTTGGCGCGGGATGCGGCTTGGGCCGCTTCCATGGCGCGCCGCAGAGCCTCCTCGGCGCGCTTGCGATCGCCGATGTCGACGAAGCTTTCCAGCAGATGCTGGCGTCCGGAAATGTTCACCCGCACCACAGTCTTGACGATGGGGCATCCTTGGCCGGCGGCGTTGAGCATAACGCGCTCGGAGTTGTCCACGTTCTGCCCCAGGTCGGTCACCGGGCAGCGTCCCCTCTCGGCCGGGCAGATGAACTCATGGCACTCGGCGCCGACCACCGCTTCGCGCGCGCGGCCGGCCAGGCGCAGAGCCTCGGGATTGGCATCCACGATCCGATGGGTTTCGGGATCGATGATGACGATCCCGGTCTGCACGGCGTCGAAAATACTCTTGAACCTTACAGAGCCCTCCAGGGCGGCCTCCTCAGCCAGCTTGCGCTGGGTGATGTCGATAAACGTGCCCTCGATCACATAGGGTTCGCCGCATTCGTTCTCCACCAGGTTGACGTTCTCCAGAACGTAGGCACTGCCGCCGTCCTTGCGTCTGAGGCGGAGTTCCAGATTGACGAGCGATTTCTGTTGCAAAATCCGCGCCATCGCAGTTTGCAGGTCGGCAGGATCGAAGAATAGATCTGCCGCGCGATGTTGCAGGAACTCTTCCCGGGACTCGTAGCCTAATGTACGCGCGCAAGTCTCATTACAGTCGAGGTAGCGCCCGTCGGGAGCCACACGGAAAACTCCCGCCAGGTTCCGCTCGAACAGGTGGCGGTAGCGTCTCTCGGATTCCGCCAGGGCCTCTTCGGTGTGTTTTCTGGTGGTGACGTCCGAGAAGACGCCGTCGGCATAGCGGACGCCATCCGACTGGAAAGTCCGCAAAGCCCGGTCCAGAACCCAGATCCACTCCCCATCTTTCCGCTGGACCCGGTATTCGACATTAAAGGGCCGGTTCTGCGCAAAGAGCGCGGAGAAGGCGTCCAGCACCGCCGCGCGATCGTCCGGGTGTATTCGTCCAAACCACAGCTCGCTGCCATCGCGGCAGATCTCTTCGGAGGTGTATCCGAACACGCTTTCCACGTTAGGACTGATATAGGACGTGTTCCCTTGGATGTCGGATGTCCAGGCGACATCGGGCAGATTCGCCAGCAGCCTGCGGTAGCGCTCCTCGCTCTGCTGGATAGCGCTTTCTGCCTGCCTGCGGCCGGTGATGTCGCGGCCGATGCCGCGCATGCCGGCGAGCACCCCATTGGCCGCAAACACGGGCACCCCGTTCATTTCGAGGACCACCAGGCGCCCGTCTTTGCCGCGGCAGGTCCCTTCGAGTCCAGAGAAAGACCTGGGCGTGGCCTGCAGGTCCCGGATTTTCCTTTCGACACCGTCCCTTTCTTCGGGGACTACAAGTTCCAGGGCGGGGCTGCCGATGAGTTCCTCCGGCTCGTATCCGAGCATGTCCCGCACTTTCAGACTGGAGTAACTGAACCGGATTTCGGCGTCGGTCTCCCAGATCCAATCGCTGGTCGTCTCCACCAATGCGCGATACCGTTCCTGGCTGGTCTGCAGCGCTTCCAGGACGCGGCGGCGTTCGGTGGTCTCCACAACCACGCCAAGCATGCGCACGGGTTTCCCCTCCAGGCCGTAGTACGTGCGGCCCTGCACGGCAATAGCATGCCGGGAACCATCCGGCCTTGCGATCCAGCATTCATTGTTAAGGTAGCCGGTTCGCAGGGCCTCCTGGAGCGCAGCGCGAACCCGTTCCCGATCTTCGGGCACCACGTGGTGGAAGAAGTCCTCAGTGCGCCAGTCGGGCTGGATCGAGGTGTAGCCGAAAATCCGATCGTGCTGCAGAGTGCGAACGCTGGTATCGTGAACCAGGTCCAGGTCCCAGACGCCCATCTGTGCGGATTCGAGGGCCAGATCCAAGCAGGCGCGGCTTTCTTTCAGACTCTCTTTTGCGCGGGTGCGTTCGCCGATATCGCGGAGGACGGCGTACCACAGGACCCGTCGCGTACCCGAGACCGGGCTCAATCCAATCTCGACGGGAAAGACGGTCCCATTCTTGCGGCGGCCTTCGGACTCCAGCCAATCCGGTGTGCTCCGGCTGCGGCCTGCCAAAAGGAGCATCTCGAGCCAACACTCCCGGGCCGTTCCCGGCGGCGCCAGTTCAGCCATGGACTGCCCCCGCAACTCCGCGGGTCGATATCCGAACAGGCTCGCGGTTTTAGAATTGACGACCACCATGCGGCCGTCGCCGTCGAGCAGCGCCAAGGCCTCGGGCATCGATTCCAGGACACTGCGGAGGCGGTCCCGGATTCGAGCCTTGAGAGTGCGCCGATAGGTGACGAAGGCGGCCGCCAGCACCAACAGCATGAGCACCGCCGAAAATATCGGCTCGCCGGCTATCCTTCGGCCAAATTGCGCGAACAGTCCGACACACGGTAGAACCTGCATTACATCCCCGCTGACTGATGAGGCCACCGCGCCGGACCGTGCTGCGCGGGGCTTAGCCCTCTCGCAGCCTGGGGCGCTCCTCGGTCCGGCCTCGGCCAGTACACGCTCGATTCGGGAAAAGCTCTTCGGCATCCACCGGCTTGCTGGTCTGACACTTGAACCCTCGGCTACCTTATCGGCCAAACGAGGCTCATGGATTAGCCGGCAGGATGACAAGACCAGGCACGCCGTGGATTCGTGGCGGAGATCATCCCGCGAACCGGCTGGTGGCAGCCACCCTTTGAAGGCATTGGGGACGCCGCGCGAGCGAGGCTGCGAATGGAATCTCGGCTTTGGCGCCGCTGCGCCGCGCAACGCCTGGTGGGCGAGCCTGCGCGCCGCCCCATCGTGAAGGTCGCCCTACGGCACGCCGTCTCGGCCGGAAGCCGAAGAAAGGAGGGCATCGGCCAAGGCCTGTATCGAGCGGCGAAACGCGTCATCGGGATGGAACGTGGTTAACAGGGGCATTCCCGCCAGATACGCAGTCGCCAGATCGTCGGCTGCCGGCGTCACGGTGAGCACCGGCCTCATCTTCAAGTGGCGGACCATCTGGTTCGCGACCGTGCCCTGGTTGTGGTGCAAGCGGTCGACAGCCACGAGCCGGATCTCCGGCATCTTGGGGCTCATCACCATTTCCAGTTGGCGCAGGAGCGTGGCGCAGGAATCAATAGCAGCCGGGTCGGTATCCAGCACGACGGTTACAATATCACAGGCCCTCAAAGCCGCGGCCACGCTCTCATCCACTCGCGATCCCAAATCCAACACCACGTGCGTACAGAACTGGCGCACCAGCGATACGATGGCGGTCACGTATGCGGCGCCGAGCGGCCGCCAGACGCCCTCCGCCGTCTTCATCCGCAGCAGACGGAGCCCATGCATCAACTCCGTCGTGCATTCTTTCAGCTCCGCCGCGGTGATCACTCCGGCGGGCTTCGAGAGGAGGTGGTTCAAATCGTGCGCGGGCGCGGCGGCGCCACTAGCCGCGTGCCGCTCCGGAGAGGGCTGAAAATCCACGATGGCGGTCTCCTGGCCTTCCATAGCGAGTATGGCTGCCAGATTCTCCGCGAGGGTCGACGTTCCGACGCCGCCCTTGCTACCCAGGAATCCGAGCACCAACGCTTTGGGGGAAATGGGCAGGGGCGCCCGCCGGCGGCGGCGTTGGAGCGCCATTTGAATTCGCTGCGGGACCGTCCTTGGTTGGGTCAGGCTCTTAACGAGGTAGTCCTGGGCACCGTCTTCCATAGCCTGGATAGCGGTGTCCTCGTCGTCCAATCCTGTTAATACGATCAGGCAACCGTCGTGCGCCACCTCGCGCACGCGCTGGAATGTGGGATATCCGGAACTGTCCGGCAGATCGAGGTCGACCAGGATGACCTCCGGGCGGATGCGTTCGATCGCCTGGAGCCCCTCCGAGAGCGTGCCGGCAGACTGCAAGTCGAAAGCGCCATCGCGCTGGGCCAGAACGGAGGTCAGAAGACCTTCGTAGTCTTTGTTGTCCTCGATTACCAAAACACGTGTCGACACGAGCATGCCTCCTAGTGATTGCCGCGAGCGATCCGGGTCTTGCGTAGTGCGGTTCCGCCTGGAGTCGCCGGGACCACGGCGGTAGAGAAAGGCTGGCCATGGATGGCAAGCGCTCGCGGCCCGCAAGGTGGCCGCATCATGAGAGCGGTCCGCCTGGTGCCGCATGGGGCCCTCGAGCGAGTGGAGCGCTCCCGGCGCATAACACGTCGTCGATCGCCTCCAGGAGTTGGCTAACGCGAACCGGCTTTGGAACGTAGCCGTCCATGCCGCCTTCCAGGAACTGTTCCCGATCGCCGTCGAGCACATTCGCAGTCAAGGCGATGATGGGCAGATGTCCGCCGTTGTTTCGTTCCTGCTCGCGGATTCTACGGGTGGCTTCCAGGCCGTCCATCTCAGGCATCTGGATGTCCATCAGGACCACGTCGAAGTCCTCGGAATCGACCGCCTGAAGCGCCTCCCGCCCGTTGGACACCGTGACCCAGGTGTGTCCCAGCTTGTCCAGGATGCGTTCCGCCACCCGCTGGTTGATGGTGTTGTCTTCCACCACGAGAATATGTAACGGCCGGGGCGCCGGCCGATGCATCCGCTCGATCGATGGGAACCCGTGGGTGCCCGGCAGGTGGCCGTCTCTAACGGCCCCGGGAAAGAGTCCCCGCGCTTCCGGGGTCATACGCGTCTCCGTGATTCAAGGGTCTCCGGCCGTCTCTCTTGTATCCGTACGTGGAATCGGGTGCGGCGCCTGGTCACGTCACGTCTGTCCTCTCGCGGGCCGCATGTGCTTCGACTGGTTCCAGCAGCCCTCGCCTAAACCAATTGCACGTGCAAGGCCAACCCATTCCTCAAGGGAGCCCCGCCCACCGGGAGTGCACGCCTGCGCATGTCACTGCCACCGGATCGGACGCTTGCTGGCATTCCTCAAGGGCTCGTGTGTGTCGCTGCGGGGGAATGCGGTCAACGTGTCACTGAGGCAGATGCCCGCTGAGAGGAGAGGAAGGCGCTCGCAAGGGGCAGGAAACCTCGCGGGCGCCTCAGAGGTAGACCGGGCCAAATAACTCAACGGCGTGAAGATACTTTCCGGGGAAGGTGTATGCACGTGGCTTTCCAGATCCATCCGTCAGATTTCAGCAGGTTGGAGACAGGCCGTATCCACGTGTCTCATTTTTGAGAGAGAATTTTCTCAGCTTTGAGACACTCTCCAGTTTGATCCATCGCTCGATACAACTGGTTGCGGTAGATGACGACCCCGCCGCCTTGGCCATCCTGCGCGCCTTCATGCCCGAAGGCTTCGCCGTCGAGACGTATCCGACCGGGCAGGCGTGCCTGGATGCCATACAGATGGAATGGCCCGATATCGCGGTTCTCGATCTGAAACTCCCGGACATCGATGGCATCGAGCTCCTGCGCCGGATCCGGGCCGTACATCCGCGCATCGAGGTCCTCCTCCTCACCGCGGACTACTCGACCGAGGCGGCGGTCGCCGCGATCCGGGCAGGCACGAGCGACTACCTGACGAAGCCGGTGGCTGTGAACCGGCTTCGCGAAGCCCTGGGCCGCAGCGTACAAGCCATCCGCAGCCACCAGGAGCTGCAGGTTGCCGAGAGCGACCTCGCGACCAGGTATTCATTTGAAGGCATGGTGGGACGCAGTCCGGCGATTCGCAACATTTTCGACCTGGTGCGGCGCATTGGACCGCATTTTCGGGCAGCGCTGGTAAGCGGCCCGAGCGGCACCGGCAAGGAGCTCGTGGCGCGAGCGCTGCACACCTACAGCAGTCGCAACGACGGTCCTTTTGTGGTCTGTAATTGCGCTGCCATACCCGACTCTCTGATGGAAGCGGAGCTGTTCGGCCGCGTCAGAGGCGCGTACACCGGCGCGGTGGGCGATTCCGCCGGCTATTTCGGCCGCGCCGCGGGCGGAACTCTCATGCTGGACGAGATCGGAGACCTGCCTCTGACCGCGCAGGCGGCCCTGCTGCGCGCGGTGCAGTTTGGCGAGGTGCAGCGATTGGGAGCGAGCTCACCGGTACACGTGGATGTGCGCATCGTGGCCTGCACCAACCGGGATCTCCGTGCGGCGGTTCGCAACCGGACGTTCCGGGAGGATCTGTTTTTCCGTCTCGGCACTTTCGAGCTCTTCTTGCCACCCCTGGCACATCGGAGAGAGGACGTTCCGTTGCTGATCCGGCATTTTCTGAACCGGTCCGGAAGGGAGGTTCACAAGGAGCTATCCGGCCTGACGCCGGCCGCCGAGGCACTCCTTCTCGCACACTCATGGCCGGGCAACATACGCGAGCTCGAGCAGGCGATTCACTACGGCGCCGTAATGGCGGGTTCACCCTGGATCGATGTGGGCGATCTTCCGGCCTACCTGGGAACCGCTTACGACCCCCCATCGCCGGAGTGCGCGATGCGCGATACCGGCCGCGCAGAGGCACAGAACCGGCACGTTCTCGAGATACTTGCCCGGACCGGCGGCGACAAGCACGAGGCCGCCCGGCTGCTGGGCGTCAGCCGCGCCACGCTGTATCGTCTGCTCAATCGAGCCCGGCGCGACCCGGCGCAATAACTCCGCGGGACGGCGGTCCATCCTTTCGACGTCGTGGGGATCTACGACACGGGCTCTCCTCTGGCTCAACCCTGGAGTATTTCAGCCGATATATAAGATGAATGCGGACGGTGGAGCAATCCGGGAAGCCCGCGCAGGCGCTGGAGATCACCGCCGCACTGGCGGGGCGCCGCTTCGGCTTGTGCGGATTCGATGCCGGCGAGGCACAGAGAATATCCCGGGTCCTTGGCGGCGCCAGTTCGCTCGCTCTGCTTTTCGACGAGCGCCTGCTCGGCGAATCCGCGCGGGTTTGCGACGCGCTGCTCATCAAGCTGGCCGGCATCAGCCCGGAGGGGCTGCGAGCGGCGGCCGCATCGCCCGCGCCAATTCTGGTGGCCGGCCCCAGCGAAGCGATATTGGAAGGGGCCGGCGCGGCCTACTCCTGGCCTCGCGATTTCATGGGCGAGCCATGGCCGGACGCCGAGCTGCTGGTACGTCTTTTTCGCCTGCTTCCGTTTCCCGGCGGTTCTCGCGCTGCGGTCCGGGAATCCAGGGTGGAACCCCTGGTGCTGCTGGCCGACGACGATCCGGAGTTGGTCGCCCTGGTGGCTGCCACGCTGCGGAATGACGGGATCGCCTGCCGCACAGCGGACAATGGGCTGGCGGCTTTACGGCTGGCGCGCGAACTCGCCCCCGACCTTCTCGTGCTCGACGTCAAAATGCCAGGGATGGACGGGTTCGAGGTGCTGGAAACCGTGCGGCGCGATCCGGGCCTGCAAATGCTTCCGGTGATTTTGTTGACGGGCTGCGACGATTCCAGCGACGTCCTGCGCGGCTCGGAGCTCGACGCCGACGAGTATCTCGGCAAGCCGGTGAGCCCTACCCTTCTGCTCAACCGGGTGAGGCGACGGCTGTCCACCGGCGCTCGCAACCCCCGGCGGTGGGCCCGGTCTTTGTCGGAGAGCGCGGCGTCCGGAGGAAGGCTCGCCAAACGCTGGATGCTGAACGGCAGCTCCCAACCGGGAGCTGGGGAGCAGCCATGATCCGCAACTTAATGGCAGCCCTGGGGCGGCGGAAGGAACCCGTGGCCGCGGCAATGAGACCGGCGCCAACCGCCGGGCAGAAAGCGATTCTCATTATCGAGGACCATCCTGACAGCCTGCGGGCAATGTGCCTGGCGCTGGCTGATGAAACGTATCGCCTGGAGACGGCCGACACGGCTGAAGCGGCGATCCAAAAACTGTCCAGTTTCCACCCGGATTTGATTCTGCTCGACTCGCAGGTCCCCGCCGCGGATGGAACGCGGTTAGCGCGCCATCTGCTTGCGGATGCGGAACTGGCCCCCGTACCGATCGTGGCGTTGACCGAGAGGAGCACACACGGCGATCCCGAGCCGGTTGGCCGGTTTGACGGACACATCGGAAAACCGATCGACGCGCGCAGCTTTCCCGGCCGGGTGCGCGCATTTCTCGAATCACCCCGGCAAGAGCCGTCGAAGCACGCAGTCGAACCGCCTCTCCCCACCACCCCGGCGGCCGATCGCCGGAAACAGGCCGCGGAACTGCTGTATGCGATTGAGGCGGATTTGCCGTACTCGCAGTTTGCGCCCGGCACCGGGACCGGTTTACAACGCCTGGCGGAAGTTGTAGGAGGCCTTGAGCATGGCGCGCTGGCCGGTTATCTACAGCAGGCGGAACGGCTTTCGAAGGCCACCACAGCCAGATCTCGCAGCCGCTTCCGGTCCGTGATCCGTTTCTGCCGGGAACTGGTCGAGCGCGACCCCGACGTGGCTCCCGGCCTGGTGGAACTGCGCGCCGGGTACCTCGAAAACCGGCGCGCGGAGATGAGCAGCCTGGAACATGCGCTCAAGAATGGGGACTTCGCCGCTCTTCGCAAGGCCGGGCACAACCTGAAAGGCACGGGCGCCGCATATGGTTTTGCCGAGCTCACCGATATCGGGAGAGCACTCGAGGCAGCCGCCAAAGACGATAACGCCGCCGCAATCGAGGCCCTGCTGGACCAGATCGATGCGTACATCGGCATGGTAGGGCCTTCGCCAGAACACCGAGGAGATTATGCAGCAGGAATCTGAGCTATCCGTTTTGCTGATCGAGGACGAGCCGGACGCAGCCAGGCTGATCCAACACGTCCTCACCAAAGGGGGGGGCGCGCCCGTGGCACTGGAGTGGGTGGGCGATCTTCGCAGCGGCATCGAGCGCCTCGCGGAACGGAGCTTTCAGGCCGTTCTCCTGGACCTCAACCTCCCCGACAGCAGTGGCTTCGAGACCTTCGCCTGTGTCCGGCAGAAAGCCCCGGATCGGGCCGTCATTGTATTGACCGGCCACGAAGACGAAGATCTGGCTCTGCAAGCGGTGCGCGCGGGCGCCGACGAGTATCTGATCAAGAGCGACATCCGGGATCGCTTCCTGGCGCAGCGCATCCGGTATGCCGTGGAGCGGAGCCGGCTCAAGCGCCAGGGCTCCGAAAAAGCCGTCAAGAGCGGGAAGATCTTCAGTTTCATCGGCGCCAAGGGAGGCGTGGGAACCACCACCCTGGTGGTCAATCTCGCCGCCGCGTTGGCCAAGGGCGGCAAAACCGTCATCGCGATCGAGCTCATGCCCGAGTACGGCTCCTTCGCGACGCTGTTAAACCATACGCCGTCGTGGGATATCTCAACGCTTCTCCGGGGCGCACCCGAAACGATTTCGCGCGAGGCCGTGGCGTCCTGTCTGGAAGAATTCGGTGGCGGCTTCCGAGCGCTGTGCGGACCCCAGCGGCCGGAGGACTACCATCCCGTATCGACGGAGCAGGCGCGGGCCCTTTTGGGGGTGGCGCGCGCCCTGGCGGACTATATCCTCGTCGACGTGCCTTCGATCTTTGCACCGTCGATTGAGGAAGTGATTCAACATTCGTCTTTTACGACCCTGGTGGTGGAACGCAACCGGATTGGTCTACACGCCGCGAAGGCGAAGATGCCGGCCCTCCAGGCCATCGTGGCGCGCCCCGGCGCGGTGGGCGCAGTCCTCATCAACAAGACTCCCTTCATCGAATTCCTCACGCCACCGGAATTCAGCAAGCGGCTGGGCTGCGGAATCCTCGGCGTCGTCCCGCCCGCCGCCGATTTGCAGGCTGGGAGTGAATCCCAGGTGCCGCCGGTGCTGAGCCATCCCGATATGCCCTTCTCTCAGACGATCCAGGATGTGGCACGGAGGTTGAGCTCGGGTCCCGCACGCTTCCTGGCGGCTTGATGCCGGCGTCGCAAATCGCGGGGTTGCTGTAAAGAACTCCGCCCGGAGCGTCGATAGATAGGCCAGGAACGGTAGTAGGCCGGCTCGGCTGTATTTCCGCTGCAATGTCGGACCGGGCGGGCCGAAGGTTTCCTGGTATGAGTGCTGCCCTATCAAGATCGGCTCTGCTGCTCCGCGCCGGGGAACGCACCTGCGCGCTGCACCTCCCGGATGTACTGGAGATCATGCACCCGCTGCCCGTCGCTGCAGTAGCCAGTGCGCCAGCCTTCGTCGAGGGCCTGTCGATGATTCGCGGAGCGCCCACACCGGTGGTGTCCCTGGCCTCGCTGTTGGCCAGTCCTGGCGGATCGGCCACCCGTTTTGTGGTGGTTCGGGCGGGTGAGCGGCGGGTCGCGCTGACGGTTGACGAGGTGCTGGGAGTATTTGAGCTCGACCCCGCCACGCTCCACGCCCTGCCGCCCCTGGTTCAAACTGCCGCCGGCGCCGTGGAGGCGGTAGGCGCTTTGGATGCGCAGCTCCTGTTGGTGCTGAGCTCAGGCAGGATCGTGCCGGACGAGGTCTGGCAAGAACTGGCCCTTCCAAAACTATGATTGGATCCCTGGAGCGCGCGCACCTGGATCGTTTCCGCGACATCATCGCGAGCCGGTTCGGCCTGGATTTGGGTGAAGGCAAACTGGACTTCGTCGTGGGTGTCCTCGAGCGTCGCCTGGAGGCCCGCGGGAATCCCGGCCCGGCCGCATATCTGGATCTGCTGGGCCGTTCCCATCAGCCCGAGGAAATGCGTGCCCTGGCTGCGGAACTCACCATCACCGAGACCTATTTCCTTCGAGGTGCCGAGCACTTTCACGCTCTGGCAGCGATGGCTCTGCCGGAACGTATACGTGCCCGCGCCGCCGAGCGCCGCCTCCGCCTGCTTTCGGCAGGCTGCGCGTCGGGTGAGGAAGCGTACTCCCTGGCCATCGTCTTGCGCGAGCAGTTCCCGGACCTCGCGTCGTGGGACGTCACCATCCTGGGTATCGACGTGAATCCCCTGATGGTGGCGAAGGCCCGGAAGGGAAGGTACACCCCGTGGGCGCTGCGGGAAACGCCGGCGGAAATCCGGGACAAGTACTTTCGACCGGACGGGAGCGACTATATCCTCGATGAACAGATTCGCTCCATGGTTTCCATCAAGGAGCGCAATCTCGCCGGAGTCCAGAACGGATCCTTCCCGAGTGAAGACGGGTTCGATATCATTCTTTGCCGGAACGTGCTGATGTACCTCGTTCCGAGCGCCGCGCAGCAGGTGATCGCCCGCATCACGCGTGCGCTGGCGCCGGACGGGTACCTGTTTCTGGGCTACGCGGAGACGCTGCGGGGACTCTCGCAACAGTTTCACTTACGGCACACGCACGACAGTTTTTACTACCAGAAATCGGGGGCAGGCGAGGCACTGTCCCCGAGATTCACGGAGCCGCCGCGGCCGGAGATCCTGCCGTCGGTGGCGCCGGACGCCGACCTCTCCTGGGTGGATGCCGTCGAGAACACCTGCCGGCGCATCGACCGGCTGGCGCAGTCTTCGCCCTGTCGGCTGGAGCCCTCAGGTCCCGGCTTGCCGCACGCCACTGAGCTACCGGCGCCTGGCCGTCCGGTGGGTCTTGGGCTGGCCTTTGAACTGCTTCGCCAGGAACGCTTCCGGGAGGCGCTCGATCTGCTTCATGGTTTACCTCCCGAAACGACAGCCGACGCCGATACGCAGCTTCTGCGGGCTGTTTTGCTGGCCAATGGCGGGGATCTGGAGGCCGCCGAGGGTATATGCCGGAGACTATTGGGCGCCGACGACCTCAATGCCAGCGCGCATTACCTGATGGCTCTTTGCCGTGAACATGCCGGTGATGCGGCCGCCGCCATGGAGCACGATCGGGCTGCCATTTACCTGGATGCTACCTTCGCCATGCCGCATCTTCACCTGGGGCGCCTGGCCAAGCGCGCCTCGGATTCCATGACCGCGCGTGGTGAGCTACAGCACGCGGCGACGCTCCTGCTGCGGGAGGATGCCCCGAGAATCCTGCTGTTCGGCGGCGGCTTCAGCCGCGAGACGCTGGTGGCATTCAGCCGGGCGGAGTTCCTGAGCGCGGGAGGAGTGTTATGAGTGATGAGCCGGTGGTCGAGTTGCATGCGCTAGCGCTAGCCGAACTGCGATCGGCTTTCGACGAAAGCTTCGCCTTGCCCTCCCGGAGCCGCGAACACCAGGAATCGGTGATCCAGGTGCGCGTGGGCAGCGAAGTCTTCGCGATTCGCACCGGTCACATTGCCGGCCTGGTGAAATCCAAAAAAATCGTCCCCCTGCCCAGCCGGATCCCGGAATTGCGGGGCCTGGCTGCGCTTCGGGGCTCGCTGATACCGGTCTATGACCTGGCGGCACTGCTCGGCATTCCTCCGGGAGTGAGTGGGCCATCGTGGCTGGTCCTGGTGTCCTGTGACACGCTCATCGGGCTGGCTTTCGATGGATTCGAAGGCCAGCAAGTGCCGGAATGGCTCAGCGACCAGCAGAGTGAGCGGCAGTATGTCCGCCAACTGGTCCGGATCGGATCGGCGGTTCGCGCCGTATTGGACATTCCCGGACTGGCGGCTGCCATTCGAAAACGGGCCGGGCTCGCGCCACCGGCCAAGGAGAGAAAATCATGATCGGTTTGTGGACGTTTCAGAAGAAGATGACCGCCGGCTTCGCAGTCATGGTCGGATTGGCGGTCCTCACCGCGGCGATAGCCGTTTACACGCTCCAGACAGTCGTCGCCAGCAAGGATCGCTTGCTCGGCATCAACGCTCAGAATCTGGCCAACGCCGAGAGACTGCAGGCGGCTTCCAATGAGTACGCGGCAGCGTTCCGGGGATTTCTCCTGCTGATGGAGGACCGCCTTCTGGACCAGCGGCGCATTGCCGCGGAAACGTTCGACGCAACCCTCCGCCGCCTGGACCAGGGCGTTTATACGCCTGAGGGGCACCGTCTTCTGAGTGACATCCAGAAGGCGGAGGCGGAGTTCACCGCGGTGCAGGAGCGCATCATCCTGCTGCGCAAGACCAAAAACGGACTGCAGGAAGCAACCACCGTTGAGCAAGAGGCCGTGCCCAAGCGGGAGCGTCTCGCCGGGACCATTAAAGCATTCGTCGATCGTGAACAGAATCTGCTCGACGAGGGAAAGCGCGATTCGACGGCCCGCGCCTCGATGGCCAGCACCCTGTTAGTGTGCCTGGCCGTTGCGACGGTGCTGTTTGCGGCGGTTACGGCGCTGCTGCTGGGGCGCGCGCTGTCCCGGCAAATCGGCGTGGCGGTCCAGCACGTCCAGAGCTCCTCGGCGGAGCTCCAGACCAGCGCCAATCAGCAGGCCTCCGGGGCCAAAGAAGCCGCCACTGCCATGAACGAAATCACCACCACGGTCAGCGAGTTGCTCGCGACTTCCCGTCAGATTGCCGACAGCGCCCAACAGGTGGCGCACATCGCCGAGGAAACGGCGGCGGCCGCACGCGGAGGAGATCAGACCGTGCTGCGGTCCCACGAATCCATAGAAGGCATCCGGCGGCAGGTCGACACCATCGTGAGCCACATGTTGAACCTGGGGAAGAAGTCCCAGCAGATCGGGGGCGTTCTCGACATCATCAATGAACTTGCCGAGCAGACCAATATTCTTTCGATCAATGCCACCATCGAAGCCGCGGGAGCAGGCGAACACGGGAAGCGTTTCGCCGTGGTGGGCGATGAGATTCGCAAATTGGCCGACCGTGTATCGGGTTCGACGAAAGAAATCCGCCAACTGGTGGAAGAGATCCGCGCCGCGGTCAATACCACGATCCTGGCCACCGAGACGGGATCCAAGTCGGTGGATGCCGGACTGCATCGTTTCGAGGAGGTGACCCGCGGCTTCAAGGAGATCGCCGGTATGGTGGGCACCACCACCCAGGCCGCTCGCGAGATCGGGCTCAGCACCAAGCAGCAGATGACCGCGGTGGAACAGGTCAATGCGGCGATTGGCGGCGCGGCGCAAGCTACACGGGAGGCCGAGGCGAGCTCGGCACAAACACTCCAGACGGCCACTCAACTGGCCCAGCTTTCCCACAACCTTTCGCGCCTGGTCCAATCGCGCGCGGCGGTGTAGGCCCTTATGAGCACCGACCCATACAAATACTTCCGCGTGGAGGCCCACGAGCTCCTCGAAGGCCTGACGCAGGGCGCGCTGGAACTCGAGAAGGGGGCGGCGGATCGGGCTATGGTCGGAAGCCTGCTACGCCTCGCCCACACGTTGAAGGGCGCCTCCCGCGTGGTCAAGCAGCCGGCCATGGCGGACCTGGCCCACGGAGTGGAAGATATCCTCTCTCCTTTTCGGGACGCGGAGACCCCCGTTCCCAAGGATCTGGCGCAGCCCATGCTCCAGCTTCTGGATCGGATCGGCACGGGGCTCGCGGCACTGGACCACCCCGCCTCGGGCAGCGTGGCGCCGGCTTCCGGGACGGCTTTCGAGGAGACGCTGGAAACGGTGCGCGTGGATGTCGAAGAGGTGGAGGGAGTACTCAATAGCTTGTCGGAAGCGGCTGTGCTGCTCAGGAGGATGGAACACGAGGCGGAGGCATTGAACCAGGCCCGCCGGCTGGCCAGCCAGTTGGTGGAGCAGATGGAGCCCTCGGGCAACCCGCAGAATGGCGCCGGCATGCGGAGAATCCGGCCGCTGGCGGAGGAACTGTCGAACACCGTCGAACGCCTGGCGCGCCGCTTTGGCTCGGGGATCGACGAGGTGCAAAGAGAGATCTCGCTCACGTGGGAATGCGCCAATCACCTCCGCCTGCTGCCTGCACGGTCTATCTTTCCCGCGGTCCTCCGGACGGTGCGCGACGCCGCCGTCGCCCTCGGCAAACAGGCACAACTGGAAACCGCCGGCGGGGACATCCGGCTGGATGCCCACGTGCTCGTGACGGTACGCGACGCCATCATTCAACTGGTCCGCAACGCGGTGGCCCACGGCCTCGAAAGCCCGGAGGGCCGCACGGCCGCGGGCAAACCGCTCAGCGGCCACGTCCACCTGGGAATCGAGCGCCGCGGAAACCGGGTGGCGTTCACCTGCCGGGACGATGGCGGCGGTATCGACGTGGCGGCGATTCGCCGGGCGGCCGTGAAGAAGGGCGCAGTCTCGCCTCGCGACGCGGAGTCCCTGGGGTTGCGCGAGGCCATCGACCTGATTTTGCGGGGCGGCGTCACCACTACGACGACGCCGACGGGAATCTCGGGCCGGGGAATCGGCCTCGACGTGGTTCGCGAATTGACGGCCCGCCTCAAAGGCGAAGTCTCGGTGGATACCGCCAGCGGCCAAGGCACTACGGTCGAAATCTGCGTTCCGGTTTCGCTCACCTCGGTGCCGGCCCTGCTGGTGGAGTCGGACGGGGTGCATGCGTCCATACCGCTCGATTGCGTCTGCGAAACCCTGCGTATCGCCGCCACGGACATCGTGCGCGGCGCGGCGGGTGAGTTCGCCGCCTATGCGGGGCGAACGGTCCCGTTCTTTCCCCTCTCGCGGTTGCTGAAAGGGGTCGTCGCTCTCCCGCGGGAACATTGGTCCGCCGTCATCGTCGCAGCGGGTGCGGACCGGGTGGCGGTGGGCGTGGACCGGTTGGCGGGAAGCGGAACCGTAATCGTGCGTTCGCTTCCGCCGGTCGCTGCCGCGACGCGGGTCGTCGCAGGCGCCAGCCTGGATTCGGGAGGGAACCCCCAGTTGGTCCTGGACCCGGCAGGATTAGTGGAGGCGGCGGGGCAGCCGGAGACGGGCACGCGGACCGCGACGGCACTGCGGCCACCCGTCCTGGTGGTGGATGACTCGCTGACCACCCGGATGGTCGAACAGAGCATCCTGGAATCTGCCGGACATGCCGTGGAGGTCGCCCAGTCGGGAGAGGAGGCGCTCGAAAAGGCGCGCGGCCGTCCCTACAGCCTGTTCCTCGTGGACGTGGAAATGCCGGGCATGGACGGCTTCGAGTTCGTCGCGCGGACCCGCGAGGACCCGGTCTTGCGAGACACCCCGGCGGTGCTGGTGACGTCGCGCAGCTCGCCTGAGGACCGGATGCGGGGCCAGCAGGCCGGGGCCCGCGCGTATATCGTCAAGAGCGAGTTCGACCAGGGACTTTTCCTCCAGACCATCCAGCAATTGGTGGGGTGTTGAGTGCCCAGGATCCGCGTTCTCGTGGTCGAAGATTCGGTGACCATCCGCGAGCACCTGATGGAGGCGCTTTCGGCCGATCCCGAAATCGAGGTGGTGGGACAGGCCCGGGATGGGAAAGCCGCCATCGAGATCTGTCAGAAACTGCGGCCGGACGTGATGACCCTGGACATGGTTTTGCCTGTCTTGAGCGGGTTGGCCGTGACCGAGTACGTCATGGCATACTGCCCGACCCCCATCCTGATCGTCTCGTCGTCCACCAATCGCGGCGAGCTGTACAAGACTTACGATGCGCTGGCAGCGGGCGCGTTGGAGGTCCTCGAAAAGCCCGACGGGAACGAAGGGGACGGGGCGTGGGAGCGTGTCTTCGTGTCCGCTATCAAGCTGGTGTCGCGCATCAAGGTCATCACCCACATGCGCGGACGTCTTCCGAACCGGTCCAGGTTGCCCCTCGACCCGGTGGTGTCCGAACCTGCGGGAGCGGGTGCGTATCGGCTGGCCGCCATGGGAGCCTCGACGGGCGGACCCGCCGCTCTGGTGACAATTCTGCGGCGCCTTCCACACGACTTCCCGCTTCCCCTTCTGGTGGTCAATCACATCGGGGAGAAGTTCGGCCCGTTGCTGGCGGAGTGGCTCGACAGCCAGTCGTCGCTGCGGGTGAGTTCCGCGGTGGATGGCGAACCGCTGCCGGAAGTCGGGCACGGCCGTGTGATCCTCGCTCCTCCGGGCTGTCACCTGGTGGTCCAGCGGGGCCGCCTGCGTCTGACGGAGGAGGCGGAAAGGCATTCGTGCCGGCCTTCGGTCGATATTCTCTTCGAATCTGTGGCCCGGGAGATCGGAAGCCGCGGCATCGCCTGCCTTTTGACGGGCATGGGAAAGGACGGGGCAGCGGGTCTTCTCGCGGTGCGGCAGGCCGGCGGGCGAACCCTGGCCCAGGATGAGGCCACCTCGACGATCTTCGGAATGCCGCGGGAGGCGATCCGCATGGGCGCGGCGGAGAGAATCGTGGGCCTCGACGAGGTCGCGCCGGCGCTGATGGCCCTGGCCGGCGGTGCGGCCTTACTGTAGGTTCTCACGATGGCGCCGATAAGGAAGTGAGATACCCAGGGTCTTACGATTCGAGCCCAATGGAAGGTACTAGCACATTACCGTGGAACGAATGCTGGGCCGGAAGCGGATCAGCCGGTGGAGACGCTGCCAACGGCTTGGGGGCCCAGAAGCCCCGCGTTCTGATCGTCGACGACAGTCTGACGGTGAGGATGGATCTGCGCCAGACGTTTGAGTCCGCGGAGTTCGACGTCACCCTGTGCGAGACTTTGGCCGCCGCCCGGGCGGCGCTCGCCGGCCAGGCGCCTTCGCTTGTCGTCCTGGACGTCCTGTTGCCCGACGGAGACGGAATCGATTTGCTCCGCGAGATCAAATCGACGCTGGCTCCCGCCCTTCCGGTGATGCTGCTGTCCACCGAGGCCGAAGTCGGCGACCGTGTGCGAGGACTGAAGACCGGTGCGGACGACTACGTGGGCAAGCCGTACGATGCCACCTATGTTCTCGCCCGTGCGCAGGAGCTGATTGGCGCCGCGACGTATTCTCCGAAACCGGCGGCGCCCAGATTGTTGCTCATCGATGACAGCGCGACCTCCCGCCAACAGTTCCAGTCGATCCTCGAAACCGCCGGGTACAGTGTGGTTACGGCGGAGAGCGGCGAGGAAGGGCTGCGCACGGCGTTTGCATCTCGCCCGGACGCGATCATCGTCGATCGCGTGCTGCCCGGCGGGATCGATGGCGATACGGTGATCCGGCGGCTGAAGCAGGATGTCACGTTGCGCAACACACCCTGCCTGCTGCTGACCGCCTCGACCGAAGAGGGCGAAGAGCGGCGCGCGCTGGACGCGGGAGCCGATGCGTACCTGAGCAAGGAAGTAGACGTAGAGGTCTTCCTGGCCCGCATGGTTGCGCTCATGCGCTCGGGCAGTCCGGCGCCTGCCATGGACCCGCCCGTGTCCAGCCTTCTCGGCGCCAAAAAGATTCTGGCGGTGGACGACAGCCTCACCTACTTGAACGAGCTGTCGGCCGAGTTGCGTCAGGAGGGCTATGACGTCATCCAGGCGCTCTCCGGAAACCAAGCCCTCGATCTGCTGGAAGTACAGCCGGTGGATGGCATTCTCCTGGACGTTCGCATGCCGGGGCTGTCGGGAAACGACACCTGCCGCGCCATCAAGCAGCGGCCGGCGATGCGCGGTATTCCCCTGTTGATGTTGACCGCGGCGGACGGCCCCGATGCGTTGATCGAAGGGATCAACTCCGGGGCGGACGACTATATTTCGAAGTCCGGCGACTTCACCGTGCTGAAGGCCAGGCTGCGCGCGCAACTTCGCAGGAAGCAGTTCGAAGACGAGTACCGGCTGATTCGGGAAGAACTCCTCCGGAAAGAGCTCGAGACGGCCCAGGCCAGGGCGGATCAGGAGATTGCCGAGGCGCGGGCAGCCATGGTGGATGAGCTGGAGAGCAAGAACCGCGAGCTGGAAGCATTCGCCTATGCGGTCTCGCACGACCTGCGTTCCCCGCTACGAACGATCCGCGGCTTCAGCCAGGCCGTGCTGGATGACTTCGCCGGCAACCTGCCCGCAGGTGTGGCGGAGCACCTGGGCCGCGTTCAGGCGGGGGCCGCGCGGATGGGCAAGTTGATCGACGCGCTCCTCGAGTTGTCCCGCTCCACGCGGGCGGATTTGCGCCGCCAACCGATCGATCTTTCGCAGCTCGCGCATACGGTGGCTGCGGAGCTGGCGGAGTGCAGCCCAGACCACAAGGTGGATTTTCAGGTGGAGGAGGGCCTTACTGCTCAGGCGGACCCTGCCTTGATGCGGGTGGTCTTCAACAACCTGCTGGGAAACGCCTGGAAGTTCACCAGCAAGACAGCGCAGCCGAGGGTCGAAGTCGGCGCCCTCGAAAGAGCGGGCCAGGCGGTCTATTTCGTCCGGGACAATGGCGTGGGATTTGACAGCGCGAGCGCCCGGAAGCTGTTTCAGGCATTCGAACGGCTGCACCCGGCGACCGAATTCCCGGGAGCGGGTATCGGGCTGGCGACGGTCCGACGGATCATCGAGCGGCACCGCGGCCAGGTCTGGGCGGAAAGCGCGGTGCGACAAGGGGCCACATTTTTCTTCACGCTGGATGCGGCCTCGTCCCCCAAGAACAGCCAGGAGAGGGGATTAGACTCCTTGAGTCTCGCGATGGAGCAAAAATGACTTCTACTACGGGCGGTATAGCGGCCTCTGGCCGAAATCGGGCGGCCGCAATCCTGAGTGGTTTGGTCGTAGTGCTTGGCCTTCTGGTTCTGGCAGGCTGGCACACCCAGAACTTGCGACTGATCCAGGTGTACCCGGGATTCACACGCATGGCTTACAACACGGCGGTCAGCTTCGTACTTCTGGGCGGTGCGTTGCTGGCTCTCGGCCGGGGCTTTCGTGTCCTCGCGCGGTTGGGCGCGGCCGCTGCCGGTGTATTGGTAATACTCCCTCTGGTGGAGTATGGGAGCGGTCTGTCCCTGGGGGCCTTGACACTGCTTGCGCGATTCACGCTGCGCGCCGGGACGATGCAGGCGGTACCCGTTGCTCCGAATACAGCCATGACAATCCTTTCACTGGCCGTCGCGATACTGCTGCTGAGCGGCGCCCGGGGTTCAACATGGCGTTCCGCGGTGGTCGCCCTGCTCGCCTCCGCGGTGCTCTCTCTCGGCGTGAATGCCTTTGCCGGTTACTTGACTGGCTTCAACACTTTTGCATGGGGACAGTTCACTCCTATGGCGATCCATACCTCGATCGGGGTGATTTTCCTGGGTGCCGGCGTGCTCGCCTTATCGTGGCCGTGTACGGCCGGGAACGATGGGAACCGGACGCTATGGTTGTTGCCAGTGGTTGCGTCGGCCGGTGTGATTACGTCGGTTTCTTTCTGGCGGGCACTGGAATCGGTGGAACGCGCCTACATCGCACCGGCTCTCCACGGCCGGTCGGGGATGCCGGAGACAGTGCTGATATTCGGCCTGCTGATGACCGCTTTATTGGGTGCGGCGGTTTATCTCGCGGAGAGGGTGCGTTTCCAGAGGGACCTGGCGGAGAGGGCGGAGCGGGACCGCCAGAAGACCGACGAAATGTGTTCCTACCTGGCCTCGATTGTGGACTCTAGCGGCGACGCGATCATCGGCGAGGGTCTGGACGGCACAATCCTGAGCTGGAACCCCGGCGCGGAGAAACTCTATGGATATTCCGCCGAGGAAATCGTTCGACACCCGATTTCGATGTTGTGCCCGCCCGATCGCGCGGACGAACCCATCGAAATTATCCAGCGAATCGGGCGCGGGGAAAAGGTGGAGCGCTACGAAACGGAACGGGTCCGTAAAGACGGGCTGCCCGTCCAGTTATCCCTCACCGTCTCGCCGATCCGGGAACGGGACGGCCGCATCACAGGAGTTTCCACGATTGCCCGCGACGTCACGGACCGCAAACGGGCGGAAGAGGCCCTGAAGGCCAGCGAGGCACTCCTGCGCAACGTCATCGACTCCTCTACCGATTACATCTTTGTGAAAGACCGGGAACTGCGAACGGTCTTATGCAACCAGACCTTCGCCAGGGCGCTCGGGAAATCGACCGAGGAAGTCTGCGGGAAGACCGACATCGAGAACGGGTGGGATCCGGAACTGATCCAAGGAAACCCGGCGAAAGGGATTCAAGGCTGGGAGGAGGACGACCGCGCAGCGCTGCGGGGGGAGACAGTTCATGCCGGCGGCGAGCCAGGCAACGTCGGGGCGGAGATCCGCGTCTTCGAGACCGTCAAGTCTCCCATACGTGACGCCAAGGGCGAAATCGCCGGTTTGGTTGGCGTGAGCCGCGACGTCACCGAGCGGAAGCAGGCAGAGGCAGCGCAGCAAGCCAGCGACATAGCTTTTCGCGCACTGGCAGACGCCGTGCCGCAGATCGTCTGGATTTGCACGCCCGACGGATTGAACGTCTACTTCAATCAGCGGTGGGTGGATTACACCGGGCTGACCCTGGTGGAGAGTTATGGAAGAGGTTGGGACACCCCCTTCCACCCGGACGACAAGCAGGCTGCGTGGGCCGCCTGGAACCACGCGACTGAGACCGGAGAGATGTACTGCATCGAAAGCCGACTGCGCGCGGCCGATGGCAGCTATCGCTGGTATCTCATGAGAGGCGTGCCCCTGTGCGATGCAGCGGGACGCATCGTCAAGTGGTTCGGGACCTGCACCGAGATCCACGACCTGAAGCGGGAAGAAGAAACGCTGCGCAAGCTCAATGAGAAGCTGCGCCAGGCGAGCGCCTACAACCGCATCCTGATCGAAGCCAGCCTCGATCCGTTGGTGACCATCGCGCCGGACGGGAAGATCACGGACGTCAACCAGGCAACCGAACAAGCCACGGGCCTTGCGCGCCAGGCATTGATTGGCACGGATTTCTGCGATTACTTCACCGATCGGGAGAGGGCGCGGGCCGGATATCAGCGAGTCTTCCAGGAAGGCTGGACTCAGGACTACGATCTGGAGATCCGGCACCGGGACGGATCGACCATCCCCGTACTGTACAACGCCTCTCTGTATCGCAACGCAGCGGGAGAAATCGAGGGCGTCTTCGCCGCCGCCCGCGATATCACGGAGCGCAAGCGGGTGGAAGGTGAACTCAAGGAACTGAACGCCAGCCTGGAGCGTCGCGTGGCCGAGCGGACCGCGGACCTGGTGGCGGTCAACCAGGAGCTGGAGTCGTTCAATTACTCGATCTCTCACGACCTGCGCGCACCGCTGCGCCACATCGACGGTTTTTCGAAGATTCTGGCCGAAGAGCACGGACCCGAGATCCCGGATGCGGCCCGAAGATACCTCGACCTGATCCGCAAGGGCGCGCGGCGAATGGGGCGCATGGTGGACGAGCTGCTGGAACTGTCGCGCATGTCGCGCAAGGAGCTGGTGAGGCAGCCCACGGGGGTGAAGTCCCTGGTCGACGAGGTACTGGCGGAACTAATGCCGGAACTGGAGGGTCGCGAGATCGTGTGGCGCATTGGGGAGTTGCCGTTCGTCGATTGCGACCCGAACCTCACCCGCCAAGTGTTTGCCAACCTGCTCTCCAATGCCGTTAAGTTCAGCCGCCCGCGCCGGCCCGCAGTCATCGAGGTGGGCCAAAGCCTGCGCCAGGACCAGACGGTGCTGTTCGTGCGGGACAACGGAGTGGGCTTCAGCGCAAAATACGCCGATAAGTTGTTCGGGGTCTTCCAGCGTCTCCACCGGCAGGAAGACTTTGAAGGTACCGGTGTGGGCCTGGCGACCGTGCAGCGGATTGTTCATAAACACGGCGGGAGAATCTGGGCGGAAGCGGAGTTGAACCAGGGCGCAACGTTCTATTTCACGCTGGAGCCACCGGGCAAGCCGCATTGTGGGAGCGAGAAGGAAGAAGCCGCGGTATTAGCAGGAGGAAGATGATGCTGAAAGACCAAATCGAGATTCTGCTGGTCGAGGACGATCCCGACGACCTGGCACTGACCATGCACGCCTTAAACGAAGAACACGTCTGCAACCGGATCCAGGTGGCGCGCGACGGAGAAGAGGCATTGGATTTCCTTTTTTGCCGGGGTCCGCACAGCCAGCGCGACCCGGACTGCCACCCCAAGCTGGTCCTGCTGGACCTGAAGCTTCCCAAGGTGGATGGTCTGGAAGTGCTCGAACAGATCAGAAGCGATCCACGCACCAGGGCCTTACCGGTTGTCATCCTGACCTCTTCCAAGCAGGAACAGGACATGGTGAAGGGTTACCGGTTGGGGGTCAACAGCTACATTCAAAAGCCCGTTGATTTCGACCAGTTCCGCACGACCATCAAACGGCTGGGCTATTACTGGCTGGTAGTGAACCAGCCGCCGCCCGAGCCGGCGTTCGACGGAGGAACTCGGGATGAGATCCGGTCGCGCGGTTGAGGAGAAGCCCCGGAAGAGCCCGCTCCGGGTGCTCTTTTTTGAGGACTGCAATGAGGACATCGATCTGTGCCTGCGGGCCCTGACAGCCGCGGACTTCGATGTGCAATGGGACGTAGCCGTCACACCCGACGAATTCATCGAACGCGCGCGCACCGTACCTTATGACGTGATCCTCTCCGACTATCGCATGCCGCGGTTCACCGGCATGGACATTTTTGAGTCGATGAAGTCCGAGGGGATCCAGACGCCGTTCATCCTGGTGACCGGCTCGCTCGGCGAAGAGAAGGCGGTCGAATGCCTGAAGCAGGGAGTGGCGGACTACGTTCTGAAGGATAGCCTGGCCCGTCTCCCGATTGCCATCCGCCGCGCACGGGAAGAGGAGCGCCTCAGGGTGGAGCGGGCGCGGGCGGAAGAGGCGCTGCGGCGTTCGGAGTCCAGCTATCGTTCTCTCATCCAAAGCGCTCCCTGCGGCATTCTCCGCTTGAGCGCCGCGGATGGACGCCTCCTGGATGCGAATGCCGCGCTGGCCGCGATGCTCGGTTACGATTCACCCGCCGATTTGCTGGAGAGCAGCGCAGCCGGCGATATTGCGCTAGGCCCGGAGGTCCTCTCGCGTTTGACAGGCTCCGGCGAAGTCGGGCAGGTGGTCGAGTCCGACGTCTGCTGGAGGCACAAAGGCGGGGCGCAGATCCTCATCCGGCTCGCCGGGCGTCTCCTGCGTGACGACCACGGCGCTCCGACCTGCCTCGAGATGATCGCCGAGAATGTCACCGAGCGCCAGTTCGCCCGGCAACGGATCGAGCAGTTGAACCGATTGTACTCGGTCCTCACGCATGCCAATGAGACCATTGTGCGCACGCGCGAGAGCCGCGCGCTTTTCCAGGAGATTTGCCGCATTATCGTCGAGGAAGGCGGTTTTCAAATGGTCTGGCTGGGCCTGCTGGAACCGGGCACAGACGTGGTCATCCCTTACGCCAGTTGTCCCCCACAGGAGGAGTACCTTGACGGCATCCGCATTACGGTTACCGCGGAGCCTGAAGGCCGCGGGCCGGTTGGCTGCGCCGTTCGGGAAACCCGGCATGTCGTCTGCAACGACCTGGCCGCGGACCCATCCATGGCGCCCTGGCGGGAGCGGGCTTTGCGACGATCCTTCCGATCCGTCGCGGCGTTTCCCATCGTCATCCATGGCCGGCCCATCGGCGCAATCTCGATCTACGCCGGCGAAGTGAATTTCTTCGACATCGAGAAGGTGGCGTTGCTGGCAGAACTTGCGGCCGACGTTTCCTTTGCCCTGGAAAGCATCGAGACCGAACGAATGCGCCAGCGGGTTGCCGATGAAGTGGATCAGTTTTTTGCGCTGTCGCTCGACATGCTGTCGATCTCCGATCTGGAGGGATATATTCAGAGGCTGAACCCGGCGTGGGAGAAGACGCTGGGGTTCAGCGCGGCGGAGATGTGTTCCAAGCCGTGGGTCGAGTTCGTTCACCCGGAGGACCGGCAGCGCGCCATCGAGGCTCTCGCCGGGTTTCGTTCCGGAGCCGAGGTGCGCCACCTGGAACTTCGCTTCCTGTCGAAGAGCGGCTCCTACAAGTGGCTGGTGGGCAGTGCGACACCGGCGCTCGATCGGGGCGCAGTGTTCGCGGCCATGAGCGACATTACGGAACGCAAACAACTGGAGGAACAACTGCGCAGCCAGAACCTGGAGCTTGAGGAGCGGAACCGGCGCATCGAAGCTGCCAGCCGCATGAAGACCGAGTTTCTGGCAAACATGTCTCACGAGCTCCGTTCGCCTCTCAACGGCATCATCGGATTCAGCGAACTGCTCTATGACGGGAGGCTGGGGACGCTTCCGGAGCGGCCCAGGGAGTTGCTGGGGCGCATCCACGCCAGCGCCTCGCACCTGCTTCAGTTGATCAATGGCGTGCTGGATCTCAGCAAGATCGAGACTGGACATCTGGAGTTCCGCCCGGAGCGGCTGTTGGTTTCTCATCTCATTCGGGAAGTGACCGGAATCCTGAGTGGGCTGGCTGCCGAGAAAATGCTCCGGATCGAAACCGAAATTGAGGCGGGAGTGGATGCGGTTACAATTGACGCCGGCCGCTTCCGGCAGGTCCTCTATAACTACCTGTCGAACGCGCTGAAATTCACGGGCGAGAGAGGCCGTGTGGTGGTCCGCTTGAAATCCGAGGGCGCCACCGAGTTTCGCCTGGAGGTGTCCGACACCGGCATAGGAGTCTCGGAATCGGACATGGGGCGGCTCTTCGTCGAGTTTCAGCAACTGAATGCCACCACGGCCAAGCGCTACCAGGGCACCGGGCTTGGTTTGGCCCTGACCAAGCGCATCGTGGAGGCCCAGGGCGGCAGGGTAGGGGTGGCCAGCAGGCCTGGCGAAGGCAGCACCTTTTTCGCGGTGTTGCCGCGCGTGCCGTTGACGGCCCCATCGCGCATCGGCGCGGCCAAGATTCTGGTCATCGACGATCAGAACCTGGACCGGGTCCTGATCGTCCACATCCTGCAGGCGAACGGCTATCTTGTGGAAGTGGCCGCGACCTGCGCCGAAGCGTACGAGAAATGCCGCCGGGAGCAGTTCGATGCCATCACACTCGATCTGGTCATGCCGGATGCCCCGGGATGGGAAACGCTGGCACGCATTCGATCTTCAGAAAAGCATCGAAACACTCCGGTGATCGTGATCTCCGTCTGTGACCGGGCGGATCTGGAGGTTCCGGTTGCCGTCGAGGGTTTCCTGACCAAGCCGGTTCGTCCGGAGCATCTTCTGGGAGCGCTGAAACGCGTTGGAGTACCCGTGAGAATCATGGAGACAGCCAATGAATGAATCGATTCTGGTGGTGGACGACAGCGTGGACAACCTGGAGCTGACCGAGATCCTGCTGGAGTGCGAAGGCTTCGAGGTGCGGACGGCTGAGGACGCTGCGCAGGCGCTTCGCGTGCTCGAGACCTGGCATCCGAAGTTGATTCTCATGGATGTCCAGCTACCGGGAATGGACGGTCTGGAGCTGACGCGCCGGTTGCGGCAGGATCCCGCATTCCAGGATGTGAACATCGTGGCACTGTCGGCCTACGCCATGGCGGCGGAGAAGGAGACTGCCCGGGCAGCCGGTTGCGACGGATACATCACCAAGCCGATCAACACCCGAACCTTCGCGGGCACCGTCCGGCAGTATCTGGACGCTCCCCGCGCCGCTCTTCGTTGAAAGCGGTTTGACTGCGCGATCGCCCCTGTCTTTGTCAACGGGTCCGCTGTCAACGGGTCCGCTTGACTCGCAAGAAAACCTTCGGTATAGTTCGACTGCAAAACGAATTGAAATGCAAGCTTCTGAGGCTGAGGGCCTTCACATATGAACCATCTCACTCGCCGGTCTCTCTTGAAAACCTCGGTGATGCCGTTGGCCGGCATGCTGGGTCTGCCGTCGCTCTCGGCGGCCGCGCAGGCGGCCCTTAGTCCGTACCGCCGCCCCAAACTGAAGATCACGGAAATTCGCACCGCCGAGGTCCGGGTCCACGGATACCAGGTCCACGTGCGCATCTACACGGACCAGGGCATCGTCGGCCAGGGCGAGTCCACGGATGCGGCGCAGGGCAACGTGCCGCTGATCCGGTCCTTCGCGCGGCTGCTGATGGGCCAGGATCCTTTGAATATCGAGGCGGCGTTTGAACGCATCCGGACCGCGGGCGTCTTCGCCGGCGCGCAGTCCGGGCAGTATGTCACCGCCTTGACGGGCGTCGAAATCGCGCTCTGGGACATTGCCGGCAAGGCGCTGGGGCTGCCGGTGTATCAACTGATGGGCGGCAAGGTCCGGGATCGCGTGCGCGTGTACTGCGATTCCGGCAGCCGGGAGATGATTCCCGGCGACGAGCGCTCCATCGAGCGAATTCACGAGATCCAGAAAATGGGTTTCACCGCCGCCAAAATCGATATCGACGATGCCGCCGACCCGGCCCGCTTCGATCGCGTCAACTGGACCGCATCCAACGGCGAGATCGATCACATGCTGGCCAAGATCGCTTTCACGCGCGAGAACTACCCGAAGAACATCGACCTGGCCGTGGACATGCACGCGCGCTACGACGCCACCACCGGCAAGCGCGTCGCCAAGGAGGTGGAGAAGTTCAAGCTGCTGTGGCTCGAAGAGCCGGTGCCGGCGGAGAACATCGACGCCATGCGCGACATACGCGCCTCCACCAGCACGCCCATCTGTTGCGGTGAAAACATCTTTCTGCGACACGGATTCCGCGAGATTCTGGAGAAGCGCGCCGCCGACATCATCATGCCCGACTTCCAGAAAGCCGGCGGCCTCCTGGAAGCGCGCAAGATCGCCGACATGGCGCACACGTACTACGTGCCCGTCGCTCCGCATGCCGTGACTTCACCCATCGGCATGATGGCCACCGCCCACGTGGGCGCCGCCATTCCCAATTTCCTGGTGCAGGAGTGGCACTGGGTCGATACGCCGGACCTGTGGCGCAACTGGGTCAAAGAGGGCGAGATCATCGAGAAGGGTTTCATCACCCTTCCCGAACGCGCCGGCCTGGGCGTGGAAATGAACGAGGACGCCGCGCGCAAGGCCCAGGTGCCCGGCACGCCCTGGTTCGAGAAAGCGTGATAGCCATGAACCAAACATATTTCCGCGGTATCGTTGCGGCCGTGCTGCTGGCCGCGCCCGCCTTTTCCCAGCCGGGAATTCTCACTAAAGGAAATGCTCATCAAGTACACGCCTGAGTGGAAGGGTGAGCGCTTCGCCGACGGGCGTCCCAAAGTGCCCGACGCCATCCTGAAGCGGATGCAGACCGTCACGCTGGAGGAGGCGTGGGCCGTCATCAAGCAGGCCGCCTATGGCCATCAGTACGACGACAACTGGGGGACCATCATCCATCCCGAAAAGGTGCTGGTGGGACGCGCCCTGACCGCCCAGTGGCTGCCTGGCCGGCCCGATATCCACCGCGTGATCGCCGAACAGGGCAACCGCGATGGCCGCGTCGGAGGCCAGAATGCCTGGCCGGTGGACATGCTCCAGCCTGGCGATGTCTACGTCTGCGATCATTTCGGGCTGAAGGAGGATGGCCCATCCATCGGCGACAATGTCGGCAACGCCATCTATGCCCGGAGCGGCAACGGCATCGTGTACGACGGCGCGGTGCGCGATATCAACGGCCTGAAGGAGCTGGAGAATTTCACTTCCTTCGTGCGCTCCTACGATCCGTCGCACCACCTCAGCAACCTCACGGCGGGCGCCCAGATGAACTCGACCATGATCGGGATCAACATCCCCATCCGCATCGGGCACGCCACCGTGCTGCCCGGCGACGTAGTTCTCGGAAGGGACGGCGGGGTCATGTTCATCCCGCCGCAGCTTGCCGAGAAAGTCGTGCAGTACTCCGAGATCACCCAGCTCCGCGACCACTTCGGCCACCAGCGGCTGCGCGAAAAGAAGTACACGGCGGGCCAGATCGATACGCGCTGGACCGACGCCATCGAGAACGATTTCACCGGGTGGCTGCGCGAAAACATCGACAAGCTGCCGGTCGCGCGCGCACAAGTGGAAGAGATCCTCAAGAGCCGCTCGCGGTAGCACCGAAACCGGGGACAGACGGGACGTTTCCGCTGCGTGAGAGGCCGTTTTCCGGAAAACGGCCCGTCTGTCCCCGGTTTCCTGGAGCCCCGGTTTCCTGGAGCTACTTGCCCAGGATCTTGTCCAATTCCGCCATCCGCTGGTCCAGTTCCTTGCGTAGCACGCCATATCTCTCGATGGCGTCGCGCCCGATCTTCTGGTCCGTGGCGGTCGTCAGGCTGTACAGATACGTGATGTGAGTCTGCAATTCGGGCTTGCTGTAGCGAATGGAGGGCGTGATCAAGTGCGATGCAGCCTCGTTGAGCTTGGCCAGTTGATCTGCCGAGCCTCCCGGCGCGCCTCGCAGGCTTGCCTGTGCCGTTCGCAGGCGCGCTACCGTCCGGTTCACATCGCTCACCAGGTCGCGTACCCGCATGTTGTGCCCGAACTGTTCCCGCAGATCGGCGGTGGTGACACCGTCCTTCGTAACGCGCGGGTCTTCGATTACGGTTAGCGGCTGCGTGCCAGTCCAGGACCCCACCGTGAGACGGGCCGAGTATCTGCCGGGCACGGCGGCTGGACCGTTGGGCCCCTCCGGCCGCGCATTGCTTTGCCACGGCCCGGGGTAGCGGAGATCCCAGGTGAAGCGGTGCATGCCTGCGGTCTTTTCGAGACGCGTGGATGCGCTTCGTGCGCGGAATCCGCCGCCCTCATCTTCGCTGGGCGGGGCCTCCGCCTCGCGAGCTCGCTCCTCGGCGGCGGCGCCCGCGCTGGAGAACTTGCGGACCAGCTTGCCGGCCTCATCCAGGACTTCCAAGGTAATGTCTCCCGAAGGAGCGCTGGCGAGGTAATAGTGGATCGCAGCACCGGCGGGCGGATACTGAATGCCCGAGCCACGCCCGCCGCCTCCGCCGCCGCGCGCTGGCGTGCGAACGGCTTCCCGCGGCGCGAACAGGAAGGCCTGCGCGGAAGCGACCTTGCTGTCCAGTTGGTGGAGCGGCGTCAGGTTGTCCAGGATCCAGAATGAACGCCCCTGCGTGGAGAGCACCAGGTCTTTGTGCGTCACCTTGATGTCCGTCACAGGGGTGACCGGCAGGTTCAGTTGGAAGGACTGCCAGTGCGCGCCGTTGTCAAAGGATGCGTAAATGCCGAACTCGGTGCCCGCGTACAGCAGCCCGGCGCGGTCCGGATCTTCGCGCACCACGCGGGTGGGCTCGTCCGCGGCGATTCCGTTGTGGCCATCCGTGAGACGCGTCCAGGTCTTGCCGAAATCGTCTGTGCGATAGATATAGGGAGCGAAATCGCCGAGAAGGTAGCGATAGATGGCGGCGTAGGCCGTGCCGGCGCGGTGCGGGCTGGGCTCGATGTTTTGCACGCGCCCGCCGGGAGGCAAACCCGCGGGCGTCACGTTCGCCCAGGTCTCGCCATCGTTGCGCGAGACGTAGATGGGGCCGTCGTTGGAGCCGGTCCAGATCACGCCCTTCTCGACGGGCGATTCGCGGATGGTGTACAGGGTGCTGTAGACCTCTTCGCCGGTGGCATCGCGCGTGATCGGCTCGCCCGACGCGGCCTGCGTGCCTTCGGGATGGGCCGTAAGATCCGGGCTGATGCGCTGCCAGGTCACGCCTCCGTCGCGCGTTCGGTGAACGTATTGCGAGCCGTAATACACCGCGTGGGGAGCGTGCGGCGAAACCTCCATCGGCGAGACGCGCTGGAAGCGGTACGTCAATTCGTTTCCGCCATTGCCGTAGAGTGATTCCGCGCCGATCCAGTAGCGCTCCTCATCCGTGGTGCTCAGATTTTGCCGCGTGAACTGCCCCTTGCAACTGCCGTAAACGATTTCAGGCTTGACCGGGTCCGGGATGATCGGTCCGGTTTCGCAGCCGGGCCCGGTTCGAAAGTCCTGGCCGTTGCCCAATGGAAGGCTGGGCACAATGACGGTGGTATTGTCCTGCTGCGCGCCGTAGACGCGATAGGGATACTGGTTGTCCACCGCCACCTGGTAGATTTCCGCAGTGGGCTGATTAGCTTGCGTGCTCCAGGTGCGGCCGCCGTCGAGCGACACGTTCGCGCCGCCATCGTTGGACTGGATCATGTATTGGGAGTTCCTGGGATTGATCCACACATCGTGGTGATCGCCGTGCGGCGCGGGCGAGGTCCGAAAGCTCTTGCCCCCGTCCACGCTCTTGAACCAGCCTTCGTCCCCCACCCACACGACGTCCGCATTGTTCGGATCGACGCCGAGCGTGGTGTAGTAAAAGGGCCGCGTGATCAGATTGGCAGAGCCGTTAATCAGGGCCCAGGTGGCGCCCGCGTCTTCCGAGCGATAGAGGCCTGAGCCGGGTTTGGCCTCGATGAGCGCATAGATGCGATTCGGGCTCACCGCCGGGATGGCCACGTTGCTACGGCCGAAGAGTTCGTGCGGCAGTCCGTTGCCGAGCTTCGTCCAGGTGTCGCCGCCGTTGGTGCTTTTGTAGATGCCGCCCTCGAGCGCCCCGCTGACGATAGTCCACGGCTTGCGTTGTCCGTGCCACATCGATGCGAAGAGTACGTTCGGGCTGCCGGGCTGCAGTTCCAGATCGGCCGCTCCCAAGGTGTCGGAAACGTAGAGCACGTTTTTCCAGGTCTTGCCGCCGTCGGTGGTGCGATACACGCCACGCTCCTTGTTGGGAACGAACGGATTGCCGGTGGCTGCCACGTACACGATGTCCGGATTCGTGGGATGGATCCGCACCGTGGCAATCTGCCCGGCGTCGCGCAGCCCGTCAAAGGTCCACGTCTTGCCGGCATCGGTGGATTTGTAAATGCCCCGCCCGATCGACACGTTGCTGCGAATTTTCGACGAGCCCGTGCCCGCGTACACGATATTCGGATCGGACGCAGCCACTTCGACGGCACCCATGGACGCCGCCGAGAAGAAGCCGTCGGAGACATTCACCCACGAATGGCCGGCGTCGGTGGTCTTCCAGACGCCGCCGCCGGTGGAGCCCATATAGAAGGTGTATGGCTCGGATGGGACGCCGGTGACCGTGGTGACGCGCCCGCCGCGCTCCGGCCCGATCATGCGATAGCGCATGCCGGACCACAACGCCGGATTATAGGTGGCCTGAGCAGCGGCCAGGAGTGAAAAGGCCAGCGCCACAATCACGGCGCAGGCCGCGGGGCGGAAGGTGTTTCGGCTCATGCTTCATGATTCTATCAAGTGGAACCGGTTGGGTTACTCGCTGCCCTTGGGAGCTTTGGGGGCCGGCTTTTTCGGCGTACCCAAAACCTGGATTACGGCGCGTCCGGAAGCAATCCACCAGGCGGGAGACGCCCCAACCGTAGATGTGGCCACTACTGCGCTTCCGGTCGATTGTGCCCGATATGTGGGCCTCTCATACAATGGCCCCAAAGCGTCGGCCCACGGACTCCGCATGAATCGGACCTCCCTAGCAATCCACTTCATCCGGTGCTGCAGTTACCACTACTTCTTCGTGCGGTGACTCCTGGTCAGAGCGGTTGGCTTGAAGGCCTTCCCTGCCACCTGGTTGACCGGGGCGGCCGGGACTTCCAGTTGGAGGAAGTACATCAGGTCGCTGCTGACGCCGGTTGCGGAAGGCGCGCTGGTATTTGTGGTCAACGCCTGTTGATGGCATCCCATGCAGACAGCGCGCTCGTAACTCTCCATCGTCGTGTTGGCGAGAAAGGGGAACGTAGTCTTCCCGTCGCTCATGGTAACCTGGGGCGCGTAACCTGCCCGAACCGTTGGTTGGCCCGGAGTAAGCAGACTGGCTGAGTTCTGGCAACTTGTGCCCGACGGGAACTGTGTGAACCATTGTGTCGAGACCAGGACGTAATTGGACCACACGGATTTGGCGCCGGTGGCTGTGTTACAGGCCATTGACTGAGCGTATGCGCTTGGATAGCCGGTTGAAAGGGGCACCTGACGGCAGAGATGCGAATAGCCCGCCGTTGAGTTAGGCGGCTGGTTCGCGTAGAAAGTCGTGCTGGGACTGCCATTTCCATTCGGCGTCGCGTTGCAGGTCTGGAACTGCGATGCCGTTGAACTGCTGTTTGGGGCGAGGTTGTATTTCTGGGCCGAGGGCGCCGGGCAGTTTGTGTTCTGTTTGGCTCCGTTTTGGGGCTGGCCAGGAGCAGGCGGGGGAGGTGGCGGATTCGTGCAGTCCGGCGCGTTTGCCTTATTCTCAAAGGTGGACCATGTCCAGCCGGTCTGGGTGGTGGTCTTATGCGCGACGTGCATGCCTACCAGCGCCATTTTCTTGACCTCACAGGTATTCTTCCCCGTGCTGTTTTGCGCCGCCGATGTATAGACCAGCAGGTTTTCGGTGTGATAACCGGCGGCGTTGATACCGGTGGCATCCATCCACGCGTTCTTGATTGTGATCGGGCCGATGCCCGGCGTGGCAGGCGAGGCCGTTGGGCCCCCAGCGCTTTGGACGCCACACGGGAAACTCAGCGGGGCCGTCAGGGTGTTGAGAACCGACTGCAAGTACCACTGGTTCGACACGACGGTGTTGAAAGTGATGGGGCTGATTAGAATCTCGTAGCGCAGAAACTTTCCGTTCGTGCCGATACCCGGGCTGCCCGAGAGAGCCTTGACCGTGGCTTGGAAAGTGTTGTCCGCAACTTTGCTCAGTTCGTCTACCACGCGATAGTTCTTATCACTCTTGTCCAACACAACATTTACTGCGAGTGACTGCGCCAATTAGTTGAGGGTCATTCACGACGCCGTGACCAACTTCTCCGCTGCCTTGCGGTGGCGTGGCCCTCCTGTCAACGTAGTGGGTGAACCAGACGCTCATCACGGTTCCAACACTCGCCTCAAGGAGGGCACTGTTTATGGTACAGGCTGC
>JAIQFL010000301.1 GCA_020073365.1 Terriglobia bacterium | reverse complement strand
ATACATGCTGTGGAGCTATCGGGTTCGTACCCCGTATCCCGATGGCGGCGCAGCCTGCTGTCGTGTACGCTGATTACCCCACTCCCGCAGTCCCCCCTCTTCAGCCCTCGATCTCGGCAAAATACCCGCCGGCCATTAGTGCACCACCATCCTGCCTACCGATCGGCCGCCGGCCGACTCCCCCACTGTCTGAATCGCAGTTCAGCCCTTATCTTCGGCTCGACAATTGGCATCTCATTTGCTAACATAGAATCTAGATCCATTGTGGTACTTCTGCCCGACAAATTTTTCCTCATTTCGCCGGCACCCCATATCCTCAGCGATCCATCCGAGGAGTAAAGCGTAGAACATCTATGGCCTCCAATACGTTTTCCCAGGGCGCCCAAGTCGAACATTTGAAGTTCGGTTTGGGCACCGTCATGTCCAGCAGTGAAGAGCGCATCGTGATCAAATTTGACGATCACGGCGAGAAGAAGTTCGTCACCACCATGGTGATGGGTAGTTTGAAAAAGAGCGATCGGCAGCCCCCCACCGAGAAAAAGGGTGCCCGCAGGAAGAAGGCGGCCGTGCCCGCCACAGCATAGCAATACCGAATTTCGAGGAACCTTTCGTTGAACGCCCGTCAAAAACGCATGTTTGAAGATGCCCGGAAACGCAATCCGGACATGAAGATTCCGTCCGCGAACCAACCCCCGGCGGACTGGACCGAAGCCGACCTTGCCCTGGTGAAGCAAGGCGTCGGAGACAAATCCACCCGGCCCTCCCAGGCATCCTCCGAGTCTGGCGAGGCTGGCGAGGCGCCCACCGGCGAACAGGCTGGCGCCGTAGTCACCTATTTCGAAGCCAAGGGCTTCGGCTTCTTGCGGCCGGATGACGGCGGAAGAGATATCTTCTTCCACGTGTCGCGGCTGGTGGAAGGCCTGGCGACCGACTTGCGGCCCGGTACGCGTGTCCTCTACGAGTTGGGCATGGACCGGACCGGGAAGATGGCAGCCAGCAGCATCCGGATCCCTCCCCCCGCCGCATAACCGGCTATAATAGGAAATCGCCTCCAGTGAGCCGCAAGAGAACCGCCCGCAAGCGGGCGAGGCAGGCCAAACGGCCTGTCCCACATTGTGTTCACGGCGTGGATTGAAACATGTTCGACAATCTCTCGGAGAAACTGCAGCGGGTTTTCAAGAACCTGCGCGGTGAAGGCAAACTTTCGGCCGAAAACATGGAGGGCGCCCTCCGCGAAATCCGCATGGCGCTGCTCGAGGCCGATGTCAATTTCCGGGTGGTCAAACAGCTCATCGAGAACATCAAGCAGAAAGCCATGGGCGAGGAAGTCCTCTCGTCTCTTTCCCCCTCCCAACAGGTCATCAAAATCGTCCAGGAAGAGCTGATCAAGATCCTGGGCAGTCACGAGTCGAAGCTGCGCTTCGCCAATGAGCCTCCCAGCGTCTTCCTGATCGTCGGGCTCCAGGGCTCCGGCAAAACCACGTCCACTGGCAAACTGGCGCGCTGGCTTTCGAAAAATGGGCACCGTCCCATGGTGGTTTCGGTGGACATCTACCGTCCGGCGGCCCGCGAGCAGCTCAGGATCATTGCGCGCGATGTCGGCCAGCCCATCTACGAGGGAGCGCCCGGGGAGACCCAGCCGCTCGACTTGGCGAAATCCGCTCGCCGCGAAAGCGCCAACAGCGGCCGCGATGTGCTGCTGGTGGATACCGCCGGCCGACTGCACCTCGACGACCAGCTCATGACCGAGCTGCAACAATTGAAGGAGCAGCTCAACCCCGTCGAGATTCTGTTCGTGGCCGACGCCATGACCGGCCAGGATGCGGTCAAATCCGCCGACGAATTTCACAAGCGCCTCGGAATCACCGGTGTGATCCTGACCAAAATGGATGGCGACGCTCGCGGCGGCGCGGCCCTTTCCATTCGCCACGTGACCGGCCAGCCGCTGAAGTTCGTTGGGGTGGGCGAAAAGTTCGACGCACTGGAGCCCTTTCATCCGGACCGCGCGGCCAATCGCATCCTGGGTATGGGGGACATCCTCTCCCTCATTGAGAAGGCCAGTGCCGAGATCGACCAGAAGAAGGCCGTCGAGATGCAGCGCAAGCTCCTCGACAACGATTTCACCCTCGAAGACTTCCGCGACCAGTTGCGGTCCATCCGCAAACTGGGCCCCCTGCAATCGCTGTTGGGGATGATGCCCAAGGTGGGGATTCTCAAAGAGCTGAAGGACGTCAAAGTAGACGAGAACGAGATCAATCGCGTGGTGGCGATCATCGATTCGATGACCCCGCACGAACGCGACAATCACATGATCATCAACGGCAGCCGCCGGAGGCGCATCGCCAAGGGCAGCGGCACGTCGGTGCAGGAAGTAAACCAGTTGTTGAAGCAGTACGCACAGGCCCGCAAGATGATGAAAAGCTTTTCGGGCGGCCTGACCGGCGGCATGCTCGGCAAGAGAATGGGGAAGATGAAGCTACCGCCGGGCTTCCCGTTTGGAGATATGCCCGGCCCGCCGGGACGTTAATGTGCCAATGGAGTGTAAATGTTGATGATTCGCCTGGCGCGGTTTGGCGCCAAAAAGAAGCCGTTTTATCGCGTCGTCGTGATTGAAAAAGAGCGCGCCCGCAATGGCCGCAGCCTGGAAGTGGTGGGACACTACAACCCGCTCACCAACCCGGCCAAGGTCGACTTGAAGCACGACCGCTTGGAATACTGGACCAAGAACGGTGCGCAAATGTCCCCCACCGTCGAGCGACTGGTTAAAAACAATCCCGCCGCAGCCCCTCAGCCTGTGGCCTGAAAGACCAAACGTCGCGTAACTGTAAAGAACAGAACGGCTACGACTCTTGTAAACCGCGCTTTCCGTGATCCGCCACGGCTCCTTCAGTTACCATGAAACTTGGAAGGCGGGGTGCATGAAACAGTTGATCGAAGATATTGCCAAAGCTCTCGTTGACATCCCGGAAGAGGTTTCGGTCCGAGAGGTTTCAGGAGAGCAGGTTACCGTTTTGGAGTTGAAGGTGGCGCCAAGCGATCTGGGCAAGGTGATCGGCAAGCAAGGCCGTACGGCCCGTTCCATCCGCACCATACTGGGAGCGGCCGGAATGAAGCTCAGCCGCCGCTTCACACTGGAGATTCTTGAGTGAACCGACAGACGCCGGATGGGTCACGGTCGCCCTTTTAGGGAAGGCCCGGGGCAACCGTGGTGAGATTACGGCGTGGGCTCTCAGCAGCAAGCCCGAACGATACCAGGCTTTACAGGAAGTCTACTTGTGCGCTCCGGCAGTCGCCGGTTTGGGAGAGCGTTTCGAGGTGGAATCCACATGGTTCCACCTGGAAACGCTCATTTTAAAATTCCGGGGCGTGGATACCATCTCGGATGCCGAGCGTCTCAGTGGTTTGGAGGTGCGCATTCCGATCAGCCAACGCACGCCGCTCGAACCCGGTGAGTTCTTCCAGTCGGATCTGGTGGGGTGTGAAGTGGTGGACCGGCGTACGGGCAAGTCGCTCGGCCGCGTCTCGGACTGGCAGGATTCCGGCGGTCCGGGGCTGCTGGTGGTGGAAGGCGACGTGCTGATCCCCTTCGCCCGTGCCATCTGCGTGGAAATTGATACGGTTTCCAAAAGAATCGCGGTAGAATTGCCCGAAGGCCTGAAGGACTTGAACCGCTCGTGATTTTTCATGTGCTGACGATCTTCCCCGAGTTTTTCGCGGGGCCGTTCGCGCATGGCGTGGTGAAGAGAGCCCAGGACGCCGGGTTGCTCGATATTCGCATCCATAACCTGCGGGACTGGACTTTTGACCGTCACCGAACGGTGGACGACCGCCCTTTCGGCGGCGCCGAGGGAATGGTCCTCAAACCCGAGCCTATCTTCCTGGCGGTGGAGTCCATCTGGCCGGAACGGAAACCTGACACGAAGGTGGTTTTGCTTTCCGCGCAGGGCCGGATGTTCGACCAGGCAATGGCCAATCAACTGTGCCGGGAAGGCGAGCTTCTGCTGATCTGCGGCCGCTACGAGGGTGTAGACGAACGCGTGGCGGAACACTTGGCCGACCAAGAGCTTTCGATCGGGAACTATGTGTTAAGCGGCGGAGAACTGGCGGCCGCGGTGGTGATCGACGCGGTGGCGCGCCTTCTCCCCGGAGTTCTGGGAAACCAGAGTTCCGCGGAGTTCGAGTCGTTTCAGGACGCGGGCCATGGCGAGGGTCTGCTGGATTGCCCGCACTGGACCCGCCCGGCCGACTTCCGCGGCTGGAAGGTCCCCGAAGTGCTCCTGAATGGGAACCACCAGGAGATCCGCCAGTTTCGGAAACGCGCCGCCCTCGAAAAAACCGCGAGGTTGCGCCCCGATTTGATGAAGTAGCGGCACCCTTGTGGGTTTGTGGGACAGCGCTTTCGCCTGTCTCTTGCTTCTCCCAGTCCTGGTTTCCACCTGGCCCGCCCCGAAGCCCTGCTCCGCTGGTATATGATAGTACTTCAAGGAAATTTCATGCAGAACGCGTTGTTGACGAAGTTTACTCTAAAGAACAAGCGGACCGATCTCCCCACGTTCCGTCCCGGCGACACGCTCCGTGTCCATGTCAAGATCAAGGAAGGGGACAAGGAGCGCCTGCAGGCGTTCGAAGGCACCCTCATCGCCCGCCACAATACCGGGCTGGGCGAAACCATCACGGTACGAAAGGTCAGTTTCGGCCAGGGCGTGGAGCGCATTTTCCCAGTTCACGCCAAAGTGATCGACCACATCGATGTCGTGCGCACCGGCAGGGTGCGGCGCGCCAAACTGTACTACTTGCGTGCCTTGAAGGGCAAGGCTGCCCGCCTCAGAGAGCGAGAGTAATTTCGCGGATCCCCTCATGCGACCCGAGTCGGCGGGTGGCAAATTCCGGTGCGAGGCGACGCTAGAGCGCGAGTTGTGTGCACGCGGGTTTCACTCCGTTGCAGGCGTGGATGAGGTGGGGCGCGGCTCGTTGTTCGGCTGTGTGGTCGCCGCTGCCGTGATTCTCTCCCCGGACCGCCCGGTGCGCGGCTTGAACGACAGCAAACTGCTCGATCCGGAGCGGCGCGAGGTGCTGTCCGAACGCATCCGCGAGCGCGCCGTGGCATGGGCCATTGCCGCGGTGGACGCCGCCACCATCGATTCCATCAACATCTACCAGGCTTCCCGGGTCGCCATGCGGCTGGCAGTCAGCCGTCTGAATCCGGCCCCCGACTTCCTGCTCGTAGATGCAGTGGCGATCGATCTTCCCTTGCCGCAGCGCCCCCTGATCAAGGGAGATGCGCGTTGCCACGCCATCGCGGCGGCGTCCATCGTGGCCAAGGTGTACCGCGATGCCTGCATGCGCGTATGGGATGAGGTCTTTCCCCAATACGGGTTGGCGTCGCACAAAGGTTACTCCACCCCCGAACACTGCCAGGCCATTGAAACGTACGGGCCCACTCCGCTGCACCGCCTTACCTTCGAACCGGTGCGTGCCCACTCGCTGTTCCCTATCGTTTACAATCCCCAGATGGAGTTGTTCGATACGGCAGGCGCCGCATGATGCCAACTGAGCCTCAACCTCCGGCTACCGGGGAGGTTATAACCGGGCCGATACCGGTCCGCGATCCCGACTACCGCTGGTATCACAAGATGTCCGCGGTCCTGTTCATCACCTTCTGTCTGGAGATCGGAATCTTCCTGGTGGTCTTTCCCTGGACTCCCTATTGGGACGGCAATTACTTCTCCGTGCTCAAACCCGAGTGGCATCAGTATTGGGACAACATGTACGTGCGCGGGGCCGTCAGCGGCCTGGGCGTGGTGAATCTGTACATATCGCTGGTGGAAGTGTTGCGCCTGCGCCGGTTCGCGAAACATACGCAGTTCGGCGGGGGTTAGCATAAGTACAGGAGTGTGGTATGCGATTGGCAATTCTCGCTCTGACGATTCCCGTCCTCTCGACTGCCGCGGAGATTCCGCAGGGAAGCCACGCGCTGTTACGCCTGGTCAACTCCGTGAGCACGCGCACCGCGCGCGAGGGCGACTACGTCTACCTGAAAACCGCGACCCCCATCACGGTGAACGACCAGATAGTGGTTCCGGTCGACAGCTATGTACAGGGTGTAGTCTCACGCTCTACCCGCAGCGGGCGCGTCAAAGGCCGCGCCGAGCTCGCCATCCGCATCGATACGCTGACGTTGCCCGGCGGCAAGGTGATCAAGATTTCGCCGCACCTGGCTGCCGTGGATTCCGAGGGCACCGACCAGAAGGTCGATACCAAGGAAAGCGGCATTCAGCAGGGTGGGGATAAAGGCACCGATGCAGTCACGGTAGGTAAGTTATCGGGTACTGGGGCAGCCATCGGAGGGATCGCGGACCGGAGTTGGAGGGGCGCCGGAATCGGCGCGGGGGCGGGCGGTGCGGTGGGATTGGCCACCGTCCTTCTGACCCGCGGACGCGAGGTAGAACTGCACCAGGGCTCCACCATCGACGTGGTCTTCGACCGGGCGGTCCCCGTAGATTGACCCCACCGTGACCGTTGGACCTTCCCGCGGAAAGCGGGTCCCGGATTCTCGCGGATTACAGCCCGGCATGTGGAACGCCACCATGCCCCTCTGGTTCCGTCCCCTCATGCTGGTGCTCTCCGCGGCTTTGTTGATCGGCTGGTTTTCGCCCGATATTTCCGATGGGGATACCTGGTGGCTTCTCAAAACGGGACGGTATATTGTCCAAAATCATTCCTTACCCGTTCCGGATCCATTTGCCTACACCACCGCCTCGGCCTCCCCGGGCTATGCCGGAGAGGAACGCACACGTCATTTCAACCTGACGCATGAATGGCTGACCCAGGTGTTGTTTTACGGCGTCTACCGCGCCGTTGGGCTGGGGGGACTCGTCTTTTTTCGCGCGGTGCTGCTCTTGTTGTGCTGCGCGCTGGTGGGCCTGGTGGCGTACCACCGGTGCGGGGGTTTCTACCGTTCCCTGGCGGCTGCATTAGCAGCGGCGTGTGTTTTGTCGTTGTTCGCGGCCGACCGGCCTTTCGTCATCACCTTCCTGCTGCTGGCGGCGACCCTTGCGATTCTGGAGTGGACGCTTTCGGATCGTCAGGCGCCGCGGTCTGCTCCCCGGCTGGTGGCCCTCTGGCTGCTTCCCATCGTGCTGTTGATTTGGGCGAACTGCCACGGCGGGTATTTCTTGGGATGGGTTGTGCTCGCAGCCTATTCGGCCGAGGCGCTGATTCTGCGATTGCGGCACAGGCCGATTCCAGGTGACCGCATCCTGTGGCTGGTCTCGGCCGTTTCGATCGCCGTTTCCGGCCTGAACCCCAACGGCTACCGCATCCCCCAGATTCTAGGATATTACCGCCACAGCTATCTGACCTCCAGGCTTCTGGAGTGGGCCCCCGCGCCCTGGTGGCCGGCGCACTGGTACACCGTTCTGCTGTTCGGCGGAGTGGCCGCCTTGCTGTCAGCGTGGCGGCGCGTGCGCCTGGTGGATTGGATGCTCTTCGCGGCGTTCGCCATCGCCGCCTCCACTGCGTACCGTAACGTCGTTCTGATCGGTATCGTGGCGCCTGTCTACATCGTTTCCTACGTTCCTGTGTGGAAGCGCGGGAGTTCTTCTCTCATGCAGTACTCCGCCGCGGCTGCCCTGGTGGCCGGATTGGCAGCGGGTATCGCCGGCGGAAGCTTCTTCCAATTCAGGGCGAATCCATGGAAGTGGCCGTCAGGCGCAGCCGAATTCCTGTTGGCGCACCGCATCACACAGCCGATTTTCAACACCTACGAGTACGGAGGCTACCTGATCTGGCGACTCTGGCCCCAGGAGCGCGTCTTCATCGACGGGCGCGCGCTGAGCGAATCGGTTTTCCTGGATTACGCCCGGATTCTCTACAACCACGATGACAACGATGGCCCGGGCGCGCAACAACTGCTGGATCGATATGGCGTTCAGGCAATCGTGATGAACGGTTTCGAGTACGGCACGGGAAGCGTGTACAAGCTCGCACCCGCCCTGGCCGACCCACGGCAGACCGAATGGAAGCTGGTCTTTAGCGATCCCCAAGCCATGGTCTTCCTGCGCCATCCGCCGCCCGATGTCCAGCCGCTGAATTCGCTGGCGGCCTTGGAGCATCTGGAGGCGGAGTGCAGTCTGCATATTGAGCACGAGCCGCAATATCCCCGTTGCGCACGGAGCCTCGGACAGGTCTTTTCACAAGTGGGCGATGCCGCTCGCGCCCGCCGCTGGATCGGAGTGTACCTCAGCCTCCCCCACGACCGCGATCCGGAGGCCGAGCAGGCGTTTCAAAAGCTGTTAGGGGCAGGGCAGTGATGCCGCAAAAACCCTCTCGACGGGTCTCTCCGGACAGTTCTTCTTTCGACTTACCGGCGTTTACGTCTTCGACTTACCAGCGCTTGCGATTGAAGCCGCCCCCGCCGCCACTTGTGCGATCAGCCTTGGGACGAGCCTCGTTGACGTTCAGTGTTCGGCCATCCAGATCTCTGCCGTTTAACGCCGCGATGGCTTTGTTGCCCTCGTCGTCGTTGTTCATTTCCACAAATCCAAAGCCCCTGGGTTGTCCGGAGTCGCGATCGGTGACGATGTTCACGCGTCCCACAGTCCCATGAGCCTCAAAGAGCGTACGAAGGGCATCTTCCGTTGCCCCAAAGCTAAGGTTTCCCACAAATATATTCTTCACGTTTAGTTCCTTTACTGATTTGAAGACGGGCTAATTGGGTAGGTGGACGCGGTAGCGAAATAGCAGCTAGAGAGGTCAGCCTCAAATTGGCGAGAGCATCAAATCCAGGCTTAAGTGTAACATGTCCGAATACCGTGGTACAATGAGGAATCGCTCAATTTGCCAATTCCTGCCGGCTCTTTCGTCGTACGACGCCTGAGAGGGCGCGACCCGGCATCCGCACAAAGGCCCAAAACGAGGCGTACCTATGTTATATGACAGCACAAAGAGTCTGTTGCAAGGCATTCTCCGGTCACTAGAGACACCTGAGCAGGTGGGATGGGACGATCATATCGAGTCCGGAAAGCAATGCCTCTATGAAATGCACCAGATGTCCCGTCCGCTTTACAAGGGATATCGAACGGAAGGACCGAATGCCAAGTCGCCCGGGCTCGTTCCGGTTTCGACCAAGGTCACCCGAGCCATTCCACACGTAAAAATCATGGTCAGCGCGATTCGCCGGAAGGACCAGGCGACCGCCTTGGAAAGCGGCAAAGCGGCTTTGGCCGAGATGTAAACCACCAATCCTGACCAAAATCGATGCGGTGAACCGCTGGCCCCGTGGAGAGGACCCTCGGTTTGTGTGGTTTATCACGCTTACCCGCAAGCCCTACTGTATACCGCCAGGCAGACGACCCAAAGTGATCGTCTGCCTCACAGACCGTTCCTACTGACCGGCGGAGTTGTCAGCGTGCCCTGGTAACTGCACGTTCCGTCCCGGTTCCCCTGGCCCTTGCACAGGCTGTATAATCCCTGTAGAAGTATTAGGGAAGCAGATGGACAACCAACGCATCGATCTTCCGCAGGGCACGCTGGATCTGCTGATTCTGAAGACTGTGGCGCTCTCGCCGCAGCACGGCTGGGCGATCTCCGAGCGGATCCAGCAGATCTCGAGCGACGTGCTGTGCGTGCAGCAGGGCTCGCTCTACCCGGCACTGCACCGCCTCGAGCGGCGCGGATGGATCTCCGCCCGGTGGGGCGCCTCGGAGAACAATCGCCGCGCCAAGTACTATGAGCTAACCAAAGCCGGGAGGAAGCAACTCGAATCCGAAGCCGGCGTCTGGCGGAAACTTGCGCTGGCGGTGGCCAGATTCTGGACACCGTCGAAGCGGGTTAGCCCTGACCCAGGCTGGACACCTCGGAAGGCCAAATATGGTGACAGTGCTCGCTGTCCCAAGGCGCCGCTTTTTGCGCGGGGTGCCCTGGCCGGAGAGCGCTGCCTCTCACCAAGTTTCTTGGCGCGGGAGGTTCGTCCTACTTGGAGTGAATCGCGGCGACGGTGCTCTCCACGGGGACCCCTCTCGCTATCCGGACGTGAATCACGGCGCTGAAGGGCGGAGTGGCCCCTCCCGCGGCAACCCCGAGACGCTTGCGAATGACACCGAGACTCTCGTTTTGACAGACGAACTCGGCGGCCGCCTGGGTGCCGAGCGTGGTGGTTCCCGCCAGCAGAAGCAGATTTTGCCCGGCGTGCAGTCCGGGCAGCAGGGTCACCACGGCGTAGTCTTCGCTTAGGGGCAGGGCGGGCGACGCCAGGAAGAACTCGGGCTCTCCCGCGTGTGGATGTTCATTAACGATCGCCAGATCTCCCGGACGCCGTTCGCCCGCCTCCATGGAGCGGAAAACAAACTCCTGAGACAGCGGCAGATCGCGCAGCGACAGGTTTTCGGTCGGCGAACCCACGAAGATGAGATCGCGATTGCGCGTGTCGTCCCAACCTAGCAGCCCGCTTCGCTTCACAACCAAATCGCGATTCAGCGCGCGGAAGACCCTCGAAAGCTCTCCGATCGCCAAAACCTCGCCGACGCCTGTGTACAGATCGTTAATATGCTCCCGCGAATCCGTCTTGGCATCGAAGTAGCGGAGCCCCGTTTCCGGCCTGCCCTTGAACTCCGCATTGCTGAAGATGAGGAGTGGCGCCTCGGGGCTTTTCAATACCGTGTTCCAGAAGGCGCGCAGGTCCGGCCGATCGCGACCAGCCTCAGCCGTCGCACGCGTAGGCTGAAAGTTGGAGAGCAGCAACCCCGCGGCCAGACCCACCGCGAGGGCGGCAACCATACCTGCGGACGGCAGCCAGTGACGGCCCTCAACCCCAGGAATTGTGCGCTCCATCACCTCCGGAAGCGGAACGATGGTGTTCGGCGTCACAGTGGCTGTCGGCGTGCGAGCTTGAAAAATAGCCGAGTAAGCGCCGCGGGGGATCTCGATTACCAGCGGGTCGTGAACCCCCGTGGTCGCATAGTACTCGATCAGCTTGTTGCGCAGGCGGCTGGTCTGAACCCGAACCGTCGAGTCCAGGCGCGGATCGAATGACTCGGGCCGCCGGAACACGTCGACCGCGATCTGGTACTCCTTCACGTGCTCCTGGGGATGCTCCAGGGAGTGCTCCACCAGGTAGCTGAGAAGCAACCGGAGCGATTCGGCTTGCTGAAGTCCCGGACTCTCGATCAGTCGGCGCAGTTCTTCCTTGACGCTGGACGCGTCATGTGCATCTGTGCGCTCGCCCTTCGCCATCATCGGCGCCTCCCTGGTAGAAGGGCGCGGAGATCGATCACAGCATCTTGATTCCACATCAGGTGCAACTGTAACGGTGTCATACCCCGAGGAACTTGTGGTGGTTCTGCTACTCCCCTACACTTCCGTCAGGATACCCCAAAAAACAACCCGGCCAGTGGTGAAAAACACTACAATGTGTCAGACGGCACGGGAGCGAGCCATTGTCGGACACGGCTCCCGTCCACCTTATGGAAAAACCTCCGCTCCGATTCGCTCAGATCTGGAATATGAACCTGGGATTCTTCGGAATCCAGTTCGGCTGGGCATTGCAAATGGCCAACATGAGCGCCATTTACGAATACCTGGGGGCCAAACCCGACCAGATCCCCATTCTGTGGCTGGCAGCACCGCTGACCGGGTTGATTGTCCAGCCCATCATCGGCCATTTGAGCGACCACACGTGGGGCCGCCTCGGACGGCGCCGGCCATACTTCCTTTTCGGAGCCATCCTCAGCTCGCTGGGGCTCATCCTGATGCCGAATTCGAGCGCGCTTTGGATGGCTGCCGGTTTGTTGTGGATGCTGGATGCCTCCATCAATATCAGCATGGAGCCGTTCCGCGCGTTTGTCGCCGACCTGCTGCCCGAATCGCAACGCACCCAGGGCTTCGCCATGCAGAGCCTGTTCATCGGCCTCGGCGCGGTGATCGCCTCGGCGCTGCCGGGGATTCTGGATGGCATCTTCCACGTATCGGGCGCCACTAGCGCGGCGCACTCCATCCCCACGACCGTTCGGCTTTCCTTCTATCTGGGGTCCGTGGTGTTCCTGGCCGCCGTGCTGTGGACCGTGACGACCACACGCGAATATCCGCCGGAGAAGATGGAGCCCAAGGGCGGAGGCATCGCCAAGGGCGCGCGCGAAATCTTCGCCAGCATTGGCGCCATGCCACGCACCATGCGGCAACTGGCGCCGGTCCAGATTGCCACCTGGCTGGGGCTGTTCTGCATGTGGCTGTACTTTCCAGTGGCGGTGGCTCATAACGTGATGGGCGCGCCCGACCCGCAGTCTCCACTCTATGGCAAGGGCATCCAGTGGGCCGGCTTCTGCTTCGGCATGTACTCGGCGGTGTGTTTCGTGTTCTCCTTCGCGCTCCCACCCCTGGCCCGCGCGCTGGGCCGGCGGCGCACGCACGGGCTGTGTCTGCTCGCGGGAGCGCTGGGACTGCTCTCCGTGGCCGTGATCCACAACAAATACCTGCTGCTGCTCTCCATGACCGGCATCGGCATCGCCTGGGCCAGCACGCTCTCCATGCCCTATGCCATGCTGGCCGGCTCGCTGCCGCCTGACAAAGTTGGGATCTACATGGGCATTTTCAACTTCTTCATCGTGACGCCGGAGATCGTGGCTTCGCTGGGCTTCGGTTGGGTCATGAACCATGTGTTGGGCAACAACCGCCTGGCGGCGGTGGTGTGCGGAGGTGTTTTCATGGCGCTCGCCGCCGCGCTGGCACAACGCGTGCAGGAGACGGATCGAATCGCGCCCGGTTTTGCGCCGTTAGAAGCGGAGGGAAGTCCTAACGGCATCAAAAACACTGCTGTATGACGCATCCAACCCCCCGATCTAATGCCGCTCCCGCCCCGTGCGCATACCTGCCGCAAAGCAGTAGGATACTGACAGATATGAGATGGTCGTGCGGAGACGGGTGATCCCGCGCCGCTAGGAGAGTTGCCCATGTTCCGACGCCTTTCGGTGTTGATTTTGGTCGCGGCCGTGCCCCTCTGGGCCGCCGCCGCGAACCGGGAAATGCAGGAATTGCAGCGCGACGTGGCCCAGTTGCAGGACCTTGTGAAATCTTTGCAGCTCACGGTCAATGACAAGCTCTCGGCCTTGCAGGTTCAGGTGCAGAGTTCCTCCGAGGCGGCCAATAGGGCCAACTCCGCAGTGGCCGCGGTCCAGCGCAGCCTGGAGCAGATTCTGCGAGACCAGGAGAATAAGCTGGTCCCACCCATGATCGCCATGGGAACTCGCCTGGACCAGGTATCCACCGGAGTCGGCACGATGCAGCAGGCCGTGACGGATCTCGCCAGCCTGATGACCAGATTGCAGACGCAGATTGCCGACCTCAACAACGCGGTGAAGGTGATCCAGACCCCGGCAACGCCACCTCCGGCGTCCGTCGAAAAGCCGTCGCTGCCCGCCAGCGACCTCTTCGAGAACGCCGACCGGGACCGCAGAAGTGGCAAGCTCGATCTGGCCCTGCAGGAGTTCGCCGAGTACATGAAGTGGTACGGGGACACAGCGTTGGCCTCCGACGCGCAGTACTACATCGGTTGGATTCACCAATCGCAGAATGACCTGGAGAGCGCGGTGAAGGATTTCGACGGCATGGTGCAGAACTACCCGGATGCCAAGAAGGTTCCGGAGGCCCTTTTCTACAAGGGCAAGGCCCTGATCCTGCTGGGTCGAACGACCGAAGCGAACGACACTTTCAAGGATTTGCGGAAGCGCTTTCCCACGCACGATCTGGCCAGGCAATCGTTGAGCATCAAGCCGGCCACAGGCAGGCAGTAGCACCGCATACGTCTAGCCCAAGTTCGTCACGACATTTGTCGTTTAAGCTATTTTGGGGCCTGCACGGAGTCTAAATTCCATGGCTGCCATCGGGAGTTCGCAAAATCGCAATGTAGTGTAGACCTGACCTCTTGTCCCGCGATCTGTCTTTATGACACGATCAGGCGAGAATGTTTTTGCGCCCGAATCATCGGAGCAAGGACGGCAAGGAGCACACCTACTGGT
>JAIQFL010000300.1 GCA_020073365.1 Terriglobia bacterium | reverse complement strand
ACGCTGACCATCGACAAGGCCACGATTCTGGCCGCCGATTCGCGCGTGGAGGCAAGCGGATCGCTGCCGCTCGAAGCTTCGGCTGGCGACGGGGCGGTTCAATTGAAAGCGGGGTTGAACCTGGCGGGGCTGGCGCACTTTCTACCGGCGAGCACGAGGATGCAGTTGCAGGGCACGGCGTCGATTGAGGGAGCGATTCGCGGGACGCTGCGACGATTGGATCCGACATTGACGATTGCGGCGGATGGTGGGGCATGCTTTAGCTTGCCAGGCTTAGATCCAGGGCAAGCTAAAGCATGCCCTACCACGACTCTGCTTGCCCAAACCCGCGATGGGGCTCTCGAGATCGAAAGCGCTTCGGCGAAGTGGAATGAGGCGTCCTTCCAGGCTTCCGGTACCGTCCCGTTCGCTCTCCTGCCCGCCGGCCTTCCCGTGGAATTGCCGCGCCGACAAGGGCCGGCCAGGCTGACGGCGGAGCTCAAGGGCGTGAATCTCGCGGCCATCCAAGGCGTGCCGAAAACGGTCAGCGGGTTGCTCAGCGCGCGGATCGACGCGGAGGCCACCCGGCCCGAACTTGCGGCGGTGAAGGCCACCCTGACATTCGCGGAGCTCGAGGCCGGCTTCGACACGTACGCGATGGCGCAGAAAGGCACTTCGGAAATCGCGCTTGAGAACGGTGTGGCGCGCGTGCGGCATTTCCAATTGACCGGGCCGGCAACGGAACTGGAACTTTCCGGCACAGCCGAAGTAGCCGGGCAGCAGGCGCTCGACCTGCACCTGGACGGCATCCTGGATGCCTCGCTGGCAGCGGCGTTTTCCGAGGGCCTGCGCGCGCGTGGAGCCACTGAAGTTCACGCGGCGCTGACGGGTCCCGCGAACCAGCCGCAGGCGAAGGGATACGTGCAGGTGGCCGACGGCCAGTTTTCGATCCAGGAGCCTCGGGTGGGCGTCGAAGGTTTGAACCTGCGGGTGGACCTGGAAGGCTCCCGCGCCACACTTTCGAAGCTGGAAGGCCAGGTGAACGGCGGCACGCTCGGCGGACGCGGTTCGGTGTCATACGCCGATGGCAATCTGCAGGATGCCGACCTCTCGATTCAGGCTGACGACCTGTACCTGGATTTTCCCACCGGCCTGAAGACGGTGTCCGATGTGCGGCTGCAGTTGAAGAGCCTGGAGGATCGTCTGGCGCTGCGCGGCTCGGTGCTGGTGAAAGAGGGCGGATTCACCGACGATCTGAACTTCGACAAAGGCATCCTGGCGGCCGCCACAGCCCCGCGCAGCCTGGATCTGACGGAACAACGCAACCCGCTGCTCGATTCCGTGCGCCTCAATGTGAGCGTGGTCACGCAAGATCCCATCGTGGTCCAGAACAACCTGGCCAAGGCCGAAATCTCGGCGCAACTGGTGGTGCTGGGCAGCCCGTACGAGCCGGGCCTGGCCGGGCGACTGATCATAGAGGATGGCAGCGAGCTGACCCTGCAGGAGAGGCGCTACCAGGTGAGCCGCGGCATCATCACGTTTACCAGCGAGCGCCGCATCGAACCGACCCTGGATATCGAGGCAACTACCACGGCGTCCAACTACGACATCACCTTGCGGATCTCGGGTTCGCCGGGTGAGACGAAAACGGAGCTCACTTCCAACCCGGTGCTGCCGGAGCCGGACATTATGGCGATTCTGGTGACCGGCAAAACGCTGGATGAAATTCGCGGGCAGGAGTTTCAGGTCGCGCAGACCCAGATGCTCTCATATCTGACAGGCCGCGTGGGGGCTTCCATCGGGCATCAACTGGAAAAGGCGACCGGCTTGAGCCGAGTGCGCGTGGAACCCAACCTGATCGCAGCCGAGACCAGCCCGGGCGCCCGTCTGACTGTGGGCCAGGACATCACACGCCAGCTAAACGTAGTCTACTCGATGGACCTGGTGGACAGCTCCGACCAGATCTACATTGCCGAGTACGACTTGACGAAGCGTTTCGTCACTCGAGGAGTGCGGCAGTCGGACGGCAGCTACCGCTTCGACTTCCGCCACGATCTGCGCTTCGGTGGACTTGCCCGGGCGACGCGCGCGAAGCGCGAGGTCCGCAAAGTCGGACTCCTCACCATTTCGGGCGAGCGCTACTTCAACGAAGAGACGATTCAGAACAAACTGAAGGTCAAGCCGGGAGACACGTACGACTTCTTTAAGCTGCGGCGAGGACTGGACCGCGTGACCGGCCTGTATACCAAAGAGGGCCTGCTGGAGTCCAGTGTCCGGCTGAAGCGGGAGCAGAAGGATGGCGTGGTCAATCTGAACCTGAAGATCGACCCGGGGGTGAAGGTAGACTTCGTTTTTGAAGGCGCGTCCGTTCCGAGCAGCGTAGAAAAGGAACTGAGGCGCGTATGGTACAGCGGTGTTTTCGATACCCAGCGGTTGGAGGATGCCACCGGTGTCTTACGCGCCTGGCTGGTGAGTGACAAGCATCTCACGCCCCAGGTAAAGCCCCGGATCTCGGCGCCCGATCCGGACCGGAAGCGGGTGCTGTTCGATATCCAGATGGGGCCGAAATTCGAGAATGTGGAGTGGGTGTTCGAGGGCGCCGGCGGGCTGAACCCCAAACAACTGCGCGACGCCATCGAAAGCCAGAAGCTCGCGACGGAGGTCTACACCAAGCCCTCGCAGGTTGCCGAGCTGCTGACCGGGTACTACCACGAGATGGGCTTTCTGGATGCCGCCGTGAATCCGCCGCGCTATGAGCTGAACCCGGAGACGCGTGCCGGCAAGGTAGTCTTTCCTGTGAAAGAGGGTCCGCTCTATCGGGTAGGTGAAGCGCGATTCGTGGGAAACACTGCATTGACTGCCGCGGAGCTGGCGGAGGCCGCGCCCCTGCCGCGCGGCGAAGGCTATCGCCCCTCGCTTCGCGAGAACGCCCTCCAGCGGCTGCGCGAGGCCTACTGGGTGCACGGCTACAACGAAGTGGAGGCCGAAGCGGAGATCGAGCGGGTTCCCGATGGGGCGCTGGTGAATTTGAAGTTTCAGCTTACCGAGAATGCCAGGAGCGTGGTTGAAGACGTGATCGTGGAGGGCAATCGGGACGTCAGCGAGAAGCTGATTCGCTCGCAACTGGAGATCCAACCCGGCGACCCGGTCAACCTGCTAAAGATCGGCAACTCGCGGAGGAAGTTATACAACACCGGCGCATTTGCGGTGGTGGAGATCACGCGAGAAGATCCTGCACCGCAGGCCAAGCCCGTGGCTCCGGCCGGCGCGAAGGCTGTTCGGCTGCGGGTTCGAGTGGAGGAGGTTCAGCCCTTCGACGTGCGGTACGGCGCATTCTACGACACCGAGCGCGGGCCCGGCGGCATCATCGATCTTTCGAACCGGAACTCTCTGGGAAGCGCCCGGGTGCTGGGATTCCGCGGACGCTACGACGCACAATTACAGGAGGCCCGCATCAATTTCAGCCAGCCGCTGTTGGGGCGCTTCCCGCTGAAGATGATTGCCAGCCCCTACGTACGGCGTGAGATCAATCCGGAAACCCCGCTGACCTCGGGCTTCAACGTGGACCGCGTGGGCTTTTCGCTCCAGCAGGAGGTGTCGCTGGGCCGCAAGATCCTGCTGAACTACGGGTACAAGATTGAACAGAGCCACACCTACGACACGGGTCCCGACCCGATCTTCAATGTGCGGCTGCGTCTGGCGTCGCTGACCTCCACATTTTCGCGCGACACGCGCGACGACATTCTGGACGCCACCACGGGAAGTTTCCTCTCGCACGCCTTCCAGTTCTCGCCCGAGACGCTGGGCTCCCAGGTTCGGTTTGTAAAGTACTTCGGACAGTACTTCCGCTACTTCCCGTTGCAGAAGCCGCGCGTGGAGTTGTTCACGAACAAGGTAGTACGGCCGCGGCTGGTCTATGCCACGGCGGTTCGCGTCGGATTGGCGGGCGGCTTGGGCGGGCAAGAGGTGCCAGTGAGCGAGCGGTTCTTTGCGGGCGGCGGCACCACCATCCGCGGCTTCGCGCAGAATTCGGTGGGGCCTGCGACCTTCACCGGAACCGAACTGGGCGGCGTGGGCATGCTGGTGCTCAACAACGAGCTCCGGTTCCCGTTGATCAGCGTTCTGGACGGCACCGGTTTTGTGGATGTGGGCAACGTGTATGCCAAGTTGTCCGACTTCAGCCCCACGGATTTGCGCAAAGCGGCCGGGCTCGGCCTGCGCGTGCGGACTCCCTGGTTGCTGCTGCGCCTGGACTACGGCTTCGCCCTCGACCGGCGAATGGGAGAGCCCGCGGGCCGTTTGTTCTTCAGCATCGGCCAAGCGTTTTAGGGGATATCGGCCCCAGGGATATCGGCCCCAAGGTGTTCAGGCTCTGTCAGGGCGATCGATGCGACACTCGTATCCAGCAGATAGCCGATCACAAATCGCCATCGAGGAACCGATCCAGATCGATTGGGTCATCCCAGCTGACCGCCATAGGGACGTTCCATAGACATGGCAGTCTCCTCCGCGATCGAGACCGAGCGCCCTTCGGCGGCATCTCGGGGCCTCGACGCCGAACTGCTTGGCGTATGAGGCAGGTGCCGAAGCTCTTCCCCTATGGGAGGAGATATGGCCGGAATGAAGCTATTCGGCCCGCTTGCTGCTCGCTCGCCGGGGCTTGGGCTTGCTCTTGACCATGAGATTGAGCGCCACTGCAGCACGGATGAGATCCTTCAAGGCCGCCTCATGGACCTTGTCGCCTTCGTGGATGTCGATGGCGCGCCTGACATTCCCGTCGAGGCTGGAGTTGAATAGACCTGAAGGGTCCTTCAACGCAGCTCCCCTGGCAAATGTCATCTTGACGACGTTCTTGTACGTCTCTCCCGTGCAGACAATGCCGCCGTGGGACCAGATGGGAGTCCCCATCCACTTCCACTCTTCGACGATCTCAGGATCCGCCTCGTGTACGATTTCGCGCACTTTCGCGAGCGTCTTCCCGCGCCAGTCCCCAAGTTCCTTGATCTTCTCGTCGATTAATGCAGAGGCTGATTTCACCGGGACGGGTCTTTTCATGTACAGCTCCAACTCTCGAACCTATTTTAGCTGCGCTCAGCGTAACCTGCACCCTTCCGCGAGTGGAAGCCTTTTCTGGTTCGATAGCAGTTCGGAAAGATGGTGGCAACCGCGTGCGGTCGCTCGCCCGCCTTTCCGAACGTCTGCGCAGGTGCGTTACGTCAAATCCGCCTCAACGGTAAGGCGGCGGCGGGCAACGCCTACGACGTCGCCGACATGGCCTCGCTCCTCGAGGCCGTGCGCAATGCGGGCGCGAACAACTTGTCATCCTGGGCGCCTGGCGTACTGAGCGACTTCTCGCAGTGGGTGGCCTTAGGGAACAAGATCCCCACGCCGGCCTCTCGACTCAAAGGGCTCAGCATCGCCAACCTCGCCGTCTCGCACTCTACGACCTGAACCGCCGGCGGTGCGCGGTCAGGCGCTCGCCGGCGTGGCCGGCAGGCGGCGCCAGAACAAGTACGAGAGCCCCCAGAGCACACTGGTGGCCGCCGACGGGCCCCACGCCTGCGGGCCATCGCCCACCGAGAGGTGGGCGATGAGCGCCGAGGCGAGGTTGATGGCGAAGCCGGCGTAGGCCCACTCCTTGAGCCGCACCGGCACCGGCGCCAGCAGCAGCACCACCCCGATGAGCTTGGCCCACGAGAGCTCCACGCGGAAGTAGTCGGCGGCGAAACCGAGGCGGGCGAACGCCTGCGCCGCCTCCGGCAGGCGCAGTAGCTCGTAGTAGGCGGTGAAGCTCATCTGCAGGCAGAAGAGCGCGGTGACGATCCAATAGACGATGATCCTGGCTTTGGGGCTGGTCTTGGCGGCGACGAGAGCCGGCTTCTGCGAGGTCGATTCCATGGGGTTCTTCCTCCTACGCTTCACGCTTCGGGGCGTTGGGCGGCCAACCGGGGGTCTCAACGCCGAACAGCTTGGCGTACTCCGCGTTCAGCCGCTGCCAGCCGCCGAACTTCATCGCCTCTCCACCAGCGATGCGGGCGATGGGAGTTCCGCTGAGTAGGCGATCCAGAACATCAAAAGCAATGTGCCAACCGGCAGCACCCATTGAGATGAAGCGGCGATCGATTTTGTGCCACAGCGTCAGGCGCGTGCCGCCACCGAAGGCTTCGAGTTCCCACCGGGTATCGTTGTACTCAAGCACCTTGGTAGCGTCGGCTCGCGTCACTCTTGTTTCCAGCGGCGTGGCCGTTCCCACCCAGGTGAGCTTCACCGTTCCAACTGTACCCAAGTTCCCATCGGCTTCAAAGGGAGCCCACTCGTGCAGATGCGCCGGGTCAGTAAGCGCCTGCCAGACTTTTTCCGGCGAGTGGCGCAGTTCTCTGACGAGAATGAGCGTCCACTTCTCTCCGTCCTTTCGTACCTGCGCCCCGCTGGCCGGACCCGGTGTGTACTGTTCGCGTTCGGTCATCTATCTTCTCCTTGTCTTCCTTTTCGTTGGTGTTGATTGATCCATGTGGTCGAGGTGGCGTTCGAGAGCATCTACGTGAGCCGACCAAAACCGGCGGAACGGAGCCAGCCAGGCATCCACCTCCTGAAGTGGTTCAGGTTTCAGTCGATAGAGACGGCGCTGTGCGTCCACCGTGGATTCCACGAAACCGGCCTCGCGCAGCACTCGCAGGTGCTTTGACACGGTCGGCTGCGTCATACGAAGCTGACGCTCGATCTCTCCAACCGACTGTTGTGACGAGACCAGGAGGCTCAATATCGCGCGGCGGTTCGGCTCCGCAATCACTTCGAACACGGATTCCACTCTTCTGATATACTCTACAGAGCATATGCTTGTCAAGGTATATAAAGGCAGGGCGTCAAGGCAGTCGCTACGCTCCGATGGTGTTCGGGATCATCCTGGAATGCCGTTCGGCTTCCCTCCGGAACGAGCGTTCGGCTTCACCGGAATCCCCAGAAGGGCGCGTGCTGCGACCAACTCCTGCATGACGCGCCAACCGCCGTTAATCGTTGGCCGGTAAACTCCGACCCTACTGCGCTATCGCCACGGATCACCTCGATTTTCAAGACCATCTTACGAGCGGCCTATCCCTTATCGGGGATAAGGATCACAAGTCCTGTCGGGTGAGATGGTAATATGTGAATCGGCGCATTCAGGGCGCCGCCGTGTCCGCGGGAAGGACTGAGTCCCCCTGAACGTTTGCAGTTTCAGCAGTCGGTTTTGATGAACTCTTTTCTGCCCGAGAGCGCGGACACCGGGCGCAGCAGTCTGATCCGTATACGGACAGCCAGGAAAGGAGATCATTGTGAAGAAATCTCTCCCTACCCGCGTGCTCCCCAAGCACCCGGATCTCGATCAACTCAAACGTCAGGCGAAGGAGTTGCTTTACGCAGTTCGTGCCGGCGAACCAGACGCCGTGTCAGAAGCCGCCGCGCGATATCCTGGCGCTGACCCACAGAAATTCGCCTTGCACGATGCTCAACTTGTGCTCGCCAGGGCGTATGGATTCCATAGCTGGCCCAGGCTCAAAGCCTACCTGAGCGGGGGCATGATCAAACCGCCGGAAATGGAGTCCGACTTGGGGCGGGATGTCTGGGACACGATCACCGCCTCCGCGGCCGGTGACACGGTCACGCTTCAACGCCTGATGGAACGTGATCGGAACCTGAGCCGTGCTGAATACTTCTACGCGCCGCCTATCCACTTCGCCGTACGAGAAGGGCATGCCGAAGCCGTGCGGATTCTGCTCGACGCGGGCGCAGCAGAAGCGGAATGGAACGGCTGTGACCTCGACGGCCTGATCGAAATCGCCAGGGACCGGAGTTATGAAGAGATCGCTCTGCTTCTCGATGAGGTCCGCGGGCGCCGCAGGCCAGTTGCGCCGGCAGAGGATCATCCGATCCATATGGCCGCAGAGCGCGATGATGTCCAGAGCGTTCGCGACCTGCTCAAGGGAGATGCAACACTCCTGAGCCGTCGCGATGCCGGCGGGAGGACGCCGCTGCATCGGGCGGTGAAGGGCTCGGCACACGAGGTAATTGCGCTATTACTTGATCGTGGCGCCGACATTGAGGCTACCGATGGCACAGGCTCGCAAGCCCTCGACCTTGCAGTTTGGAGCCGGAGACCGTTTGCGCCGGCGAGGAGCGATTTCCAGACCGCCCGGCTGTTGCTGTCACGTGGTGCTACCTGTGATTTGACGATTGCCGCCGCACTCGGGGACCTGGATCGGGTCACGGCACTTCTTGACCAGAACCCCGCCTGTCTGCGCGAAGTGCGTCCGAATGGAAAACGCCCACTATCCGCTGCGGTCAAATTCGGCCACCGCCAGATCGCACGTCTGCTGCTGGAACGCGGCGCCGATCCCAATTGGCCCGAATCCGACGCCCTCCGGGGCGCTTCCCTGCATGCCGCCGCGCGCGCTGGTGACCGCGAGCTGGTGGAGTTGCTGCTCACGCACGGCGCCGATCCCAACGGCCATGTGGACTCGGCGGGCAATGCCGTCTACGCAGCGAGAACTCCGGAACTGCGGGCGCTGCTCTTGGCGCGAGGAGGCACGCTCGATCCGTATGACCTGGTCTGGCTGGATGAGGACGACGAAGTCATGCGGCGCGTGACGGAAGATCCAAGTTCGGCGGAGCTCGGCTGCGGCGGGGTATTCACGGCCGTATGCACACGAGGGAAGCAGAATCTGCTGTTGCGCCTGCTGGACGCCGGCATCCGCGTGCCGCCGGTGGTAACCGGGTGCCACAGCTACCTCCTCGAAAACACCGAGATGCTCCGTATCCTCCTCGCGAGCGGGATGAATCCGGACTTGCCGACCTGGCAGCGGCGGACCTTTCTGCATGATCTATGCTCTGGTGGCACGCGCGGCCAAACACTAGACGCAATCGAGCGCGCGCGGATCCTGCTGGACGCGGGCGCCTCGATCTCACCCAGAGACGAGGAGTACCGTTCGACACCGGTCGCATGGGCGGCCCGGACGAACATGCCGGAGATGGTGGAGTTTCTGCTCGCCCGCGGCGCACCCACCAATCTCCCCGATGACCCGCCATGGGCGACGCCTCTGGCATGGGCCGAGCGGCGCGGACACGCAGAGATCGCCGAAATCCTGCGGAAGCATGCCGCCGCCAGATGACCGAATCGGCCCCGCGCGCCCCCTGCTCCTTCGACGTGATGTCTGTCGCTCGATTCTAGCCGCCTTGCCTTCCCCCGTGAATTCAAATATAGTTGGAGTCCGAAACTATATGTTTTCAAGGAGCTTCCGTTTCTCCCGCCACACGTGCCGCCGTGCCGCCCCACTCCTGCTCGCGGCCATCTGCCTCTGTTTTTCCGTGCGCAACGGCGCCGCCCTGGGGCAGCCTCGATACGTCCGGGAAGTCTCCATGCCGGGCGCGTTCCACATCGTGCAATCCAGGCTAGCCGCTCCCCTCTACGTGGATGCCAACGATTGGCCCGGTGTCCTTCGCGCCGTCAACGACCTCCAGGCGGACATCGCGCGCGTCACGGGTTCCACACCGGCGATCGTGCATGACGAAAAAGGTCTCGGCGCGAACGTCATCATCGCCGGCACCATCGGAAAAAGCCCGCTGATCGACCGCTTGATTCGCGAAGGCAAGATCGACGCTACCCAGGTCGCCGGCAAGTGGGAATCGTTCGTGATCCAGGTGGTTGCGAACCCCATCGCCGGCGTCGCCAGCGCGCTCATCATTGCCGGCAGCGACAAGCGCGGAACGATCTATGGCATCTATGACCTCTCCGAACAGATCGGAGTGTCGCCGTGGTATTGGTGGGCCGACGTTCCGGTCGCGCATAAGGATGCCCTCTTCGTGAAACCCGGCAAGTACGTCGAGCGAGAGCCCGCGGTCAAATACCGCGGCATCTTCCTGAACGACGAAGCCCCGGCCCTCAGTGGATGGGCGAGGGAGAAGTTCGGAACCCTCAACCACCAGTTCTACGAGAAGGTGTTCGAGCTGATTCTCCGCTTGAAAGGCAACTATCTCTGGCCCGCGATGTGGGGCAATGCCTTCAACGAGGACGATCCCCTCAACCCCAAGCTCGCCGACGAATACGGCATCGTCATGGGCACTTCGCACCACGAACCGATGCTGCGGGCACAGCAGGAGTGGAAGCGCCACGGCAAGGGCCCTTGGGACTACTCCAAGAACGCGGACTTCCTTCGCGACTTCTGGACCGAAGGCGTCCGGCGCAACAAGGACTACGAGAGCATCATCACTCTCGCCATGCGCGGCGACGGTGATATGCCGATGGCCGGAACCTCCATGGAAGCCAACGTCGCGCTGCTCGAAAATATCGTCGCCGACCAGCGCAAAATCATCGCCGGGCAGGTGAACCCGAACCTGGCGGCCGTGCCACAAGCTTGGGCGCTCTATAAAGAAGTGCAGGGATACTACGAGAGGGGCATGCGCGTTCCCGACGACGTGACGCTACTCTGGTGCGACGACAATTGGGGCAACATCCGCCGCCTGCCCACCGCCGACGAGCGCAAGCGGTCTGGGGGCGCCGGAATCTACTACCATTTCGACTACGTCGGCGGGCCGCGCAATTACAAGTGGCTGAACACCAACCCCATTGCCAAGGTCTGGGAGCAGATGAACCTGGCCAGGCAGTACGGCGCTGACCGCATGTGGATCGTGAATGTCGGCGACCTCAAGCCCATGGAATTCCCCATCGAGTTCTTCCTCGATATCGCTCGCGACCCCGAGCGATGGTCGCGAGAAAACATCGCGGAATTCACCAGGCTGTGGGCGGAACGGGAATTCGGCAGGACGCATGCGTCCGAAATTGCCGATATCGTTTCCCACTACACCAAGTTCAATGGACGGCGCAAGCCGGAGCTCCTCGACCCCGCCACCTTCAGTCTCACCGACTATCAGGAGGCCGACCGGGTGGTGGCCGATTTCAAAGCGATCACAGCCAAGGCCGAACTAACCTCTCGCGCCCTCCCCGAGAATGCCCGCGACGCTTTCTTCGAGCTGGTGCTCCATCCCACCAAGGCGTCCGCTCAAGTGACCGAGTTGTACGTCACCGCCGGGAAAAACCGCCTGTATGCCAGCCAGGGCCGTGCCTCCGCCAACGACCTGGCTGCCCAGACGCGCGCCCTGTTTCAGGCCGACGCGGATTTATCGGCCTACTATAACCACACCATGGCGAACGGCAAGTGGAACCACATGATGGACCAGACCCACATTGGCTACACCTATTGGCAGGAGCCTCCCCGCAACACCATGCCCGCCGTCAAGGATCTCGATCTACCCGCCATGGCGGAAATGGGTGTCGCCATCGAGGGCTCTGCGTCAGCCTGGCCGGGCGCCCAGGGAGATCCGACCCTGCCGCCATTCGACGCCTTCAACCAGCCGCGCCGCTACGTGGACGTGTTCAACAAAGGGCAAGCGCCCTTCGAGTTTTCGGCCACCGCCAGCGCTCCCTGGATCGTCCTGAGCACCGCGCACGGGACCGTCGAAAAGGAACAGCGGATTTGGGTCAGCGTCGACTGGACCAAAGCACCAGCCGGCGCTGGCGCCGGATCCGTCCGCATCGCCCGGCCGGGTGCCGGCGAAGTCGCCGTCAAGCTCACGGCGTTTAACCCGCGAGTCCCTACGCGAGCCTCTCTGGACGGCTTTGTCGAAGCCGATGGCTACGTATCAGTGGAAGCGGAGCACTATACCAAGAAGGCCGCCGCAGGCCCCCTGCGCTGGGAGAAGATTGGCGACTTGGGGCGGACTCTGTCAGCCATGACGATCTTCCCCGTGACCGCGCAGAGCGTAACCCCGCCCGCCGGCTCTCCCTGCCTGGAATACAAGATGTATCTATTCGATTCCGGAAACGTGGAAGTGGAGGCGATTCTCTCTCCGACGTTGAACTTCGCGCCCGGCCGCGGTCTTCGATACGCCATCTCTTTTGACGCAGAACCGCCCCAGATCGTCGATGCCCTCGCGCAGAATTCGCAGCGCGACTGGGAGACCTCCGTGAAAGACGCGGTTCGCAAGGCGAAATCTACTCACACCCTGTCGGAGCCCGGCTATCACACCCTGAAGTTCTGGATGGTAGACCCCGCCGTCGTGTTGCAGAAGCTGGTGGTAAACCTGGGCGGCGTGAAGCCCAGCTATCTCGGTCCCCCCGAGAGCTTTCGCAACGCCGCGCCAACCCATAGGACAGTCGCAGGCTCGTCTCGCTGGCTCCCAGCAAGAGGACTCTACAAACGCAGTCCAACGATTTAGATGGAAGCCGAGGAGGAACTACTAGTGCTCACACCGCGATCGAATCGATGGTTACTTAGCCTGGCTTTGCTCGCCCTGGTGGCCAACCCCACGGTGGCTACAGCCCAACAGTCGCGGACTCCAGGCAGTCTGCCTGAGCCCGTCAAACTCAGTCCCCAGGACGATCATCAGAGGCTGATGGATCTTTTGCACATAACCGAAGTCCGGCGGGGAAGGGACGGTAACAACAAGGAGTCGCCATATTATGCGAACTACGATGAGTCGAAGGCCAATCCGTATCCCAACCTGCCGGACCCGCTGGTCTTGAAGAACGGAAAGAAGGTAACCAAGGCCGCGGATTGGTGGAGTAAGCGCCGCCCGGAGATCGTAGAGGATTTCGACCGGGAAGTCTATGGCCGCGTCCCCAAAGTCACTCCCAAAGTGACATGGGAGGTGACCAGCACAACCAACGGAACGAATGGCGACGTCCCGATCATCACCAAGCAATTGGTGGGCACGGTTGACAATTCGTCCTACCCGATGATCGCGGTGAAGATCCAGTTGACATTGACCACCCCGGCCAACGCGACGGGTCCGGTGCCGGTGATCATGCAATTCGGCTTTGCCTTTGGCGGACGCGGACCCGGGGCCCCCGGCGCGCCCGCCGCGGCTCCACCGCCACCCGCCGAACCACCCTACTTACCCAACGCCTTTGCGCCCCCGCCCCCCGTCGGACGCGGCCCTGGTGCGTTTGGCGCGGCGCGCGGCGGGCCTGGTGCCCTCGCGCCGGGTGCGCCGGGCCGCGCACCGGGTGCGGGCGGACCCACCTGGCAACAACAGGTTCTAGCCAAAGGTTGGGGCTATGCCAGCCTGACCCCCGGCAGCATTCAGGCCGACAACGGCTGGGGTCTGACCCTCGGCATCATCGGCCTGATGAACAAGGGCCAGCCCCGCAAGGTGGACGATTGGGGCGCGTTGCGCGCCTGGGCCTGGGGCGCCAGCCGCGCCCTGGATTACCTCGAGACCGACAAATCCGTGGATGCCAAACGAGTCGGCCTTGAGGGTCACTCACGCTACGGCAAGGCAACCATTGTCGCCATGGCTTATGACCCGCGTTTCTGGATCGCCTATGTCAGTTCGTCCGGCGAAGGCGGCGCCAAGCTCAATCGCCGTGATTGGGGCGAAATCGTGGAAAACGTCGCCGGGTCGGGCGAATACCATTGGATGGCCGGCAACTTCATCAAGTATTCCGGTCCCCTGAACTGGGGTGATTTGCCCGTGGACGCTCACGAGTTGGTTGCCATGTGCGCCCCTCGCCCTGTGTTCATCAGCGGCGGCAAGACCGATGGAGATGGCTGGGTGGACGCCAAGGGAATGTTCATGGCCGCCGCCGCCGCCGGTCCCGTCTACAAACTGCTCGGCAAGAAGGACCTCGGGACTACGGAGTTCCCTCCCATAGAGACTCCGCTCGTGGACGGCGATGTCGCGTTCCGTCAGCACAGTGGTGGACACACCGACGCGCCCAACTGGCCGACCTTCCTGACGTTCGCAGAGCGCTACGTCAAGGCCTCATCGACAAAGTAGAGTAGTTTCCCGTGGCGCGGGCCTTCAGCCCGAAGCCCGCTTATAGTAGATCCGAGAACAATTTATATATTTCCGGTTGGGGTTGGAATTGGGCGCCACCAAGGAGAGGTGTACCCCAGGCTTTTCACCGCTCGGAAGATTTGCTACTACTTAGCCGAGCGGGCATCCCGCTGCTACGAATTAGGCCCGCCAGCATTCGATGCTTTGTGGAGAGTTTCGAGCAGCGGGATGC
>JAIQFL010000299.1 GCA_020073365.1 Terriglobia bacterium | reverse complement strand
TGACAATTCGATCTTCAACGGATTGCCTCATCGCTGCCATCGCGATTGAGAATTCGGTCCCGGTCTGGCACCGCGACCGTGATTTCGCGGCCATCGCGCGCTATACGGCTCTCGAGACGGTTTAGCTTTACCTAGGCTGGCTGCTACCTGCCCCCCACCAGCGCCGGCTCCCAACGCACCGCTACCTTCTTGATCCGCTCCACGGCCTCGTTCAAATTGGCGAGCGAGTTGGCGTAACTGAAACGCACGTAGCCCGCGCCATACTCTCCGAAACAGCCGCCGTTCAGGCAGGAGACGCCCGCTTCGTTGAGCAGGAAATCGGCCAATTCCTTGGAATCGATGCCCGTCCCCGTCACGTTGGCAAAAGCGTAAAACGCGCCTCCCGGAATCGCGCACCGGAAACCCGGGACCTCGTTCAGTCCCCGGCAAATCGCGTCGCGGCGCCGGCGGAACTCGGCCACCATCTCCCGCACGCAATCCTGGGGCCCGTTCAGGGCCGCGATTCCGGCGCGCTGCGTGAAGCTGGCGGTGCAGGAATTCGAGTTCACCATCAACTTGGTGACAGCCTCCACCAGCCAGGTGGGCATCACTCCGTATCCCATGCGCCAGCCGGTCATGGCATAGGTTTTCGAAAAGCCATCCAGGATGATGGTCTTCTCCAACATCCCCGGAAAACTCGTGATCGACACCGGCGGCTCGCCGTAGTAGATCTGCGAGTAGATCTCGTCGCTCAGAATCATCACGTCGCGGTCGCGCAGCAGGTCGGCGATGACTTTGAGGTCTTCGCGCGGAATCACTCCACCCGTGGGGTTCTGGGGCGAGTTGAGAACCACCATTTTGGTGCGCTCGGTCAGGCTGTCGCGGAACCGGTCGAGATCGAACGAGAAGCCGCGCTTCTCTTCCAGCGGAATGGGCACCGGCCGAGCCCCCAGGAAGCGAATCATCGATTCGTAGATCGGGAACCCCGGGTTCGGGTAAATCACCTCGTCCCCGGGCTCGAGCAGCGCGATCATCGGGAAGAAAATGATGGGCTTGCCGCCCGGCACCACGGAGATATGCTGCGGGCCCACGTCGATTCCGCGCGTGCGCGAAATGGTTGCGGCAATCGACTCGCGCAGTTCCGGGAGCCCCTGCGTGGGTCCATAGTGTGTCCAGCCCTCGTCCAGCGCCTTCTTGGCCGCTTCGACGATATGGGGAGGAGTGGGGAAATCCGGTTCGCCGATTTCCAGGTGAACAATGCTGCGGCCCTTCGCTTCCAGCGCACGGGCCCGTACCAGAACATCGAAGGCCGATTCGACTCCGATGTTACTCATTCGTTCTGCGAGTTTCATTTCGATTACGCTTTCCGGAAAAAGGGGACGCCTGTCATGTTGGAGCTTGCCTCGGATTGGGCCACGGCAACTTCCGTCACGCGGTCGTCGATGGCCACGCGGTCTCCCAAAATGCGGCCGGTAACACGGCCGCCACCATCCAGGCTGACAATGGCCGTCTGGTATGGCACGTCTTTCGTAAACGCCTCGGGTGCTGAGTAAATAACGGTTTCGGTGTAGATGGTCCCAGTCCTCATACGTCTCCCAGAATGCTGACCACGCAGGTGGCCCCGGAGCCACCCAGGTTCTCCGCCAGCCCCAGCGAATGGCGCGGGATCTGGCGATCGCCCGCTTCGCATCGCATCTGGAGCACCAGGTCGCAGATCTGCGCCACCCCTGTCGCACCCACCGGATGGCCCTTGGCTTTCAGCCCGCCGCTGGTATTGACAGGCCGCTCGCCGGTCCGCGCGGTGTGGCCTTCGAAGGCGTACGGCCCGCCTTCGCCGCGGCCGGCAAAGCCGAGGTCCTCGGTGGCGATGATCTCCGCGATCGTGAAGCAGTCGTGCAGTTCGGCGAACTGGATCTCGCGCGGCGTGACGCCGGCCATCCGGTAGGCCTTCTCGGCGGCGCGGCGGACCGCCGGGAACGTGGTGATGTCGTCTTTCTCATCCAGCGCAACGTAGTCGGAGGCCTGGGCGATTCCCAAAATGCGGACGGGCTTCCTGGTGAATTCCCGGGCGCGCTCGAGCGGCGCCAGAATCACCGCGGCCGCGCCGTCACTGATCAAGGAGCAGTCGTAGAGATTCAGCGGGTCGGCGATGGGCTTACCCCGCATCGCCTGCTCCAGCGTGATGACCTTGCGCATCTGGGCATCGGGATTCAGCGCGCCGTTGGCGTGGTTCTTCACCGCCACCGCGGAGAGGTGCTCTTTCTTCGTGCCGAACTCGTACATGTGGCGGCGCGCGATCATGGCAAACAGGGAAGCGAACGTGTTGCCGGCGCGCATTTCCCCGGAGCAGTCGCCCGCCTCCGCCAGGATTTCGTTGACCCGCGCCGTGGTCTGTGAGGTCATCTTCTCGACCCCCACCACCATCACCATATCGTAGATGCCGGCCGCGACCTCCGCCCAGGCGTGGAAAAACGCCGACCCGCTGGACGCACAGGCCGCCTCCACGCGCGTGGCCGGCACGTTCATGATGCCCAGCGCCGTCGAAACGTAGGGCGCCAGGTGATTCTGCCCGGCGAAGGATGGCCCTGCGAAATTGCCCAGGTAAAAGGACTCGATCTGACCAGGCACCACGTGGCAGTTGTGGAAGCACTTTTCGCCGGCCTCGACCGCCAGCGAGCGGAGGTCCCGGTCCGCGAAGGTCCCAAACGGCGTCTTCCCGATGCCCATCACCGCAACCGGTCTCATACTCTTAAGTTTAGCAGGCTATCGGGTTACAAGAAGAGGTCCGCCGGGACGTGGAAAAACTCGCTCAGCTTCTTGGCCTGGGCCTTGCTGATGGCCCGCTTCCCGCTGAGGATTTCCGAGACGCGGCTCTTCGGCAGCACGGACCACAGGTCGCGAGGTTTCATGCCTTTCTCTTCGAGAAGAGAAGCGAGCATCTTACGAGGTTCGCCCTTGGGCAAAGGATGGACCCGGTCTTCGTATTCCTCGACAAGCACAGCAAGCAATTCAACAAGCCGGCCCTCTTCCTCGGACAACTGGTTCTCGCCTTTATCCATCAGTTCCCTGACGGCCGCCAGCATACGGGCGTATTCGTCTTCGGTTTGAATGACCACTGGAAGCGCCTGCCCCAAGAGTCTTTGATACTCACGCTCGTTCAGTGTGACCGTGCTCATACTTTCCACTTTCCCTTCGAGTATTCATCGTGCGTCAGAACATGACGCACATAGACGATGTGATACTGATAAGCAACCAGGGCCACCAATCTGTACTTGTTCCCGGCAATATTGAAGATCGTGAAATCACCCACGAAGTCGGCATTCCCAAAGTCGACGCGAACATCGGCGGGGTTGCTCCAGTCAGCCGCCTTCGCGATTCGATACCAGCGCCGCAACGGCTCCACTGCGTCACTGTGGATCTCACCGAGCTCACGAAGCGGCGTTTTGCTGATTATCCTCAATCCTGAGGTTACCAGAATGGGAACGCGCGATCAAGATCGCTGGTGTTCCCGTTTCCCCCAATTCCCTTCTCGACGTTTTCCACCCCCCGGCCGTATCTATGAGGGCCAGAAGCAGGTGTTGGGCAAGATCAAACTGAACTCCAGTTCCCCAGACGACCTCTTCGTGGTGTTGAGCTGCAAGGTGAAGTAGCAACAGATCACGGAAAACGATGGTTCGTCCCGCCGCTTCCACCGCGCTAGAATACCCTTAGCGGCCTGGTCCGCTTTTAGATTCCACGTTTTCCGGGTTCCCGCGTCATCATTTCAGGAACCTGTGAGAACCGTCGTTCGTAGCGAGATGAGCGAAGTCATCGAGCCTGGCCTGGAGCTCCAGGACCGTCAGAACCGGTTTGTTTCCGAGCACTTACGCCGGATCTTTGTGCAAATCTACCGGATTGTCGGCAATGTCGCGGACGCCCAGGACCTGACCCAGGAGGCCTTCATCAAGGCTCTCCAGCACCAGGAGCAGCTCAAAGACGAGCAAAAGGCGGCCCACTGGCTGTCGCGAATCGCCACAAATACGGCAATCGACTTTTTGCGGCGCAACAGCCGCGCGACCTTCTGCGAAATCGAGGACGCTCCCCAAAGCCACGACGAGAGCCCGGAGCAGCTCGTCCTTCGCAGCGAACATCGGAGTTATCTGGAAGACGGCTTACGCCTTCTGAGCCCGCGGGAGCGGGCCGCGCTCATCCTGCGGGATGTGGAAGGACTGCCGGCGGAGGAGGTGGCCAAACGGCTGGATTGTTCCAAGGCCACCGTGCGGTCGCACATTGCGAACGCACGCACGAAGTTCCGCCGGTACATTGAAAGAAGGAAGCGGTAGCCATATGAAGCATCCAAATCAGGCGGCATTGGCACTTTACGCTGGCGGGGATCTCGGGTTCTTCGCGCGGTGGAAGACCCAACGCCACCTGGCGAAATGCGAGCGTTGCGGAGAAGAGCTGGCCTCCTTCGCAGCCACGCGCGAGATTGTAACGGACTTGTCGGAAATGCCGGACGTGCCGTGGAACAGGCTGGCGGCGGAAATGAAGGCCAACATTCGGCTGGGGCTGGCGGCCGGAGAGTGCGTGCGAACCGGCGAGACGCCCCTGCGGGAACGCCCTCTCTTTACGGGCGTCCGCGCCGCGGTGGCGCTGGCCAGCATCGTGACCCTGGTGGTCACCGGACTGGTGCTTGAGAATCCTACGCCGGCGAGGGCGGATGACCATACCGTGCTGCGGGGAATCCATAACGGAATTGAGGTTGGGGGAGGCGGCGGAGCGTTCCGGCTCATGAACACCGGCGCCACCAGCGTGACGTTTTCAGTGGGCGCGCAGGGTTCTATGGGGGCTCGCTACGTGGATCCCAACACGGGCTACGTGACGATCAATCACGTTTATGCGGAGTAAAGGGCAACAACGGCTGGCGGTACTGGTGTGGATGGGCGCGGCTGGTCTGCTCGCGCAAGAAGCGCCGCTGCCTAAAGACTCGGTCAGTATCAACCTCACCAATGACTCTCCCGTGACGCTGGTAGCCATGACCCAGGACCAGTCCAGCGCCACCGCGCGCGGGGCCGCCATGGTGCTGGACCTGCACATGGGGTTTACGTTGCGCAACACCAGCCCGAACCGGATTCACGGAGTGATGCTGCGCGTAGTCTCGCAGGAGGTGACTCTGGGCGGAAAGGGCTCGGTCACCTACCCCAGCCTGAACGTCGGGCCGGGCGAGACTTTCCCGGTTCGCATCGATATGCAGTTGGTGCGGCCCACGCAGGTGGCGGCCGGCCCGCTCGCCCAAGTGGATCTGGATGGCGTGCTCTATCAGGACCTCTCGTTTTACGGTCCCGATCGCCTGCACTCCAAACGTTACCTGACCGCCCGTGAGCTGGAAGCCCAGCGCGACCGCGAGCACTTCAAACGCGTGCTCGCGCAGGTGGGCAAGGAAGGCTTGCGCCAGGAAATCCTCGCCAGCGCCATGCGCCAGCACCAGGTGGACGCCGCGCCGTTGAGCGTGAGGGTGGTGCGGAGCGGCCCCGCCGTGACCAGCGCTGCGCTGCCTCCCGAACATCCCGAAAGATTTGCGCTTCTGCAGTTCCCGGATGCTCCCGTGGAACCGGTCGAAGGCTGGGCGCAAATCGCAGGAAACGAAGCGCGAACCCCACACATCGATGTACTGAACAAATCCGGCAAGCCGGTGAGGTATGTGGAGCTCGGCTGGGTCTTGAGCGACCCGTCGGGACGGCAGTCCATGGCCGCCACGCTGCCTTCCGCCGAACGGGACCTCTATCTCCCGCCCGGCAAGAAAGCCAGCGTGCTCCAGGAAACCACGCTGCGATTGTTCTCCAGCAACGGACAGCCGGCCAATGTTCAACAGATGACGGGCTTCATCAGCCAGGTGGAGTTCACCGACGGCAAGGTATGGGTTCCCAACCGTCAGGACCTCGAAAAACCGATCCTGCGCCAGGTTATCGCCCCCTCGGCCGAGGAGCAGCGCCTGTCCAACGTATACCTCAAGAAGGGACTCGAAGGGCTGATCGAAGAGCTCAAAAAGTTCTGAATTGCCTCCCGCCTCGCAACCATATAAACTGGCGTTGCCGGTAAACCTATGGCAACTCATCCGGACCTTCAGCAATCCCTAGACGTCGCCCGCGCCGACAAAAGCTTCTTCGGACATCCGCGCGGCCTCGCCACCCTCTTCTTTACCGAGATGTGGGAGCGCTTCAGCTACTACGGCATGCGCGCGCTCCTGATCCTGTTCATGACCGATACGATCGCAAAGGGCGGTCTTGGCTTCAACGACGCCAAGGCTGGGGCGGTCTACGGCTTATACACCTCGATGGTCTATCTCCTATGTCTGGGCGGCGGGTGGATCGCGGATCGTCTTACGGGCCAACGGCAAGCGGTGTTAGTGGGTGGAGTACTCATTGCCTTTGGCGAGTTCTCTCTGGTGGTGCCGGGCGAGGCGTGGTTTTATTTGGGCCTGATCCTCCTGATGTGCGGGACAGGCATGTTGAAGGGGAACGTCAGCACCATCGTCGGCCAGCTATATGCTCCAGGCGATCCGCGCCGCGACTCTGGCTTTTCACTTTTCTACATGGGCATCAACACCGGAGCCCTCCTTGCCTCGATCGTCTGCCCGCTAGTGGGCGAGCGCATCAGTTGGCGGCTGGGATTCGGCGTGGCGGGCATAGCGATGTTGGCCGGTCTGATTCAATACGTCCTCGGCGGCAAGTATCTGGGAAGCGCTGGATTACACACGGTGAGCAGCGGCGATCCGGAACTGGACCGTCGGCGCAAGCAGACCGCCGCCCGGGCGCTTGGAGCCGCCGCCGCCTTCTTCGCGCTGCTGGGCCTGCTGGGTGTGACCGGTATTATCCCGCTGACGGTCAATGCCCTTTCGGACGCGTTGGGCTGGGCTTTGCTGGGCATCTCGGTAGCGGTGTTTTCATGGATGATCTTCTCTGGCGGTTGGTCACTGGCGGAACGCAAACGATCCGCCGCCATACTGGTCCTCTTCATTGCGTCTGCGTTATTCTGGGGATCCTTCGAGCAAGCCGGTTCCTCGCTGAACCTGTTCGCGGAGCGGAGCACCAATCGCATCGTCTTTGGGTGGTTGTTTCCTGCCGGCTGGTTCCAATTCGTGCAACCTATTTTTGTAGTGGCTCTGGCGCCGGTTTTCGCGTGGCTGTGGCTAATCCTTGGGCGCAAAAAAATCGATCCCCCCAGCCCTGCGAAGTTCGCACTCGGACTCCTGTTCGCCGGGCTGGCCTTTGCCGTGCTGGTGCCCCCTTCGAAAGTGGCGGTAACGGGAATGCAGGTTTCGATGGCGTGGCTGATCATGACCTATTTTCTGCAGACCCTCGGTGAGTTGTGCCTCAGCCCGGTCGGCCTGAGCGCCATGTCGAAACTGGCGCCCGAACGCGCCGCAGGGTTCATCATGGGCATATGGTTCCTCTCAACCGCCATCGGCAACTGGCTCGCGGGCAAGGCGGCATCGTTATACAGTTCGATACCTCTTCCGACGCTGTTTGCCAGAGTCGCGTGGCCCACCATCCTGGCGGCAGTTGTCCTAGCCCTCTTGATCAAGCCCACCGTGCGGCTGATGTCGGGAGTGAAGTAAACCTACCGGTCCAGCCCCAGCGTCTTCCGAATCGGCGAAAAATCGAAGGCCGGCCCCCCCTCCTTGCGAAGCCTTTCCTCGCCGTTCTCCATCATCCGAAGCAGATCGTCCACCTCTCGCCTTCCCACCTCGGACCTCACGGCTTCGCGCGGCGTGCGTCCCCCCAACGCCGGCAACGGTTCGTCAGGCCATGTGGCGTAATGCTCCGCTTTGAACTGGAGCACCAGTTCTCTCTCCTCTTCCGAGGGGACTCTCTGGGCCGTCTCTTCTTTCGGCTTCTCACGGCTCATCCGTTCCTTGGCCTCGTCCAGCGACTCACACACATCGCCTTGATGCTTCAAGAAGGATCCCGCGTTCTTTTCGAGCAACTGGCGGCCAATCTGGAGCCGGCGCCGGGAATTGCATTCCAAACGAAGGCGGCCATCGCGGATTTCGATGTGGCCGTAAGACCGGCGCGACTCCTCGACACCCGTCTCCAGCCAACCGAAATAGCGAACTCCCGGGGGATCGCTTTCTTCGGTGGTCTCCTCGAAGACCTTCATTCCCCCCAGCGTAGCCGCAAGACCCTCTTCGTCAAGCACCAGGTACGTGGCCGAACAGAATTCGATGGCGTCGCCCTCCGCGTTGACCACTTTGAGTCCGGTAATCTGCTCCTTGTGGATTTCCTGAATGGTCCGGTGCCAACGGTGACTGTTGGCCCGGACAAACTCCGCGGGGGCCTGTCCCGCCTTGCGGCTCTCCTCCTCGACGACGGCAACAAACCGCGAGAGCAAGGGGCGTGGGAGGATCAGCCCGTTGCCGGAGAAAATCCGGCGTCCTTCAAACTCCTGGACACGGGTCATAATGCAGTCCCAGCGAACGCTCGACCGCGACGAGCTCACGTCATGAACAAAAAACTGGTCGCCCGCGAAAACATCCTTCAGTTCCACGCCGGTTTCTTTGTCGATACGCTGGACCTCGAATAGTCCGAAGCGCGCGGCGCGCCAGGATTCCAGCAGGGCCCGCTCGCGCGCACCGAGCCGCCCGCCGCGCCTCCGGAGATATTCCTCCACCAGGGTGCGCCCGGTCCCGCCGGGACGGAAGTCGTAGACCAGCCAATCGAAGAAGCCTCCCGCGCCCGTCTCCTCGGGGTCCACGTCCCTGGGATCCCGGTCGAAGTACAGCCGGCTGGCTTCTAAGATTTCGGCACGGCTGCGAATTTCGTCGGCCGAGTCGAGCACTTTTCCAAACAAGGCTTTGTAGAAAGGGTCGCCGACCGGCCGTGCGGGCTCAGCCTTGACGGGAGACCGCTCGGCTTCCTCGTCCGCGGCCAGATGGCACTTCTTGTACTTCTTGCCGCTTCCGCACCAGCACGGCGCGTTGCGCTCCGGCTTCACCCTGGGCACTTTGGGCACGGACAATTCCTCTTCGTCCACCTCTTCCTCCTGCTCCTCCTCATCGTCGTCATCCACCATCAACTTCCGCTTGATGCAGACGTCTTCGATGGTGAGCCCGTCAAACGCTTTCTCAACCAGTTTGGGAATGAATCCCTCCTCCGACTCGGTGAGTTTGTCCAACGTCTTCCCGCCTTTCCTCGGCAGGATGCCCTGGTACTGGTCGAATACCCTTTGCGCCTCCGCGTCCAATCCGAACTCATCCAGGGCAGCGGCTACCATCAACAGCAGGTAAGGCGCGTCGATGTCATCCGCGAAACCGGAAAAGCCTTCCAGCAGACCGATCAGGGCAGGCCCGATTCCATCCACTTCCGGCAGCAAGTTCATCTGGTCCGCCAGACCGCAACGCAGCGCCGGCCGCGCGGACGGAGTTGCCGCGCGGAACTTCGCCAGTGTCTCGGAAGGGAGGCGCTGCCCGATCCGCCAGATGGCCCAATGCGTGTGCAGAAAAATCTCGTCGTCGTCGAAAGTCGCCAGCTCGAGAAAGTCGTCGAGAACGTCGACGCCGGCGATTTCTCCCAGCAAGGCAATGATCAGTGCGAGGGCTCTCGGTGAAACTGCGAGCGGATCCTTGGCCCACTCTCGCAACGCGGCCCGCCAGAGGGGAAGGCATCGCGCGGAATTGGCGAGGATGTCGCGCACCAGACGGTACTCGACCAAAGTCGGAGCCTGCCGTTGGAGGTCGTTCAGGAGGCGATACGGCAGCAGGCAGTCGGAGACTTCGGGCGGATCGACGGTGTCTTTGTCCTGAACTTCCATCGCCGTGGCGAACATTTCGTAGGTCACCGGGTCCTTGAAGTCAAACTTCTCGGACTTGCCTTGGAAGGCAGCGGCGACCTCGTCCGGGATCTTGACGGAAAACGACAGTTTCCACATGCCCAGCATCCTGAGGCGATTCGCCAGGACATCGGCCGGGTCACGTCTGCGCCGAAGGTCCGAGAGGGCCATGTAGAAAGTGAACGCGCACGGGTTCCGGTCGAGCCCCTGCCAGAACAGGGACTCCGCCTCGGCGAGATCCCCGGCCGCGGCGCGCGCGTTTCCCAGGCTCAGAAAGGCTGCCCCGGAGTTGGGGTCTAGCTGCAACAGACGCTGGGCGGCCTCGACCTCTCCGAGGGTTCCGGCCTGCATTTCGCGACCGATTTCGAGGCGCTGTTTCCGAACAGATTCCGATAGAAATAACATTGCTTTCTTCAGCCTACAACGCGGGACCGTGGGGCGGCCTTTCGGGAGTAGCGGTGACAGGCCGAAGGGCCTGTCCCACGTCTTACCAGCCTTCCCAGACGTACGCGGAGAAACGTCTCACGGTGTGGAAGCCGACGCGCTCGTAGAGCTTGACCGCGTCTTCGTTGGCGGCGGTCACCGTGAGGCTCACGGAGCGGCAACCCATGTCGCGCAGAGTGGTGAGGGAGTGGTGCAGCAGCGCATGGCCAATGCCTGTTCCGCGCACCGAAGGCGAGACGCAGATCTGGGTGATGTGGCCGCATTCCGGCGCCACCAGGCTCGCCAGCGAGATCCCGCACATGTGACCCGTGGCCGCTTCGAAGGCGGCGAAGGACGCCGGACGGAAAAACGAGCCGCAGCCCGGATACTGCACGATGTTGTACAGGAACTTGCGGGCACCCGCGGCGGTGCGGTATTGGTCGTTGATCGAGCTATCGATATGGCCGGCATATGCGGCTGCAATCAGGTGCGCAGCCGCATCCTGGTAGTGATCGGACCACCTCTCGGTGTAGATGGGCCGGCGGACCCGGCCTTCCGAGAGCACGGTCCTGCGCAGGTCCACCCGCATGAAATTGCGCTCGAAAGTCCTCAGGCAGTCGGAGCGGGGGATCTGGCGGTCCGGCGAGAAGCGAAGCATCATGAGCTGCGATTCGATACGGTTGATGGGCGGGCATCCCATGACGGAGTGGAGCCCCCATTCGAGGAGCCGGGCCTCGCGCTCGGGGGTGCGCAGATCGCGCCGCACATAGAGATCCCCCACCAGTCCCTTGTTATCCTCGAGGACGTAGTAAAGGTACCCAGCCACCAGGCCGTCTTCGATCAGAGCGCCGCCGTTCAGCGCCCGAAGATCCACGAAGCGGCGCACCAGGTCGGCCGATTTCTCGAAATCCCACTCCATGTCGGTCTGCCAGGCGGCCGTCTCCTCGATGAGCAGAGATTCCAGGTCCCGCGCGGAGAGGCGCCGCAGATCGACAATTTCCGGAGCCCGCAAGGGGCTCGGGTGTAGCCTGGCAGCCATCGAGACGCCTGTTATTGTACCCCGTACATGGCAGCGTAGCTCAATTGCTGCCTTATAAAATCGCGGGGATACGAAATCGAAACGGACACGACTTTGCCGCCGGAATCGAAACTGGCCGTAAGGTCGGCATTGATGCCGCACCAGTAGGTTGGAACGTCGAGCTTGTCATAGCGGGCCATGACCTGGTCGCGCAGGGCAGGGTCGAAGCGCACCCCGTAGCGGTCCACCAGGGCTTTGATGGCCGCGTAGTCGCCCTCGCCCTTGATGCGCATCAGCTCGGCCAGCAGCGTGCCCACGCCCTGATGCATTTTGTCGAAATCCTTCAACAACAGGTAGGTCTTTCCGTTGCGCTGGGTCTTCTCGATAGCGCCGGTCTTCTCCACAATGTAGTTGACGATGAGCTGGCGGTTGCGCTGGTGGTCCTCCTCTATGGTGTCGCCATGCGGTATGCGCTGGAGCTGCGTCAACACCGTTCGCACGGCATTGTAGTACATGGCCCTTCCCACTTCGGGACTGGAGACCAGCCCCAACTGCTGGAGCTTGGGATCGAAGATGTTCCACAGCGCCATCAGGTCCGCGCGGGCCTCTTCGAGCGTGGAGAAATACTCCTTCAGATAAGGTTCGGCGCCGCCCTGCAGCTTGGGGTTGAGCTTGCCGGAGCCGTGTCCGATCACCTCGTGCAGGGCGGTCATCAGGTCGGACGCCTCTTCGCCGTACTTCTTCCCGAAGGCGACCTCTTGCGGTGACGCAGCGAATTCTTCGAGCGGACCATCGCCCGTGGCCAGCCGCAACGTGCGGGAACTGCCGGTGAACAGAAAGCTCTTGCTGCCATACTTCTCGCGGATTTCGTTTTCGTTGGGCAGGTTGTCACCCACGGTGTTCACGTGAAAATCGCCGGTTTCGATGACGGTCTCGACAGCCTTGGCGAGCGGCGGCTTCACGCCCTGTTTCTTATATTGGGGCGCCCACGGTGCGTGGTCCTCGAAATACTGCGCGTTGGCCGCCAGCTTGACCATCAGTTGGTTCAGCTTTTGGTCGGTGATGGTGACGAAACTCTGGGAGGTGCCCTTGGCGGCGCGGGCATCGCGGTAGACCTCGATGAAGCCGTTGGCGAAATCGACGGGCGGGTTATTCTGCACCCAGGCAGCACCGAAGCGGATCCAATCGGCCGGGTCGCCGGTCTGGTAGTAGCGGATGAGCGAGGCGATCACCTCGTCCTGCCCGGGCTCGGCATAGGCGCGCGCTTTGGCGAGAGCGTCGTTGGCCTTCTTGAGGAATTCGGCATACTTCCCAGGCGGGACCTTGCCATCGGGAGTTCCGGCGCGGTAGACCTCTTCCACCAGTTTGCCGTCCTTGCCCTTCACCAGCCGCGAGTTCAAAGGATGGGTGTCGTGAAAGTTTGCCAGGTCCGGCAGGCTGACGCCGGAATAGAAATTGTTGGCGCTGGCCTGCAGGATGTCAAGCTTCCCCTGCGGGCTCTTAGCGGTGATCATGGGTTGGAAGGTGGGGTCGAATAGCGACGCGCGCAAGGCTTCCATCTCGCGGTCCAGATCGGCCTGGTTGCGGATGGCGCCGATGCCGTATGGAGTGCCCTTGAACCCGCCGTTGCGCAAGGCCGATGAGGCCGCCGCCTTGAGCTCCTCGAAGGAGAATTCGGGCAGGAACTTCTGCGCAGTCATCTCGCTGTGGTTGCCCCGATTGGACCAGAAGAGCTTGGTGAAATCGGCGATCTTCCGCTGGGCGGGCGGCTCCGGAGACGCCGGATGCCGCATGATCTCCTCCAGCAGCCGCTTCTGGCGGAGGCTGAACGCGGAGTTCTGATCGTAGTTGATGGGATCGATGGCAATGGACGCCTGAGTGAGCCAGTAGGTGAGGGCCTGCTCCCGCGGCGAGAGTTTCTTGAAGCTTTCAGCCTCAAGCTGAACGAAACCGGTGGTCCCGACGCGATCCACCAGGACGCGGTTGTCGGCCGCAGCCGCGGCACAGGAGAAAACGAAAAACAGGGCAACGCGCAATAGACACCTCGTTCTTCTATGGTAGCGTGCATCGTGGGGTGGACCCCCTGGTCCGGCGTTCGTCACGGGTGCTCCTTCCGCCAATCGCGAGGGGCGGGCTTCCGGGTGGGTACCCCTTCGACGACCGGACCTCCAGGACCAACGAGCCGAGTTTGGAGACGCGTGGGGAGGAGCAGCAGCGGGTGTGGAGGACGAAATGGGTTCGTTTCGGAGAGCGCAAGTGGATTCATCTTGTTCGAGTTAGGCTCGAAAATGGGTTCGTTTGGTAAATTTTGATTCGCGAGGCTATGAGCCTTTCGAACTCCTCCACCACGACGCTGTAGTGTTAGCGCGACTGGGCGGCGAGTTTTTCTTCGGAGACGAGCCGCTGGGGCGCGTCATGCGGTAGGTGAACTAACCGCTGCGCGGTAGATTCGCGCGCGGCCCCCCTGGCGTGGAGCGAGGCTCCTTGACACACTGGATTAGGTTATTCCCCAATGACCAATCCAACATCCAAGGAGCCATCGCATGTCACCGCTTCGTAAACGCATGATCGAAGATATGCAGTTGCGTAATCTCAGCAAGAGCACGCAGAGAGCTTACCTGCATTACATCATCGGTCTGGCCCGATTCTATCAGACCAGCCCCGAAAACCTCAGCCTGGAGGAACTTCGCGAATATCAGCTTTACCTGGTCAACGAGCGCCGGTATTCGGCGGAGTCGGTCAACCACTTCGCCATCTCCGCTAAATTCCTCTACACCATAACGCTGGAAACACCTTGGCCGGACGACGCCCTTCCACGATGCCGCGTTCCTTATAGACTTCCGGTAGTCCTCAGCGTGATCGAAA
>JAIQFL010000004.1 GCA_020073365.1 Terriglobia bacterium | reverse complement strand
GATACTCTCGACGTCTCTGCCTCTGGCATTCGGCAGCCACACAAACGGTCTGCTCCGGATGAAATCGGGAAGGGCGGAAGGAACATTTGCAAAACCGACACGGACGTTGAAGCATTCCTCCAGGGTCCCGAGATTCTGTTTCAACCAGAAATATGCAGGAATGATTTAGAAACTGGTGTAGAGTGGTACCGCGTCCTCGCCAACTGGGGGGCGTTCCCCCCAGACCCCCCTCGGAGGGCGTGCCGCCCCCCGCATCCCCCCTGCTAATACCCCATCCTACTGGTGCACTACCAAACCGACCGGCGCGGTGTTATTTCTCGGCGGCGCTGACAAGAAAACAGATTTCAAGGCCTTAAAGACCTTTTTGCAAAGAATTGTACGTGTGCAGCTACTTACCCCTACTCCGATCCTTGTACTTTCAGACCATCAGGCCCTTCATACCTTAAACAGCCCTTTTTCAGTCACGAGACTTGGCTCGCCATTTGTATCGCCTATCTTATTGAAAACAATAGAGCTGTGCCAGGTCCGCCATCAGCCTCGGGCTTACACTGGAATTGGATATATGAATCCTCGACTACAAACCGGCTCTTCGCGGGCCGGCGGAGAATGTCCCCGTCCCGAGACCCCGGAAGGCAAGGTCCACTGTTCAGGCAGGGTCCGCTCTTCCAGAAACGCCATCCCTGACGTCCTCTCCCGCCACGTCGTTCCCAATGAGTCGCCTGACAGCGTTGATCGCCTGCTGAGTCTGCTCGATCAACACGCGAAGCGTCCTGGTTCCCATCCCTCCGAAACGCCCGGAACCGGATGCACCGATGTCCGCCTCACCACCGCCTGTCACCATGCACAGCCCGTATACCAAACGAACCTAGTCCCATTTCCGGACACTTGGGGGCGACCCACCCCCTGGCGGCCCCGTCGGCTAACCCTTACCGGCGGCCGTCCAAGCCGCTGCACCCGGTTCTCAGTGACCCGGCACCCCCAGCGGGAGGATTATACCGAACCAACACGGGCAGGAATGCGTGTGTTACTATTCCGTTTTAAAAAGGGAGCAACTTCGTGAAAGTCTACGAAACCAAGGATATTCGGAACGTCGGTGTGGTGGGCCACGGCGATTCCGGCAAGACGACGCTCACCGCCGGTTTGCTCTTCACCGCCGGAGCCAGCAATCGCCTGCTCCGCGTGGATGAAGGCAACACGATCACTGATTTTGACGAGGAGGAAATCCAGCGCAAAATCACGATCTCTACAGCCATCGCCGTGGCGGAGTGGAAAAAGACCAAGATCAACATTCTGGATACTCCCGGCTATAACATCTTTATTAACGATTCCCGCGCAGCATTGGCGGCCGCCGATGCCGCGCTGGTCCTGGTGGATGGGGTCGCCGGCGTCGAAGTTCAGACCGAGAAAGTCTGGGGCTTCGCCAACGATTTCAAGCTCCCTCGTGCCGTCATCGTGAACAAGCTGGACCGCGAACGCGCCGATTTCCAGCGCTCGCTCGATAGCGTACAAGAAACCTTTGGACGCGCCGCCGTTCCCATTCAGATCCCCATCGGGGCGGAGCGCGAGTTCTCGGGCATCGTCGACCTGGTCCGCATGAAGGCCTATACCTATACTCCCGATGGCGATGGCAAGGGCAAGGAAGGCGAAATCCCCGGCAATCTGGCCGACGCCGCCCAGAAGGCGCACGACGCGCTGGTGGAAATCGTCGCCGAGGGCAACGACGCCCTCATGGAAGAGTTCTTCGACAAGGGGACGCTGGATGCCGAACAGATTATCGAAGGATTGAAACAGGGCGTCCGCGAACTGCGCATCTTCCCCGTGATGTGCGCCTCCGCGCTGCACAACGTGGGAAGCGATCTGATCCTGAATTTCACCGTCGAGAATCTCCCGGCCCCGCACGAGCGCGAAGCCGTACCCGCGACGGTCAACGGCGCCGAGGCCACGCGCAAGGTCGCCACCAATGACCAACCTTCGCTTTACGTGTTCAAAACCACGGCCGATCCGTTTGCCGGACGCATCACCTTCTTTAAGGTGTTCACCGGCGTGGTCAAGAACGATGCCAATCTGCAAAACGTCAACCGCGGCGCCTCCGAAAGGCTGGCCCACCTGAGCAGCCCACAGGGAAAAACGCTGCAACCGGTGACAGAGGTGAACGCCGGCGACATCGGCGCCGTGGCCAAGTTGAAGGACACCCTGACCGGCGACACCCTGGCCGAGAAGGGCCTCAATATTACCTATCCCCCGGTGAAACTGCCCGAGCCATCGATTGCGTTCGCCATCGAAGCCAAGTCGCGCAACGACGAAGACCGCATGGGCAATGCCGTCCACCGCATCCTGGAGGAGGACCAGTCGCTGCGGTTCTACCGCGATCCGCAGACGCGCGAGTTCCTCCTGGCCGGTACCGGACAGCAGCACGTCGAAATCGTCGTCAGCAGGATGAAGAGGCGTTATGGCGTGGACGTCACGCTCAAGGCCCCCAAGATTCCGTACCGCGAAACCATTCGCGGCTTTGCCGACGTCCAGGGCCGCCACAAGAAGCAGACCGGCGGTCACGGCCAGTTCGGGGACTGCTGGATCAAGATGGAGCCCCTGCCGCGCGGCGCCAAGTTCGAATTCAACAACGAGATCTTCGGCGGCTCCATTCCCAAGAATTTCATCCCGGCCGTAGAAAAGGGCATCGTGGAGGCTGCCGAAAACGGGTTCCTTGCGGGCTACCCGATGGTGGATTTCAAAGTGACGGTATACGACGGCTCCTACCACGATGTCGACTCGTCGGAGTTGGCCTTTAAACTGGCGGCTCGAAAGGCCTTCAAGGCCGCCATGCAGGAGGCTAAGCCGGCCTTGCTAGAGCCGGTCATGAATGTGGAGATTCAGGCGCCGGTGGAATACGCCGGCGACCTGATGGGGGATCTCAATGGCCGCCGCGGCCGCATTTCGGGCATGGAGACTAGGGGGAACACCCAATTCCTCCGCGCCCAGGTGCCTATGGCGGAGATGTTAAACTACCAGAGTGACCTTACGGCCATGACCCAGGGACGGGCCTCCTTTAGCATGGAGTTCGACCACTACGATTTTGTGCCTCAACTGCAGGCGGAAAAGATCATATCCGCGGCCAAGGCCGCCAAAGCCGGCGAAGAGGAAGAAGAGGAATAGGGACACACCCCCGTCCCCTTTAGTCACGGTGGGCGGGGCTTTCTTACGGTAACGGTTGCGTTACATATGTGCGTTGTTGTAGTCTTTTAGTTTGTCACCGGCGTGGCGTCCGGCAGAAGTGGCTTTATTTTCATTGTTCGAGGCTGTGAATGGACGGTCGAATGAAGACGCTCTTCTCCTTTTTTCTGCTCGCCGTAGCGGTTTTCACCGTTGGCTGTGGGTACACACAGCAATCCCGATTCCAAATGTCGTTCCTGCCGACAGGGCCCCCTCCGGTGTCCCCAGTTGCTGACATTACCCCGCCTTCAGTGGCCCACGGCAATCCATTCCTGCAACAGATGCCAGCCCTCCTGCTGGCAGATCCGCTGGGGCCCAAGCGCAGGACCCACGGTGACGCACTGATCCAGAAGGCCGATCAGGCCTTCAACCGCGGCAAGAAGTCCTACCAGTCCAATGACGTCGCCAACGCGCGTGTCGAATTCGACTCGGCTATCGATTTGATGCTGGAAGCATCCGACGAGAATCCGGCCGACCGTGAGGAATATTACGATCATCTGGATGAAATGGTGGAGGCGATCCATCGTCTCGACTTGGCCGGCTTGGGTGCGTCCGCAACTTTGGAGCAGGGCAAGTTCGAAAAGGCCCCCCTTGAGGACATCCTCCAGATGACTTTCCCCGTGGACCCGAGGCTCAAGGACAGGGTGCGGGAGGAGGTCGCGTCGTCGGTTTCCCAGTTGCCTCTTTCGGTGAACGATACCGTTCTGGGGTATATCAACTACTTTTCCAATCGCGGCCATGGGACGATTGTGGCGGCAATCCAGCGGTCGGGCCGTTATCGGCCCATGATCCAGCGGATCCTGGACGAAGAGGGAGTGCCGCAGGAGTTGATCCACCTGGCCCAGGCGGAATCCGGCTTTATTCCGCGTGCGGTATCGCGCGCCGCCGCAGGTGGCATGTGGCAGTTTCTCGTGTGGCGCGGCCAGCAGTACGGCCTCATGCAGACGCGCTACACCGATGAGCGCATGGACCCCGAAAAGGCCACCCGCGCCGCCGCCCACCATTTGCGCGACCTGTATTCCGAATTCGGCGATTGGTATCTGGCGATTGCGGCCTACAACTGCGGCCCGGGAGTGGTCGAAAGAGCGGTCGAACGGACCGGCTACGCCGATTTCTGGGAGCTCCGCAGCCGGGGAGTGCTTCCGGCCGAGACTACCAATTACGTGCCCATCATCCTCGCCATGACCATCATGGAGAAGAATGCGGGGGAGTACGGCCTGGAAGGTCTCCAGTTGGACCCGCCCCTGGAGTACGACACGGTCGAAATCTCGGCGCCCACCAGTCTCTCACTGGTTGCCGACATCACTGACATGCCGCTTTCGGAGTTGTCGGCCCTGAATCCCGCAGTCTTAAGAGGCATCGCTCCCGAAAGCTACTCTCTGCATGTGGCCAAGGGTACCGGGAACCAGTTGGCCGCCGCTCTGCAACTGATTCCCGCCGAGCATCGCGATTCGTGGCGGATGCACCGGGTGGGGGTGGGCGAAACCCTGGCCGCTACCGGGAAGCTCTTCGGCACCACACCGACCACCATCATGGCCGCCAATCATCTGCGTTCGCCTGAGATTATGGAAGGCGACCGGCTGCTGATTCCCGCCATCGCGCGCGCGGAAGCTCCGGCACGAACAGCGTGGCGGAGTCGCTCCGTAACGGTCACACATCGCACTAAGGGAAAGACTCCTCCCGCTAAGTCCACGGCGGTCGTGAATCCCCGGCGCGAAGCCCCGGTGATCGTGGCTCGCTCGGCCCCGCGCTAACTAACCGGTCGAATTTTCGCCATCAGTCCTCTTTTGGCTGTTGTCTGACCCTCAAAAAGGGGTATGCTATGTGTGATTGTGCCCTGACTACAGGAGGCTTGCTTAATGCTTGACAGCCCGAAATCCGCTCCCAAGGACGAAGAAGAGATGGAAGATTTCCACGACTATGAGGACGAAGAGCACTCGGAACTAGACTCCAAGCTCGACGAGTACAGCGACGAGGACGAGGACGAAGAGGATGACGAGGAAGAGGAGGCCGAACACATCGCCCCACCTCCGTTGACCGAGCCGGCGCCCGTAGCCGCGGCAGGTGAGTCCACGGTGCCCGCACCCGCACCGGAGGCTCCTCCCAAGAAGCCGGTGAAGAAGGCCACTGCCGAGAAGAAGGAAACTGCTGAGAAGAAGGCACCCGCATCCGAGGCGCCGGCGAAGAAGGCGGCCCCTGCCCAAAAGGCTCCCGCCAAGAAGCCCCCCGCCAAGAAGGCTGCGGCAAAAGCTCCGGCCAAGAAGGCTCCGGCCAAGAAAGCTCCGGCGAAGAAGGCCCCTGCCAAGAAAGCCCCGGCCAAGAAGGCCCCGGCCAAGAAGGCCCCGGCCAAGAAGGCCCCTGCCAAGAAAGCGCCGGTGAAGAAAGCCCCCGCAAAAAAGGCCCCAGCGAAAAAAGCTCCTGCCAAGAAGGCTGCCAAAAAGGGCGGTAAGAAGTAACTCGGAGGTGGGGCAGGCGCTTCCGGCATGGGCGGGTCCGCCCCACGAAAGGGGAGGACTGGGCTTCGGGTACAATGACCGGGAATGGCACGCGATGCGGTCTTGGAGTGGCTCCTGGAGGGCGACCCTGCTATCCGCTGGCAGGCGTTGCGCGACCTGAAAGAGGCGGGGGAACACACCTTGCTGCGCGATCAACGGCGCGTGGCGAAGGAGGGCTGGGGAGTGCGACTGCTGGAGTTGCAGAACCCGGATGGGCGTTGGGCGAGCGGAATCTATACTCCCAAGTGGACTTCCACCACGTACACCATGGTGCTGCTCCGCAGTCTGGGGCTCACACCTGGACATCCACAGGCAATGCGCGCCTGCAAGGTCCTGCTGGACACGGGCTTCTGGCGGGATGGCGGCATCAACTTCTATCCCCGGGTGTATAAGCGCAGCGAGACCTGCATCTCCAGCATGGTGCTGGCCGTGTTTTGCTGGTTCGGCATGGACGATCCGCGCGTGGACCAACTGGCGGAGCACGTGATCGCGCAGCAGATGCCGGACGGAGGCTGGAACTGCCGGGCCATGCCGGGGTATGGCAGCGCAACGCACGGTTCGTTTCATACCACAATTTCGGCGCTGGAGGCGCTACTGGAGTACGAACGATTCCGTCCGGCATCGGCGCCGGCGGCTCGTGAAGCGCAGGCCCGGGGACGCGAGTTTCTGCTGCTTCATCGGATGTTTCGATCGCACCGGACCGGAAGGGTGGTGAAATCCGAGATGACGCGGTTCACCTTTCCGCCGCGGTGGCACTATGACGTCCTGCGCGGCCTGGACCACTTTCAGGATGTCCGCGCGCCGCGCGATGAGCGACTCAAAGATGCGATTGGATTGGTGGAGCAGCGCCGTCAGCCGGATGGCCGTTGGCTGCTCCCGAGCGGGTATCGGGGCGTGACTTTTTTCGAAATGGAGAATGTTGGCGAGCCGAGCCGGTGGAACACCTTACGGGCCTTACGCGTTCGGCGCTGGTGGGAAAACAGGTAAGTCCATCCGAAATTCTGTTGAAATGTGCCTCAAACGGTGTAAAATGGAATTTCGATGCGGACGATCTCCAATGCGGCGATGGCAACGCTGCTTGTAGTGGCGCTCTTCTTGGGAAACTGCTTCTCCTGTCCGCAGGTACTGCTCGCTCTACAGTCACACCAACCGGCGCATGGGTGCTGCCACCGGACCAAACCAACCACTGAGAACTGCCAGACACAAGTGCTGCGGCATTTTGTGAAGGCAGATCCGGGGACTGCGACACCGTCCGTGCCGATGGCGGTGGGTGTGGTGGAACCGTTGCTGGCGGCGGCCCTTCCGCAGGGTTCGAGCTTGGCTTTTAATCCGGTGGATCACGCGCCGCCGGATCTGCTCTCCTTACACTCCACCTTCCGAATCTAGCTTCTTCTCCAAGCAGCAGGGGTGCCCCTGGTGGGACAGGCGCTTTCGCCTGTCAATGCCGGCCATGCCGGCACCCCTGCTGCCTGCCATGAGTGCCTGCGGCACGTTGAGGGAGAAGAAATGCGAGTCCGATACCTTTGTTTGATTGCGGTTTTGCCCACTCTCGGCGGTACGCAACCGCTGGCGGCGCTGGTCGAAGAGGCGCTGCGGAGTAATCGCGAAATCCTGGCCGCCCAGAAGAAGTATGAGGCGGCGCGGCAACGGCCCACCCAGGAGAGCAGCCTGCCGGATCCGATGATCTCACTCGGGTACAACAGCGTGGGCAATCCCTTGCCCGGGGCCGGTCTTGGAAGAGACGTGCTGGCCAACGTTGGAGTGATGGTTTCGCAGGAGGTGCCGTTTCCCGGCAAACTCAAGCTCAAGGGCGACATGGCTTCCAAAGAGGCTCAGGCCGAATTTCAGCAATACCAGGCCGTGCAACTGGCCGTGATCTCCCGGCTGAAGCAGGCCTACTATCGCCTGCAATACACCTATGCGGCTACCGATCTCCTGGTCCGCGATCGTGACCTGCTGGAAAAACTTCTGAAGGTGACCGAGGACCGCTATTCGGTCGGGCGCGCCGCCCAACAGGATGTGTTCAAGGCCCAGGTCCAAACCAGCATCCTGGAAACGCGATTGGTGAAGCTCGAACAGGAGCGAAGGAGCCGGAGCGCTGAAATCGACAGCATCCTGAATCGCGCAGCGGGCACCCCGGTCGGCCGGCCAGAGGATGCAAAACCGAAAGAGTTGACGGCCACGCTGGAGGAGTTGCTGGCTGCCGCGCGCCGTAATTCGCCCATGCTCGGCCGCGATCGGAAGATGATCGAGCGATCGGAACTGGCCGTCAACATGGCGCGCAAGGAAAACTATCCCGACGTCACGCTCAACGCGGGCTATTACAACATGGGATCGATGCCGCCCATGTATGAAGTTCGAGCGGATTTCAAAGTCCCGATCTACTTCTGGCGCAAACAGCGGGCCGGCGTGAACGAGCAAGTCAGCAATCTGTCGCAGGTGCGCCGGACGTACGAAGCCACGGACCAATCGCTGCGCTATCAGATCCAGGACGATTTCCTTATGGCGCAGGCTTCGGCGCGGCTCATGAAGCTCTACACACAAACCGTGGTGCCGCAAGGAAACCTGGCGTTGGAATCCTCCCTTTCCACTTACGAAACGGGTAGTGTCGATTTCCTGTCGGTGCTTTCCAACTTTACGATGGTGCTCGATTACGAGATGAACTACTACGACGAGGCGTTGAACTATGCGCTGGCGCTGAGCCGCCTCGAAGAGATGACGGGCCAGGCGCTCACGGACTGAGGCAATTCCAATGAAAGCGATTCGAACAATCGGTTTGCTGGTGGTGATCGCAGCCGCATTTGCGGGCGGGTACGTCTACAAGGCCGTAAAAGGCGGCGCGGTGGCATCCGCGGACAAGGGCGGCCGCAAGATCCTCTACTGGGTCGATCCCATGCATCCGGCCTACAAGTCCGACAAGCCCGGCGTCGCTCCGGATTGCGGCATGAAGCTCGAACCGGTATATGCCGATGGCGGCGCGGCCTCTCGACCGCCGGCCGAGGGTGCCGACGTCTCCACGATGGAAGTCGGCACGGTCCAGATTACTCCCGAGAAGCAGCAACTGATTGGAGTGAAGTACGAGCAGGTGGAAACGGGCGGCGGCTCCCGAACCATCCGTGCAGTCGGCAAAGTGGCGATCGATGAGACCCGTATCGGCCATGTGCACACTAAGGTTGAAGGCTGGATCGACAAGGTGTTCGTGGACTTCACAGGCAAGCTGGTGGAGAAGGGCCAGCCCCTCCTGACGATCTACAGCCCGGACATGTTGGCGTCTCAGAGGGAGTTGCTACTCGCCGCTAAAGCCAAAACCGTCATGCAGAACAGCGCGTTGCCGTCGAGTTTCGATCAAAGCGAGTCTTTGCTTCTGGCAACCCGCCGGCGGTTGGAATTGTGGGACCTCAGTGAAGCGCAGATCGACCAGGTTCTGAAAACCGGAGAGCCCATCAAGAACATCACCTTGTACTCGCCGATGACGGGGTATATTACAGATCGCAAGGCTTTCCCGCAATTAAAGATCATGCCCGACACGGACTTGTACACAATCGTGGACCTGAGCCATGTCTGGATCATGGCGGACGTGTTCGAGTATGAATCCCCGAACATCCGCGTAGGCCAGACGGCCCGTGTATCTCTTGAGTCACTCCCGGGAAGGTCATTTAACGCCCGGATTGATTTCCTCCAGCCGCAGGTGGATCCGATGACCCGGACTCTCAAGGTGCGGCTCAACATGGATAACCCTGGCCTGATGCTCAAGCCCGACATGTACGCCGACGTCGAATTCACGGTTTACATTCCGTCGAAACTTACGGTACCGGCGGACGCGGTTCTCAACGCCGGCGAACGCAAGACGGTCTTTATCGACCGCGGCGACGGCTATTTCGAACCGAGGCAGGTAAAGACCGGCGAGCGCGAGGGTGACCGCATCCAGATACTGTCGGGCCTCAACGGGGGTGAGCGTGTGGTCACTTCGGGTAACTTCCTGATCGATTCCGAAAGCCAGATGAAGGCCGCCGCGTCGGGAATGGGCGGGATGGCCGGGATGCCCGGAATGACCAATGAGCCCGCGAAACCAGAAACGCCTGCGAAGCCGCCGAAGGCCCCGTCGGGGAAGCCTGACGCCAAAGGAATGGGCGACATGCCGGGAATGGGGGTCAAGAAGCAGTGATCAACGCCATCATTGAGCTCTCGGCCCGGAACAAGATCATCGTCTTCATCGCGATCGCGGCGGCCGTGATGGGCGGGCTGTGGGCCATGCGGACGGTACCGCTCGACGCGCTCCCGGACATGAGCGACACGCAAGTGATCGTCTATTCGCGGTGGGATCGCAGTCCCGACATCATGGAAGACCAGGTCACGTACCCGCTCGTCACCGCCATGCTGGGCGCGCCGAAAGTGAAGGACGTACGCGGGTTTTCAGACTTCGGGTACTCCTACGTTTACATCATCTTCGAGGAAGGAACGGACATTTATTGGGCCCGCTCCCGCACCCTGGAATACCTCTCCAGCGTCCTGCCGCGACTGCCCCAGGGTGTCAAAACCGAACTCGGACCCGATGCTACCGGGATTGGATGGGTGTTTGAGTACGCCCTGATCGACACGACGGGCAAGCAGAGCCTCGCGGACCTGCGCAGTTATCAGGACTGGTACCTTCGCTACTACCTGAAGTCGGTTCCCGGTGTCGCCGAGGTGGCGCCACTGGGCGGATTCGTGCGGCAGTACCAGGTCAACGTCGATCCCAACAAGCTTCAATCGTTCAACATTCCAATCAGCAAGGTTGTGGCGGCCGTGCGTAGCGGTAACAATGACGTGGGTGGCCGGCTGGTGGAATTCAGCGGCGCCGAGTACATGGTGCGCGGCCGCGGCTACGCGCAATCGACCAGTGACATCGGCAAGATCGTGTTGGCGAAGAGTCAGAGCGGCGTCCCGATACGCATCTCGGATGTAGGAGAAGTGACTCTTGGACCCGACATCCGCCGTGGGGTGGCGGACTGGAACGGGACAGGTGAGACCGTCGCCGGGATTGTCATCATGCGCCAGGGGGAGAACGCCCTGGAGGTGATCGAGCGAGTCAAGCAGAAGCTCAAAGACACTGAGGGCGGACTTCCTCCGGGGGTGAAGGTTGTTACCGCATACGACCGATCCGAACTGATCCTCCGCTCGATCGAGAACCTGAAGGCTACTCTCACTGAAGAGTTGATCATCGTGGCCATCGTCATCATGATCTTCCTCTGGCACATTCCCAGCGCCACTATCCCGATCGTCACCATTCCCGTGGCCGTGATCATTTCATTCATCCCCATGAAGATGATGGGCCTGACGTCAAACATCATGTCCCTGGGAGGGATCGCGATCGCGGTGGGGGCCATGGTGGACGCGGCCATCGTGGTGGTGGAGCAGACCCATAAGAAGCTCGAAGAATGGGAACGCACCGGCCGCAAGCAGGATTATCACCGGGTAGTGATCGATGCGGTCAAAGAAGTTGGCGGCCCGAGTTTCTTTGCGCTGCTGGTGATCGCCGTCGCCTTCCTGCCGGTGCTGACTTTGGAAGCTCAGGAAGGCAGATTGTTCAAGCCGCTGGCGTATACCAAGACTTTTTCGATGATCATTGCGGCGGTTCTGGCGATCACGCTGGATCCGGCCATGCGGCTGCTGTTCACCCACATGAAGAACTATGAGTTCCGGCCGCGCTGGCTGGCTCGCGCGACGAACGCCGTCCTGGTGGGCAGGATCCATTCGGAAGAGACGCACCCGATCAGCAAAATCCTGATCCGGTTGTACGCACCCATATGCGAGCTGGCACTGCGCTGGAAATGGTTCGTGATCGCCGGGGCCGTAGCTCTGGTTGTAATCACCGTTCCAGTCTTCGAGAGGCTGGGCTCCGAATTCATGCCGCCCCTCGATGAGGGTTCGTTACTCTACATGCCTTCGACACTGCCCGGCATTTCCGAAACACAGGCGCAGCGGCTGTTGCAGGTGCAGGATCGCATCATCAAGCAGTTCCCCGAAGTGTCGACTGTGCTGGGCAAGGCGGGTCGGGCGGAAACCTCCACCGACCCGGCTCCGTTCTCGATGATGGAGACGGTGATTGTCCTCAAACCGGAGACCGAGTGGCGGAGGGTGGACACCTGGTACTCCTCATGGGCGCCCCAATGGGCGAAGGCCATATTCCGCAGGTTCACGCCGGACCATATCTCCACCGATCAATTGGTGGAAGAGATGAACCTGGCGCTCAAAATCCCCGGCACTTCGAACGCGTGGACTATGCCCATCAAGGCGCGCGTGGACATGCTCACCACAGGCATCCGTACGCCTGTTGGAATCAAGATCTACGGGGCTGACATCAAGAAGATCGAGGATCTCGGCACCCAGATCGAGGCGCTGCTGCCCAAGGTGCAGGGCACGCGAAGTGTCTTCTCGGAACGCACCAGTGGCGGCTACTTCCTCGATTTCAAGTGGAATCGCGACGAGCTGGCGCGCTACGGCTTGAGCATTGACGACGCGCAGGACGTAGTCATGAGCGCCATCGGCGGCGAGAACGTCACCACTACCATCGAGGGCCGCGAGCGCTATCCCGTAAACGTACGCTACATGCGGGATTACCGCAGCGATCCCGACAAATTGGGCCGCGTCCTAGTGCCCACTATGGACGGCCAGACCCAGGTGCCGCTCGCGCAACTGGCGGAGATCCAGATTGTGAGTGGTCCCGCGATGCTGCGAGACGAGAACGGCATGCTGAACGGTTACGTGTATGTCGACGTGGCCGGCCGCGATATCGGCAGCTATGTCGAGGAAGCCAAGCAGGTGGTGCGCGACCAGGTGAAGCTGCCATCCGGGTATTCGTTCGCCTGGAGCGGCCAGTACGAGGCCATGCAGCGGGTTCGGGAAAAGCTGACGGTGGTGCTTCCGCTGACGATGTTTCTGATCGTGATGTTGCTGTACATCAACACCAAGTCCATGACCAAGACCATGATCATCATCCTGGCGGTTCCGTTCTCCGCCGTGGGCGCCATCTGGTTCCTGACGTTTCTGGGCTACAACACGAGCATCGGCGTGTGGGTCGGTTTGATCGCGCTCCTGGGTGTGGATGCCGAAACCGGCGTGTTCATGATGCTGTACCTGGATCTGGCTCACGACCAGGCGAAGGCAGAAGGCAAGCTCAGGAGCCTTGGCGACCTTCAAGAGGCGATCATGCATGGCGCGGTGAAAAGAATCCGCCCGAAGTTCATGACCGTCGCCACGATGTTTATGGGGTTGATACCGATCATGTGGTCGGTCGGGACGGGAGCCGATGTGATGAAGCGCATCGCCGCCCCGATGATCGGTGGAATCTTCACGTCATTCATTCTGGAGCTGGTGGTCTATCCGGCAATCTACGAGGTATGGAAATGGAATTTCGAATTGAAAAAGGAATTGGCGCGCTCTTAATTGGGCTGGGGCTACTGGCACCGGCGGGGCTCGCACAGCAGGAGCTTCGTTATGACGCCTGGCATGGACACTCCCGCCCGCCCAACGTCCGGAAGGCCGGCAATATGGGCGCGCTGACGATCACGGACGCGGGTATCGGCTTCGAAGAGAGTTATGAGGGCAAGAAGCCCAAACATCCGCACGCGTGGCGATGGGACTACCAGGACATCCAGCAACTGAAGATCGCTCCCAAAACCCTGACGGTCCTCACGTACAAGGACAACCAGTGGAAGATGGGGGCCGACCGTGAGTATCGGTTCGACCTGGTTTCGGACAAGACCTTCGACGAAGCCTGGCAACTCCTCAAGGGCCGTCTGGACCAACGCCTGGTGGCGGCGATTCCCGACCGTCTCCCAAACGTTCTGTGGGAGGTTCCGGTGAAACACCTCCTGCGATTTGGCGGAGATGAAGGCGTGCTACAGGTTGGCCCGGACGCGATCGTCTACGCGTCTGCGGGCAAGACCGATTCGCGAACCTGGCGGTACGAGGATATCGAGAACATCAGCAGTTCAGGGCCGTTCGATTTGACGATCACCACCTTCGAGCGCGCCAAGACCCATTATGGGAATCTCAAGGGTTTCAATTTTGAGCTCAAGCAGCGGCTGGAAGAGGCCCGGTACAACAAGCTGTGGTTGCGGTTGAACCGATCCAAAGGCCTCACGATTTTGGATTCCTACAGAGGGGCAGGCGGGCAATGAGCGGCACGACGTCTCGAAGCCCGAGGGCGGCTGTTGCCGAGTTACTTCACGAATGCGGCAGCCGCCTCCCTGAACGCGACTACCTCGCCGCCGTGCTCGCGCGCGAACGCCAGGGCTTCGCCCCGCTGGGCGAAAGCGATCAGGCTTGGGGCGCAGCGGTCATACCGCAAATCCGCAGACCTTTTGTCGTCTTCGATAAGCTCGTGTGTTCTCTCGCACATATTCACGCTGCTGCCCCTCACGACGTAGGCATTTTCAGGCGCCAGGGCCTTTCCGTTTAGGAATGATGTCAGTTGAGTGACCTGGATTGGTTTGCCCGCCTGCTCGTGCTGCGATAGAGCGCAGGCGGGACAGCAGAAGAGCCGTGCGTGTCCATTCGCGACTGCCACGGTCTTGGAATGAGCGTGTATCGGCCGCTTGCAGGCATAGCATTCATCGGCATTCGAATAGCTGAACGTCCGCCAGCCGGCGTACCCGAGCATGGCCAGCACCAGGACACCAATGAAGGCTCCAAACCAGGATCGTCGTTCCAGGGGTCACCTCCACCCTCGATTCTACGCCAATTGATTCGGGTGTGACCTCTCCGAAATTGCCATCGCCAGGGGGCGGCTGTTCCAACTGCCGCCACGCCTAGCTGGGGTCCTCGAAGTATTTATATACTGGAATACAGGGACAGCACACTCAGATCGAAAAGAAGAGCGGGAGAATCCAATGAAAAAGCAGATCGGCATAGTCATCGCGTCGGCGGCCCTGATGTTCGCGGCCCCGGCCTCGCAGAAGTTCACCGGCACCATCACGGACGATATGTGCGCCAAGGCCGACCACAAAGACATGAAGATGGCAAGCGACGAGAAGTGCGTCGAAGAGTGCATCAAAGGCATGAAGGGGAAGTATGTGCTGTACGACGGCAAGGACTCCTGGGTCCTGAGCGACCAGAAAGCCCCGGCGAAGTTCGCCGCCAAGAAGGTGACGGTTACAGGGACGCTGGATGAAAAGACCAAGACCATCAAGGTGGATAAGATCGAAGCGGCGAAATAGGGCGGGGCAGAGTTAGACACCCCGCCAGGCGTCGCCATGAGTGGCGACGCGGCGAGCACCAGTGCTTGCGCCACGAGAATGCCAGAGACCCCTCAGCCAACGGCCGAATTCTACTGCCCGAGTTGTGCCAAGCCTGTTGCCGACCCGCTGGTCTGCGGTGATTGCCACGCTCTCATCTGCCGGACGTGCGGCACACCTGTAGAGCGCATCGACGACCTGGGGATCGGGTAGGGTGAACAAGAAGAAAATGGCATGACCCGCATTCAGCTAGCCTAGGCTTAGACGCCCCCGAGTTTGACCTGATAAGGAAGGAAGCCGAGGTGTTGGGCATCTCCGTTGCCGCGTACGTCCGGCAGGCCGTACGCGACAAACTGGCCGTAAACCGCGCTTCGCCGTGGATGCGCTACGTCGGATTTGTGGAATCCGGAGAGCCCCATTCCAGTCGGAACATCGACAATCTGATCTATGGCTCGCAAGACTGAAGGGTCTCAAGCCTGAGGCCCATTCCCATGCCGAAGTGTCGCTTCCCTGGACCCCTCGGACATATGTCACCCCCGCAGGTGCCTGGGAATCCTGATACAGTATCCAGCGGAACACCATGGATACGAAACTCTCCCGACGTACCTTCGCGAAATCCCTGGCCGGAGCGCCGCTCCTGCTTAGCGGCCAACAAGCAACGCCGCGCGCGCGAGTCAAGATCGATACCGAGCGGGTGATCGGCGATATCGATTCCCTGCTGTGGGGCAATTTCATCGAACACCTGGGCCGCTGCATCGATGGCGGGATCTTTGAGGAGGGGTCGCCGCTATCCGACTCCAACGGCTACCGCCGCGACGTGCTGGAGGCCGTCCGCAAGCTGAACGTCACGCTGCTCCGCTGGCCCGGAGGGAATTTTTCCTCGAACTACCATTGGACCGACGGCATCGGACCGCGCGACAAGCGGCCGCCGCGCCTGGAGATGGCCTGGGGCACCGTGGAGAGCAATCGCTTCGGCACGCACGAGTTCCTCAACTACGCGGAGATGCTCGGCACGCAGCCGTATATCTGCGCGAACCTGGGCACCGGAACCTGGACCGAAGCCCAGCAGCAGGTGGAGTACTGCAATTCCTCCGAAGATACGGCCATGACGCGCCTGCGCAAGCAGAATGGGCGCGAAGCTCCGTGGAAAGTCACCTACTGGGGGCTCGGCAACGAGATGGACGGCCCCTGGCAAATGGGCCACCGCAGCGCCGAAGACTACGGCAAGTTTGCGCTGGAAGCGGCCAAGCTCATGAAGTGGACCGACCCCAAGGTCAAGCTGATTGCGGCCGGGTCGTCGAACTTCGGTCCCGGGTCGGACTGGACATCCTGGAACCGGACGGTCCTCGAATTTCTGCGGCAGCACGCCGACTATCTCTCGATTCACATGTACGTGGGCAACCGCAACAACGACTTCGGCGATTTCATGGCGAGCTCCGTGGAGTTGGACCATCGCATCAAGACCACCGAGGGCATCATTGACGCTGCTCTTTCCGGGCAGCCGGGCAACCGGCGGATCTACATCGCGTGGGACGAGTGGAACGTCTGGTATCGCGCCCGCGGCGCCCAGGAGCGGGGACGGCGCATCCTGGAGGAACATTACAACCTGGAAGACGCCCTGGTGGTGGCCACGTTCCTGAATTCCTTCGTGAACCACGCCCATATCGTCAAGATCGCCAACATGGCGCAACTGGTGAACGTCATCGCGCCGATCTTCTCCAACGACAAGGGACTGTTTCTCCAGACCATTTACTACCCGCTGCAGTTGTTCGCGAACAACACCAAAGGCAAAGCCCTGGAGCTATTCGTGGAAAGCCCCAAGTACAAATGCGCGCGGTTCGACGATGTGCCGTATCTGGATGCTTCGGCGGGATACGACAATGGCTCGCTGGTGGTGAACGTGGTGAATCGGCATCCCGACCAGGCCATCGAAACGGAATTCGAAACCGAAGACAAGCAGTTCTCCGGTCCGGTGGCCGTATCGGAAGTCAACGGCCCCGATATTAAGGCGGAAAACGACTTCGGCAAGACCACTGTCAAGACCGTGGAACGCTCCGTGACGCCGGACGGGCGCAAGCTCCGATACCGGTTCCCACCGCATTCCTATACTATGCTGAAGGCAAAACTGGCTTGACCGGGGTCTGCGGTTGGGGGTCAACCGCATCCACGTAGGCCTCGTCGCGGGACCAGGCGCCATCGGACCGGAGGTCGAGAGCATTCACCTCGGCCGGCGGGAGGTCCTCGAACTGAAGCTGGTTGGCCGGCGATCGGGCGAACTCGGCGGTACGTCGGCTGGCCCAGATCGCGGCCGCCAGCAGGATGCCGAACAGCACGGCAAACCGCGCAGTCTTGTGCATCGCCCAGTACTCAATCCGGACCCCCAGGTCGGCGGCGACCAGGAATACGACCCCCACGGTCCCCAGCCGGATGTGGAGTTTGGCCTTCCCCGGAAGATAGGAGCAGGCAAACGGAATCTTGCGGAACCGGTGGAGCGCCGTCTCCACCAACAGGATTCCGGTGACGATCAGGATGGCAACATGCTGCCAGGCGAAGCGGCCGGGCCAGATCGCAGAAAAGAGAATCGCCGAGAGAATCCAGATGGGGATCGCCGTGAGCGCGAACAGCGCCTTGCGCACCGCGGCGGAATAGGCGGCGGGGCTGTGAACCGCAGTGATGCGGAAGATCCAGTTTGCCTGGAGAGCCATCGGCATGGCGAAGACCCCACGCGCGCCGATCACCGCGAAGAAGAGCAGGACCAGGCTTGCAACGAGGAAGGGCACGTTGAGCTGGTTCCAGCGTGGGTCGAGGTGCCGCGCGTCCGCCAACGGCGAGCGGTAGAAAAAGTCCCGGGCATACGCCAACGCGATGGCCAGCCCGATACCGGTATACGCCGCGAGTAGCAGACGATGCTGGCGGCTGCGGGCGATTGTGCGCGCGGTGAAGAGAACGATGGCGCGTTCGATTGGCTTGGCGAGAAGTTTCGCGGCCAGGTAACTGCCGATGCGGGTGGCCGGCTTGGAACGGTCGGCGGGTGCGATGTCCGGCTGCTCGATAATGCGTCGGATGTTGCGGCGGTAAGCCAGCGCGAAGGTGGCGGCGGCTGTCGAAAGCGCGGTCGGCAGGGCCCATAGAGCGCGGAGGGCGAGCGTCCCAAATTGTGGACCGGAAGCGCCATTCAGTACCTGGAGCAGTCCGCAGAACCAGAATGAGGGCAAGAACCGGGCCGGCCAGGAGCTCTGGGCCACCGCGGAAAATGAGGGTTTGAGGAAGTAGAGTCCCAGGATGCCGAAGAACGCCGCCAGTTGCAGGAAACTGGACACGCGCAGGAAGAGACGGTAGCTCAGGAACTGCGCTGCCACACCTTCCAGGGCGAGCAGCACCGAGCACACGAACAGGCCGGCCGCCGCCATCACCAGCCAATGCGTGCCCAGGGAGCGTAGCCCGCCCAGCAAGCCCGCGTTGGGCGGGGCGGCCAGAAACGGAAAGAACAAACCCGTGAAAAGGTTGACCGCCGCAATACTGACTCCCAACGCGGTGGCAATGGCGGCAACCTTCGCCAGGAAGATGGTTCGAATGCGGATCGGCAATAGGCCCAGAATGAGACTGTCGCGGCGATCGGGGAAAACGGCATTCCAGGCGAGGACCGAGAACAGCCCTGCAATCGCCATCGTGGTGGCGATCAGAAACTCCTGTTCGGTCCGCAGCGCGAAGCTCAGCTTTTCGTAAGGCAGACTCGACCTGACGAGCGGGCCGAGCGTGAAGACCGTAATCGTGAAACCGAACGCGGCGAGCATGGCTCCAAACTGGGCCAGCAGCTTGTGGACGTCGCCCGCCGCCGACAACAGCTCGATATCCACCATGCGGAACAGGAAATCCCGATACAGGACCCGGAATTGCCTGCGCTCGTTGGGCATGATTACAGCTCCATCACCTGCACGATTTGCTGCGTGATGGCGCCGGTGTCCTGCTCAATAGCCAACTGGGAGAAGATGCCTTCCAGCGTGGGGAGCGACATCAGCGCGCGGAGTTGCGCGATGGAATCGTTGGCCACCACCCGGCCCTTATGCAGGATCACGACTCGTGAGCACACGCGCTCCACGGTCTCGAGTTCATGCGAGCTGAACAGGACGACTTTGCCGCGGGCGGCGAGCTCGCGGATGAGGTCGCGGAGCACCAGCGCCGAATTCACATCCAGACCCGAGAACGGTTCGTCGAGCAGGATGAGGTCCGGATTGTGGAGTAACGCGGCGGCCAGCAGCACCTTCTGCCGCATGCCTTTGGAGTAGGAAGAGATGGGGACGTAGCGGTCCTCATCGAGTGAAAGGAGACGCAGGAAGCCCGCGGTCTTCTCCGCCAACTGCTGTTTCGGAAGGCCGCGCAACTGGCCCACCATCTCCAGGTATTCGGCGCCGGTCAGGTGCGGGTAGAGCTGCGGTTCTTCGGGAACGTACCCCAGGCGCTGGCGGTACCGGATCCGATCGCGTTCGATGGGCTCCCCGCGAAACAGGATCTCACCCTCGCTCGGCTCGATGAGCCCGGTGATCATTTTGAGAGTGGTGGACTTGCCGGACCCGTTGGGTCCCAGGTAGCCGGTGACCTCGCCGGCGCGCGCCACGAAGCTGACGTCCTTGACGGCCGCAATGCCGGGAAAGCGTTTGCTGACATGGCGCAGTTCGAGCATAATCATCTCCGTAACAGTGCGGCGTGAGGAAAGGCCGAAAGGCGATGGAGCCTCCTTCCGTTGAGGCTCCTCACCCAGAGCACCAGCACCACTACCATCAGCAGTACGCCGGTAACCGACCAGGCGGCCAGGCGAATGAGAGTGTCGAGGGCGAGCGCTGCAGCAGGAGTGGGTGGCTCTTTGAGCGGGGCGGCTGCGAGATGAGCGACTATCTGCCCATGTCCGAATACGAGCATTCCGAAGCCTCCGGCGGTAACCTCCAGCAGCCCGCCCACGATAGCCGCCGCGATTCTCCACGACCCGGAACGCAGGAGCCATTGCCGCAGGAGCGAAACCAAGCCATCGGCAAACAACGGCGCCACGCCCTCGGAGGCCGACGCTTCCTCGAAGATCCACATCATCTCGCCTGCGAATTCCTGCCGGAAGGCCGGCGGGTGCAGCCACAGCAACCATCGATACAGGACTCGGGTCATACAGCCCTCCTGGCACTGGGCACGCGCAAATGCAGTTTGGCTTCGCGAACTACGTTCTCCAGGCGCGCGATTTCGGAGGAGAGAACACTGCGCCCCAAGCGGGTCAGCCGGTAGTACCGCCGCCTTGGATCGTCATCGGCAGACCGGTGTGGGGCGCTCTCCACCATCCCCTGGGTCATCAGCTTCTGCAGGTTGTCATAAAGCGTGCCCGGGCCCAGCTTGTACTGGCCCTCGGACTGGCGCGCGACCTCCTGCATGATCCCGTAGCCGTGCCGGTCTTCGCCCGCGAGCGAAAGCAGGATATGCAGAGTCGCCGGTGATAGGGGAAGGAAGGAGATCGTGTCGTCGTTCATGGTCGAATATCGTTATATCGGATTCCGAGTCAGGCGTCAAGGGAGTAGGTCAAGTCCGCGCGCTCCGACTCAAAGAAACAGATCCGCCCGCACCTGGAAGAACTCCGCGAGTTTCTTCGCCTGTTCCTTGCTGATGTTCCGCTTCCCGGCGAGGATCTCCGATACCCGACCCTTGGAGCCGATCACCGGCCAGAGATCCTTGGGGGTCAATCCGCGCTGCTCCAGGAGGAACGCGACCATCTCGTGTGGCTTAGACTTCTCCCGCGCCGCATACGCCGTCGCCTCATAATCCCGGATCAGATTCGTGAGGAGATCCAGGAGCGCGTCTTCTTCGGGCGTCATATTGCGCTCGCCCTTCTCCATCAGGGATTCGACAATCGCAAGCGCGCGCTCGTTCTCCTCTTCCGGGAACTCCCGAATCCGTTTCTCGGAAACGATCCTCATATCATCAGGTTTCCATGAAGGGAACCATGGGTCAAGTCGCTGTCGCCGCGGCGATCAGAGCTGCCGGCTTTCGCGCACCCTTTCGGCCCTCTTCGCCCCTTTTCCTTTTTCTATAATATTTTCAGATCCCGTAGTATTGTTATAATTTAGGAGAACTCTCATGACTCCATCCCGCCGCAAGTTCCTGGCCGCCGGGCTCGCTTTGCCCGCCGTCGCCTCTGCCACGCGCACCTCCGGATCCGAGCAGGCGCCGCAGGCATCACCCAGGCCGGTGCCTTCCGGCCCGGCGCTTCGCTACAAAACCCTTGGTAAAACCGGGTTGAAGGTCACCGCCGTGGGATTCGGCTGCATGATCACCTCGGATGGCAGCGTCGTCGAACGCGCCGCCGATATCGGGATTACCTACTTCGACACCGCGCGCAGCTACCAGAGCGGCAACAACGAGCGCATGGTAGGGGCGGCGCTGAAGAACCGGCGCAAGGACGTGGTCCTCTCCACCAAGACCGGCGCCCGCAACAAAGCCGACGCCCTGGCGCATATCGATACCAGCCTGAAGGAGCTCGGCACGGACTACGTGGATATCTGGTACCTGCATGGCCGGACCAACCCATCCGACATTACCGACGACCTGATCGAGGCCCAGCAGACTGCCAAGAGGGCGGGAAAGATCCGCTTCGCCGGGGTGAGCACACACAGCGGCCAGCGGGAATTGATCCCCTTCCTCGCCAAGCACCCCAACATCGACGTGATCCTGACCCAGTACAACTTCAGCATGGAGCCGTTCATGAACGAAGTGATCGACGTGGCGGCCCAGGCGGGCAAGGGCGTCGTCGCGATGAAGGTCATGGCTGGCGGGTTCCGCCGCCCGCAGCCTGGCAACCCGGTCTACGAGAAGTTGAAAAGGGACGGAGCCATGCTCGCCGCGCTGAAGTGGGTGGTGCGCAATCCCAATGTCCATACCACCGTCCCGAGCATGACGGATATGGACCAGTTGGATGACAATCTCAAGGCCATGGCGCAACCGTTTGGGGCGCAGGATTCCAAGCTGCTGGCCTTGCAGATGGATCATATCGCCCCCATGTATTGCCGCATGTGCGGCGAATGCAACGGCCAGTGCCGGCAGGGTCTGCCGGTGGCGGACGTGCTTCGTTTTCTCACCTATGCCGAAGGGTATCGCCAGTTCGCCCTGGGCCGGGAGCGGTTTCTGGAACTCGACGCCGCGCATACCGCGGTCCGGTGCGCCGAATGTCCGGGCTGCACAGTTCAATGCCCCTACGGGGTAAAAGTGGCCCAACGCCTGATCCGCGCCCAGGACTTGTTCGCGTGCTGAAGCTGGTTTGCGCCATGGGTGTGGCCGCCGGTGTTGTGGCGGCCGCCACTCCCGCGTGTAACCTTGTGGCGGGTTGGGCGCAGCAAGGCGACGCCCGCAGCTACCAGGCCGAGAACCTGTTCGAGTACATGGATGGCAACGCCGAAGGCTACGTGCTCTACGGCTTTCAGAGCATGCGCGGCGTGACCTGCGTGAAAAGCGGAGTGACGCTGGTAATCGATGTTTCGGATTTTGGCGATGCGGATTCCGCGTTCGGCATGTTCACCGCGAACCGCGACCTGCGAGTGCCTTCGGCCAAACTCGGAATGGGCGGCCAGATCGTGCCTCGCCGCGCCATCTTCACCAAGGGGCAATACTACGTGGAGATCGCCGCGAATCCGGAAGGCGACTACACCGGCACGCTTCAGGAGTGGACCGCCGCGCTCGAGAAGACGGTGGAAGGCAGCACCGATCCGCCCGTGGCGCTCTCCTGGTTTCCCTCCGAAAAACAGCAGTCCCTCCGCCTGGTGCCGGAAAGCGTCCTGGGCATCCGCCTGCTGAAGCGAGGCTACGTGGGACAGTACGATTTCGGCAAGGCTTTCGTGGTGACGGAAGCATCCGCGGAATCGGCGGGCGCCCTGATGGCAAAACTGCGCGCGCGATTCGGCGAGACCACAACGGTTAACATCGCCGATGACGCGTTCCAGATGAATGACAAGTATTTGGGCCAGGTCTGCATTTTCCGAAAGGGCCTCTACCTTGCTGGATACGGCAACGTTACCGCTGGGCAGGACCCGGTTTCGTTGGCCAAGACGCTGGCCAGCCGTCTGCCGTAAAGCCCGAAGCTCGATGGCAGTTCCTCAGGATTGCCCTTAACGAAAATCCGAATGGAAACGTCAAATCGGTATGAAGAAGAGAGGGCTGTTGGCAGGCGGGATCCTGATTCTGGCGGTGCGGGCGTTCGGACAGACTGCACCAGCTCCAACGTTTGAAGTGGCGTCGATCAAGCCGAGTAAAGCCGAGCCCCGCAGCATCTCGGGCGTCACGTCGGAAACGGGCCGCATCAGCGCGCGGAACGTCACCCTCAGGCGCTGTATCCGGGGCGCTTATAACGTGCCGGAAACCCAGGTACTGGGCGGGCCGAAGTGGATCGATGACGAACGTTACGACATCGACGCCAAGGCGGCCGGTCCGGCCGGGGATCACGACTTGATGATCATGCTCCAGTCGTTGCTGGCCGAACGGTTCAAACTGGTGTTTCACCGGGAGAAACGGCCGATGTCCGGCTACGCGCTGGTGGTGGGAAAAAGCGGTCTGAAGGCCCAGCGATCCACGCCCGAGGCCCACTCCTTCACGCACGCGCGCCGGGGCGGCATCGATGCCCAGGCGTGTACCATGGCAAATTTGGCGCAGAAGCTATCAGACGCATTGCACTTGCCTGTGGCGGACTTCACTGGAGTCGAGGGAGCATTCGATATCAAGCTGGAATGGACGCCCGAGGACACACAGGCGAAGCCTCCGGCAGGCGGCGATAAGGCGGGCACGCTTGCGCCGGACGGCGCCGCCGGCCCCTCGATCTTCGCTGCTTTGCAGGAGCAGCTCGGGCTCAAACTCGAGTCCCGCAAGGTCCCGACCGAAGTTCTGGTGATCGACCGCGCGGACAAAGCGTCGGAGAATTGAACCCCGGGTTCTTCATCCGAGCTTCGGGGGAAGGTCCTTCATTTCGCCCATCCACTCGAGTTCGCGATCGATGTCCTGGTGCATACGGTACTTCTTCTGCACGCTGGCGATGGTTTCACCGACCACATCGATCTTGGCGATATCGTAGTTTCCCAGCCCCAACTGGCCGCAGTAGTTCAGGTACCCCAGCCAGGCGGGATTGATGCCCATCGACTCCACACCTACGCGGTCGGCCGCGATGAAGTCAGTGGACGCTATCGCGATCCGCGAGGCAACCGGTGTGCCCGATCCCGGCCCGTTGCCTTCCATGCCCTCGAAGCCGTCCAGCAATGCCACTCCCCAATGGGGCCGCAGCTTTTGCGCGGTGAGGAGCATGTTGTAGTGGGTCTGCCGGATGCCCGTGTGGTATTTGCGCTTGTCGTTCCATCGGGGCGTTTCCTTCGGGGCGAAATGGAGAGGCGCGCCCAGCACCATGTTCTTCACTGATAGCGTCGCCACCACGGTATTGTGCGTCTTCAAAATGCCTGCGCAGATGATGAACGCATCCGGATCGAGCAGGCGCGCGGCCAGGCGAACCGGCTGCAGGTGGAGGTCGTAGTCGATGAGCGGGATCACCTCGTATTTTGCCTCGGCGTTCAAATCCACCAGGGAGACGTTGCGGTTGGCGTCGGCGATTTTCGTGTATCCGAAGTTCCGGAACCCCTCCATGGTGTCGCCGGCAGACGATTCGACGATCGTCACGGGCATCTTCACGCGAGGGAGCAGATAGTCCAGGATTCCCGAGATCGTGTCGGCGTGGGTGGCCGCCAGTTGATTGATGGTCGAGACGTTGTTTACCTTGATGACCACGTACTTCTTCTGCTTCAGCGCCGGCCGGATCTGATGGTCGATGGCGGCCAGGGCGTCCTGAACGATCTGCCGTCGCTGTTCTCCCTTGACGATGGCGACCGTCGACCGCGGGACGGGTTGCCGGTTAAACGTGAGGGGCGGCGTCGCGGGTCCGGCGACCTGTGCCCGGAGAACGGAAAGACCACCGGCTCCGGCGACCAAGCTGAAGAAACTTCTGCGGGAGAAACTCATGGGATGTCTCCTTGTCCACGACCAGACTTTAAGACCCTATTATATCCGCATTTCAGGGAATTGCTCTCGACTGGAGGCGAAAGGCCAAGCCGTCCCGCCTGTTTAGTCATTCTAGCGGGCTGCCTTCAACGCCAGGCCGCGCGCCACCGACGTGAATTCGTTGCCCGTACGGACTCGGCCAGCCCCGAATCGGGTATCGAAGATCCGGCGGACTGCCGGTACGAACGAAGATCCTCCGGTCAGGAACACGGCGTCCACATCCCGCGGCTCCACCCCGGCGGTCTTTAGCAGGGAATCGACCGCGCGTTCGATGGTCGCGACTTCCTCGCTTACCCACGTCTCGAAATCCTGACGCGTCACCAGGGCGCGGATTTCCAGGCGGCCATCCACAAAACAGAATTCCGCGTGGGACGCCTGAGAGAGCGCGCACTTCACGCGCTGCACGGCGGCGTGGAGATGGTATCCCAGGTCGTCCTCGATCAGGTGGATCAGCGCCTCGATCTTCTCCGGCTCGAAGGCCGTGGCTTTGGTGCTGTTCAACATGTTGAGCACGGGCATGGTGCGCAGGAAGGAGAGATGATGCCAGCGCTCCAGCTTGAAATAAACCCAGTTCGGAACCGCCGGCAACACCTTGTTCAGCGACCGCGCCGAGGAACCCGCCCCCAGCCGCGGAGAGACCAGGTTGCGGACAATCTTGGCGTCGAAGGCATCGCCGGCGAGTCCGACGCCGCTGTTTCCCAGGAAGTCCCGTGGAGTCCGGCCGCGATCGCGAACGCCGGGGCCCACCTGCAGCAAGGAGAAGTCGCTGGTGCCGCCCCCGAAATCCCCAATGAGGATCAGTTCATCGTGGTCCAAGGTCGATTCGTAGTGGTAGGCGGCGGCCACCGGCTCCATCTCGAAATCCACGGATTCGAACCCCGCAATCTGGAGCGCCTTGCGGAGGCGTGAGAGCGCGTATTGGTTGTCGTCCTCGGTTTCGGCGCCTACGAACCGCACGGGCCGCCCGACCATGGCGTGCCGGATGGGGATGCCGAAGTGGCGTTCCGCCTGTACTCGCAGGTCGGCCAGAATGCGGGCGATCAGGGCTTCGATGGTGTGGCGATGTCCAAATACGTCCGTGCTGGTCAGGCTCCGGCTGGAGAGGTGCGACTTCAGGGATTGAATCAGGCGTCCTTTGGTTTCCGTGGCGAGGTACTGTTCAATGGCTGTCGGGCCCGTCCATGACTTGACCGCGGCGCGGCCGCGCTCCTTGACGTGTTCCAGGTAAAGCAGCGAGCGGAACGCCTCCGTGACGCCTCCGGTGTACGCGAACGGAACGAGTTGGACATCCGGCCCACCGGTCGCCAGCGCCACGGAACTGTTGGTGGTGCCGAAGTCAATTCCGATAGCGGGGCGGTTTCGTGTCACCATGGGAGTTCCCGTCGATTCTCATTCTGTGCGAAGGCGTCGAGAGCACTCGCGGCAATCAGGAAATTATACTCTTACTGGGAATACAGTAAGGATATGACTTCCACCACGTTAGCACTTCGGCTGGCGGCTCTTGCGGCCCTGCTTCCGGCGCTCCACGCGCAGGATACGCGACACGTCAGTGAGCCCCGCTTTCCGCAGATGTGTACGGTCTTGACGGCTCGACTCTCGGCCCCCCAGGGCGTCCTGCCGGAATCGAGCGAGGCCACGCTCGACACGGCGCGGATTCAGAGCGCCATCGATGGTTGTGGAGCCGGCCGGGCCGTCGCGCTGAAATCCGCGGGGGCCAACAACATCTTCCTTTCCGGGCCGTTCCAGCTCAAGCCCGGTGTCACGCTGCTGGTGGATGCTGGCGTCGCCCTGTTCGCCTCGCGAAACCCTCGCGACTACGACCTCACACTGGGAAGTTGCGGCGTAGTGAGTGAACGCGGCGAGCGCGGCCGCGGATGCAAGCCGTTCATCCAGGCGGACCATGCGCCGGGGAGCGGCATCATGGGCGACGGCGCAATCGATGGCCGCGGCGGGGCCAGGCTGCTCGGCCAGAATGTCACTTGGTGGGACCTGGCGCACGCGGCCAAGGTCATGGACCAGGCACAAGCCGTGCCGCGCATGCTGGCCGTCCGTCAGTCGGACGATTTCACCCTATACCGGATCACGCTGCGCAACTCGCCGAATTTTCACGTGGGCGTGGACCAGACCAACGGGTTTACCGCGTGGGCCGTGAAGATCCAAACGCCCAAAACGGCGCGCAATACCGATGGTATCGATCCCTCCTCTTCCACCAACGTGACCATCGCCTGGTGCGAGATTTCGACGGGCGACGACAACGTAGCCATCAAGACGGGGAGCCAGGGAGCGGCTTCCCACATCACCATCGCGCACAACCATTTCTACTCCGGACACGGCATGTCGATCGGCAGCGGCACCTCGGGCGGCGTGAGCGACATCCTTGTCACCGACCTGACCATCGACGGCGCCGACAACGGCATCCGCATCAAGTCCGACCGCAGCCGCGGCGGCCTGGTGCAGAATGTCTCCTACGAAAACGTCTGCATGCGGAACGTCTTCAACCCTATCCTGCTCACCCCCATGTACACCACGTTCCCCGGCACGCGGCTCCCGGTGTACCGCGACATTCTGCTGAAGGACGTCCACAGCGTTACCCCGGGCTGGTTCACGTTTTTGGGCCTGGATGCGGAGCACAAGCTCGGTGTGACTCTGGACAATGTGACGGTGGATGGTTTGCGTCCCGAGGAAGTCCGCGCGGAAAACGCCGAAATCCGCATTGGGCCGCGGCGCGGAAACCTGGCGCCCCAGGGAAACGGTGTGGCAGTGCTCAATTCCGGCGCCGGTGAGGGTGCGGCGCTGAGCTGCCAGAGCCGCTTCGCGCCGTTTCCGGAGATCCCCACGGCCCCCGCGGCCAGCGTAACCGTTCCGCCCGAGGATCCGACGTTCTACGTGGCCGCGTCCGGCACTGGCGACTACTACTCCATCCAGCGAGCCATCGATGTCGCGCCGGCCGCTGGCGCCCTGATCTCCGTTGCGCCCGGTGTGTACCGCGAAGTCCTGACGATCAATAAGCCGAACATCCATCTGCGCAGCCCATACTCAGACGCGAAGAAGACGGTGATCGTATTCGATAAGAGTAACGGCTCCACGGGCAGCACGCTCAAGTCCGCTACGGTGGAGGTGCGCGGCGACAACTTCAGCGCGGAAAACCTGACGTTTGCGAACGACTTCAACGCTACGCATCCGCAACTGCCCGCAGGCTCGCAGGCCGTGGCGTTGCTGGTCACCGGCGACCGGGCCGTGTTTCGCAACATGCGCCTTCTGGGAAACCAGGACACGCTTTACGCCGGGAGCAAGAGTTGCGCTTCGGGCGGGCAGCCGTGCGTTCCCGCCCGCCAGTATTTTGCGGATTCCTATATCGAAGGAAACGTGGATTTCATCTTCGGCGACGGCAATGCCGTCTTCGAGAACTGTGAGATCCACAGCACCAGCCACGCGGAGGGTTTCGTCACGGCGCAGAGCAAACACTATCCGGAACAGGACAGCGCCTTCGTCTTCAACCGGTCGAAGCTCACCGCGGAATCCGGGGTGAGCCATGTCTGGCTGGGACGTCCCTGGCGCCCCTACGCCGCCGCGGTGTTCCTGAATACGGAGATGGGTGCTCACATCGAGCCCGCTGGATGGCGGGAGTGGCATCCTGGCGAGACGCATTCGATCGAGACCGCATTCTATGCGGAGTACAATTCTTCGGGGCCAGGCGCGCATCCCGAGCAGCGCGACTCGCACACCAGGAAGCTTACCGCCCAGGAAGCCGCTCGTTTCGAGACGCGGCGATTCCTGGCGGGTGCCGACGGTTGGGACCCGACGGCACGGTAGTAGCCATTCCCGCATGACTCAACTCCGCACCAAGCCCGGTGGCTGGGTAAAACGGCAGCGCGGAGCCTGCCGCTGGTGCAGCGCCGCTGTCCCCCAAGGCCGCTACACCTTCTGCGGCCCGTCCTGCGTGCACGAATGGAAGCTGCGCACCGACCCCGGCTACCTCCGCGCCCAGGTCTTCGCCCGCGATCAGGGTGTCTGCGCGCAATGCGGCATCGATACCGAAGCCCTGCGCAAGGATAAGCGCAAGCTCGACTACGCCCGGCGCCGGCAGTTCGAAAAAGACTGGGGACTGCGCCGCCATCTCTGGGATGCCGACCACATCATCCCGGTGGCCGAAGGCGGCGGAGAATGCGACCTGTCCAACATGCGCACTCTCTGCCTGAAGTGCCACCTCGCCGCCACCGCCCGGCTCCGGGCGCGGCTGGCCAAAGGAGCCGACCGTTCCCGGTCAGCCTGCGCCCGTTGATCGGGACTGCCGCACCATCTCGACCAGCACCTGCCGCGCCTCTTCGGTATTCGTCACCTCCCGCAAGAAAGCCAAACGCCGGCCATGAATCCTCTCCCCGGCCTCCAGCCGAAGCTGGAAGCCCAGGCGATCCACGGCGGTCATCACGGCCTTATCGGCGGCCTCCCCTGCAAAGTGGCGCGCCACCAGGACCAGGGCGTCGGCGTGATCGGCATTCATGTGCTGGAGGATGCCCGGCGCGGCCTCCCACAGCGGGTCGGGCCGGGCGCTGGCGTAGTCCTCGGCGGCGATCCATCCCATCACGCCGAAGCCGCCGATGAAGTACACGCCCGAGACCTCCAGGCGGAAATACGCAAAGTCGGTGTAGTCCTGCCAATACCGGGCGTTCTCGTAGCGGGAGAGATAGAGGTCGCGGACCTCCCCGGCCGGCGCCTCCGCGACGGCGCCAACCACCGTCAGGCGGGCGGCCCCCAGGGGATCGCCGGAAACATCCGGCTGGGTGATGAGCAGGCTGGCGCGCGGATCCTGCCGCAGGTTCTGCGTGTGCATGGCCATGCTGCTGATCAAGAAGACCGGGCGGCCGAGCGGATCGGCCGCATAGGGCATCATGGAGCCGAAGGGGAATCCCGGAAACTTCCGCGAATGCGTCGAGAGGCTGCCGATTCGCCCCAGCGCAGCCAGCGTGCGCGCGCGTTCGGCGAGCGAAGGCTCGGGAACATCCGGGCCGGCCGGTCCGGGGCCGGCATGTTGTCGGGTAGACACGGCTCTATGGTAGCCAAATCGCGCCTGAGGTGTAACGTTCCGGCGCGTGGGCTCACTATATACCGGGAATAAATCCATGCGTCTCCAAAAGCACGCCAAAGATCCGTCCGGTCTCCGAACACAGGCCGGCGGCCCGAACCTGCACACGGACCTCGGCTGCTCGGGCCTCACGGCAGGCTCGGCAGTCAGGACTCTGTACAGCATCATCTACGATGCCCCGGGCGCCTGGACCGATGCGCACGGCCACATCCACCATGGCGGGGGTGAACCTGGCGATCCGGTCTGGGCCAAGCTATCTCCGGCGGCTCGCGACGATCTGACCGGCCGCGCCATCATCGAGCTCGCAGCACTTACCGGCAACCGGGAGATCCACGCGCAAATCGTCAAAGCGGCATCCGCGCTGCTCAGCCATGCCGACGCCGCGAAGTCGTGAGGCGATCTGCATAACCCCCTCCCCCACGGTGTGTGATCATCCCGTCCGGCCCCTCGCCCCGGCCGTGCGATGATGTTGGGTTTATGCCTATAACACCGCACGTGGAGACGCACTTCGAAGCCTCGGCCTCCGTCCGGGACGTAGTGATCGGGATGTCGGACGGCCTCACAGTTCCGTTTGCGCTGGCCGCGGGACTCACCGGGACCGCGATGGCCACCACCAGCATCGTGGTGATTGCCGGACTGGCCGAGATCGCCGCCGGATCGATCGCCATGGGATTGGGAGGATACCTCGCCGCGCGAACCGATCGCGATCATTACAGGTCGGAACGCGAACGAGAGATCCGCGAGACGGTGGAACTGCCCGACAAAGAGCGCGAGGAAGTAGCCGAAGTCTTCCGCGGTTACGGAATGTCTGAGGCCGACCTCGCCCCGGTGGTGGCAGCCATCTGCGCCGACCAGAAGCACTGGGTGGATTTCATGATGAAGTTCGAGCTGGGCTTCGAGGAGCCCGACCCCCAGCGCGCGCGCAACAGCGCGGTCACCATTGCGATTTCGTACATCCTCGGAGGTCTGGTACCGTTGGGGCCATACATGCTGGTGGGCAATCTGGATCGGGCGCTCGCTATTTCGGTTGCGGTCACTCTGGCGGCGCTGTTTGCGTTTGGATATGTGAAGGGCAGAATGACTGGTATTTCGCCCTGGCGGGGCGGATTGCAGACGGTGGTGATCGGCGGGCTGGCCTCGGCGGCGGCCTACGGGTTGGCCAAATGGATTGGGCGCGGTTAATCAAAAAGACACACAGGCGGGAATGCCCGTGTCACGGCCGGCTCAGCCACCGCTCGGTAGCCGATTCATGGCCGGGCGCGAACTGCTCCGCCGCGCCGCGCAGATAGGGCCGGAACTCCCGGGTCCAGTACGCCATGAATCCCGTCCTCGATATTTCTCCGAGCGCCTCGCTGTAGTGGTCGAGAATCGCTTCGCCCATCACCTTTCCCGTGCGCCGCGCCGCGGAGCGTGCCGCGCGCGACAGCCACACTACGTTCGCCGGCACATGCGCCACGGTCGAGATGGCCATCAGCGAAGACACCACGAATACCGAACGGTGCTGCTCCTTGGCCGACTCCTGCAGCTCCATCCAGACGCGCTCCACGCGCTCGGGCGCAGGCAAACTCCGCGGCGGAATCGTCTGCAGTTCGCTCTTCAACCGGCTCCATTCGCGGCGCAGTCCCGCAATGTCTACGGGCGGTAGATTGAGCGTCGTGGCCAGGTGTTCGCTGGTCTTTTCGAGACCGTCCAGGACCTGGTCCAGGGTCTGGAAATGCACTTCGCCCTCGATCAGTCCCTCCTGTTGCAGCGCCTGCGACATCTCCTGGATGAGCTTGCGGCCCCCACCGGTAGCGTCCGCCAGGGCCGCCAGGATCCAAATCGGCGAGGCATGAAACGCCAGAATCCCCAGCAATTCGATTCCGTGGCTCGCAGTCCGCTTGAGCAGGAAGTTCTCCGCCAGTCGCCCTTCCGCGGGGTAGATGTGCTCCACCTGCCCGACCTCCTCGATCAGGAACTGCAGCGCCACATCGACCATGGTCCGATATAATGTGGTTCGCCGCACGCTGGCCGGCAGCGCGACGTTGCCGATCTCGCGCAGCAGCCCGCCCGATAGCGCTCCCAACGAGCGAATTGCGCGCTCCGGCAGCGACAGAATGTATCGGTAGGGAGGTTTCCGCTTCACGATTCACCATTCTACCGGCTCCCATCGGAACCGGGAACAGGCCGCGTAAGCGATTCCGACAGCCACGCCCGCCGGCCTCTCCGACTCGGCACTCGACGTGCTCATAGTCTTGGCATGAGACTACTGAGGTGGTTGACGGTCCCCGCGCTTGCCGGCGGCATTCTGGTGTGCGCCCAGTCACAGAAGAGCCCTCAGAGCGGCGAAGCGATCTACAAGCAGAAATGCGGCGGATGCCACGGGCTCGACGGGAAAGCTGACACGACCATCGGCAAGCAGTGGAAAATGCGCGATTTAACATCGCCCGAGGTGCAAAAACAGACCGATTCAGACCTGACTCGCGCCATCGCCAATGGGAGGGGCCATATGCCGGCCTACGAACTCATTCTGGGGAGCGAGCGAATCCAGTCGGTAGTGGCGTACATTCGCGAGTTGGGCAAGAAGTAGCAGGAAGAGTAAACTACACGCCCCAGCAGTAGTCCTCTACCGCCTTCTCCACCGAGTGGTCCGTCTCTGTCAGCCGCATCAGCTCCAGCCGGATGGCGTCCACTAGCGCCTTCCAGCTCGCTTCGATGATGTTGTCCGAGACACCCACCGTCGTCCAGCTCTTGCGATGGTCGCTCCACTCGATCAGCACCCGCACCTTGGCGGCCGTTCCCTTGTTCGAATCGAGCACACGGACTTTATAGTCCGTCAGCCGCACCTCTTGAATCTGCGGGTAGAGTTTCGCCAGACATTTTCGCAAGCATAGGTGCAGCGCGTTGAACGGTCCGTGGCCGGTATCCGTGGCGGAATGCACGCCATCCTGGGCGCGCAGGGTCACGGTCGCAGTGGTGCGCGATGGGCTCAGGCCGCCGGCGCGCGTGGATACTTCGTAGCTGTCCACGTCGAAGAACTGCATCCCGGGATGCAGCGCCTCGCGCACCAGCAGTTCGAAGGTGCCTTCCGCCGCCTCCAGTTCGTAGCCTTCGTATTCCATCTGTTTGATGCGCTCCAGCAATTCGCGGCGCGCCTCTTCGCTCAGGCGGCCCGCCAGGCCGTGCTGCTTGAGCTTGTACATGATGTTGCCTCGGCCCGAGAGGTCGCTCACCAGGACGCGCTGCCGGTTTCCTACCTTCTCCGGGGAAATGTGCTCGTAGGTGGCCGAGTCCTTCAGAACCGCGCTGACGTGCACGCCGCCCTTGTGAGCGAAGGCGCTCTTGCCGACAAACGGTTGATCGTTGCGCAGCGGCAGGTTCGCCAATTCGGCGATGAACCGGCACACCGCCGCCAGGTTCGCCAGCTTCTCCGGACCTACCGTGGTGTGTCCCAGCTTCAGTTCCAGGTTGGCGATGATGGAGCCCAGGTTGGCGTTGCCGCACCGCTCGCCGTAGCCGTTCATGCAGCCCTGCACGTGGGTGGCGCCAGCTTCCACCGCTGCCACCGCGTTGGCCACCGCCACGTCCGAGTCGTTGTGTGTGTGGATGCCGATCACGCCATCGAACCGCTTCCTCACCTCGCCCACGATCTCCACCAGCCGGCCGGTGATGGTGCCGCCGTTGGTGTCGCACAGGCATAGCACGGCGGCGCCGGCCCGGTGCGCGGCTTCGAGCGTTTGGAGCGCATAGTCCGGATTGGCGGCGTAGCCATCGAAGAAATGCTCGGCGTCGTAGACCACTTCCTTGCCGTGGTCCTTCAGAAACTGCACCGTTTCGGAGATGAGCTTCAGGTTCTCCTCTGCGGTGATGCCGAGCGCCCGCCTCACGTGGAGGTCCCACGTCTTGCCGAAAATCGAAACCACCGGCGTGCCCGCCTCCACCAGCGCGCGCACGTTGCGGTCTTCCTCCACCGGGTTTTTGGCGAACCGCGTGGAGCCGAACGCCGTGAGTTTCGCGTGCTGCAGATGGAGCTCGCCGGCGCGAGAGAAGAACTCCTTGTCCTTGGGATTCGATCCCGGCCAGCCGCCCTCAATGTAATCGATGCCGAGATCATCCAGCTTCTGCGCAATGATGAGCTTGTCATCCACGGAGAAAGAGATGGATTCGCCTTGCGTTCCATCCCGGAGAGTCGTATCGAAGGTAAAGATTTTCATAAGTGCACCAGCATTGCTAACGGGCAGCAACCGCTTCGCAGGCGGAACCGCCTGCGCCACCACAACAGGTCCTATGCTTCCGAGGTGGGCAGGCAGTTCCGCCTGCCGCGCGCCCGCTCGCGGGCGATTCTTTCACAACTTCTCACGGTCTTGTTACTTCTTCGCCGCCGCTTCCGATTCCTGCGGCACGCCCGCTTCCTTCTTCTTCTTCAGGAACGTCATCATCTCGCGCAATTCGCGGCCCACCTGCTCCACCGGCTGGTTGCGGGCCTCCTCGCGCATGGCCAGGAACCTCTTGCGGCCGGTCTTGTTCTCCTCGATCCACTGCCGCGCGAACTCGCCCGATTGAATCTCCGCCAGGATCTTCTTCATCTCGGCGCGTGTCTGATCGTTGACGATCCGCGGACCGCGCGTATAATCGCCATATTCCGCAGTGTCGGAGACCGAGTAACGCATGTAGCCCAAACCGCCCTCCTGAATCAGGTCGACGATCAGCTTCAGCTCGTGAAGGCATTCGAAGTACGCGATTTCGGGCGCGTAGCCGGCCGCCACCAGGGTCTCAAAACCGGCGCGAATCAGTTCGCTCGTCCCGCCGCATAAAACGGCTTGTTCGCCGAAAAGGTCGCTCTCGGTTTCTTCGCGGAAGTTCGTCTCGATAACGCCGGCCTTCAGGCAGCCGAGCGCCAGCGCGTAGGCCAGAGCGCGTTCCAAAGCCTGCCCGGAGCCATTCTGATGGATCGCCACCAGGGCCGGTACACCCACGCCTTCGGTGTAGAGCTCGCGCACGCGATGTCCCGGCGCTTTGGGCGCCACCATCGAGACGTCCACGCCCGGCGGCGGCGCGATCTGCTGGAAGTGAATATTGAAGCCGTGCGCGAACATGAGGGTCTTGCCGGGGGTCATGTGCGGCGCAATCTCGTTGTGGTACAGGTCGGCCTGAATATGGTCCGCCACCAGGATCATCACCACGTCCGCGGCTTTGGCTGCATCGCCCGTGCGCTGGACCTTCAGCCCCGCGGCTTCGGCTTTGGCCCACGACTTGCTGCCGGGGTACAGCCCCACCACCACGTCCACGCCCGAATCGCGAAGGTTCAGCGCATGCGCGTGCCCCTGACTTCCGTATCCGATGATGGCGACCGTGCGCCCGTTCAAGTAATCCAGGTTTCCGTCTTTTTCGTAAAAGCGTCTCGGCATTTTTGCTCCAACTGTGACACGGGCATCCTTGCCTGTGTTGCTTCTGTCAAAGATCCACACAGGCAGGAATGCCCGTGTTACTCGTCCCGGCTTTGGTCGGCACGGGGGGCTGCAGTTTCATCTTCTTGGCTTCCAGCGCGATCGCCAGCGCGCCCGAGCGCGTCACATCGATCTCGCCATAACTTCCCATCACGTCTACAAACTCGCCTAACTTCTCCGGATCGCCGGTCACCTCAATGGCATAACCCTCGGTGGAGGAATCTACCACGTGGCCGCCAAAGATCTCGGCCTCTTTCAGCACCGCCGTGCGCGATTCCTGCGGGGTCCGGATGCGCACCAGCACCAGCTCGCGAACTACTGCGGGCGACTCGGTGAGGTCGGTGGCCTGGAGCACGTTGATCAGCTTGTTCATCTGCTTGATCACCTGCTGGCGCTGGGTAGCCTCCACGTCCACCACGATCGTCATCCGGGAAAGCTCCGGATCCAGGGTGCGCGCCACCGTGAGGCTCTCGATGTTGTAACCGCGCTGGCTGAGCAGGCCTGTGACTCGCATCAGCGCACCGGGCTTATTCTCCAGTACTAACGAAATGATCTGCAGCATGTCTTTGATCCTCCACTACACCAACAGGCACACACAGGCCGGAATGCCCGTGTCACGGCGCCGGCACAGCCACGGGTTGGGGCGGTCCCAAAACCATTTCGTTGATCGCGCCCCCCGCCGGCACCATGGGGTACACGCATTCGAACGGCGTCACCTTCACATTGAGCAGGTAGGGCCCAGGCTCTCTCACCGCCTCGTCCAGCGCGGACGCCAGTTGCCACGGTTTGTCGATGGTCTTGCCCTTGAAGCCGTACGCCCCCGCCAGTTTCTCGGCGTCGGGGAAGCAGTCCAGTTCCACGGCGCTCAGCCGATTGTTGTAGAACAGGGTCTGCCACTGGCGGACCATGCCCAGGTGGCCGTTGTTCATCACGACGATCTTGATGGGCAGGCCGTAGCTCGCGATGGTCGCCAGTTCCGGGATGGACATCTGGAAGCCGCCATCCCCCACCAACGAAAAGACCAGCTTGTCGGGACGCGCAAATTGCGCGCCGATCGCGGCCGGCAACCCGAAGCCCATGGAGCCCAAGCCACCTGAGTTCAGCCACAGCCGCGGCTCGTTGAAGCGGACGAACTGCGCCGCCCACATCTGGTGCTGCCCCACGTCCGAGGTGACGATCGCCTCCCCCTTGGAGATCCGGTCGATTTCGGCCATCAGGTGCTGCGGCTTGATTTCGGTCTCCGATCTAACCGCATGGAGCGGATGCTCCTGCTTCCACTCCCGGATCTGGTGCCACCAGGCCCGCCGCGCGGCCGTGAGCTTCTCATTGGGCCCCGCCGGGTTTTCCTTCAGCACTTTGGTAATCTTCACCAGCACGCGCTTCACATCGCCCACAATGGGAACATCAGGGGCGCGGTTCTTGCCGATCTCCGCCGGGTCGATATCCACGTGGATGACTTTGGCATGCGGGGCGAATGCCGCCAGGCGACCCGTCACGCGGTCGTCGAACCGCACTCCCAGCGCGATCAGCAGGTCGGCGTTCGACATCGCCATGTTGGCCGCGTAGCTGCCGTGCATCCCTGGCATGCTGATGAAGTTGGGATGCTCCGAAGGCAGCGAGCCGAGGCCCATCAGGGTATTCACCGTGGGCGTATCCGTCAGCTCCACAAATTCGCGCAATTCCGCCGCTGCCCCGGCCGCGATGATCCCGCCGCCCGAATACACCAGCGGCCGCTCCGCCTCCTGGATCATTTGTGCCGCGCGCCGAATCTGACCGGTGTGGCCTTCGGTGAAGACCTTGTAGCCCGGGAGGTGTATGGCGGTCACGGGCTGATAGTGCCCCTGGCCCTGCAGCACGTCTTTGGTGATGTCCACCAGCACCGGCCCGGGACGGCCGCTGGCGGCCACATAGAAGGCTTCGTGGACGGCTTGACCCAGATCCTCTAACCTCTTGACCAGGTAGTTGTGCTTGGTGCACGGCCGCGTGATGCCGAATGTGTCGGCCTCCTGGAACGCGTCGCTGCCGATGAGCTTGGTGGTAACCTGACCCGTGATCGCGACAATCGGAATGGAATCCATCATGGCGTCCACCAGTCCGGTGGTGAGGTTGGTGGCGCCCGGCCCCGAGGTCGCGCAGCAAACCCCCACCTTGCCGGTGGAGCGCGCGTAGCCCTCGGCCGCGAAGGCCGCGTTTTCCTCGTGGCGCACCAGCACGTGGCGGATGTGGTGGTCGTAAAGGACGTCGTACAAGGGAAGGGTCACGCCGCCCGGATAGCCGAACATGCAGTCCACGCCTTCCCGGACCAGACATTCCAGCAGCATTTTCGCGCCGCTCATCAACGTTGACATGTCTTCTACCTCAAAAAAGTCGATACCTAACAAAAAAGGCCACCAGCGGGCTCTTTGCCCCGCTGATGGCCTTGGGAACCGAGTCCCTGGCGGCCTTCAAGCGGGGCCGGCTACGATGACCTCAAGAATAAGAACAATGCCTACAGGAATAGCGATGGTGTTGCAGAAAAGGGAACGACCTAGCCGGCTTGTGAATGCGTGAGACATCGAAGGAACTAAATAAAGAGTCTACCCTACAAGTATTCCAAATGCAAGTGGCTTATTCTATAAGTTCTATTAATGCGGGCATCAGCGGCGCCCACACACTGCGGATCGAGAGCGACCGCTCGAGACACGTCGTAACTCCACTCTTGGGTGTTACTGCCTTTCCGGGCTCTCCCGATTGTTACCGGCCGGGAGCCTCCGCCCACCGGTCAGGTAGACTCAAACCAATGGACCTCGCAATCAACGCAGACGATGTGCGCCGGGCGGCGGAGCGAATCCGGCCGCTGGCGCAAAAGACGCCGGTGTTTACTTCGGCAGGATTTGATACTGAGGCGGGCTCGCGCGTGTTCTTCAAATGCGAGAACCTGCAGCGGGGCGGGGCTTTCAAGATTCGCGGAGCTTCGAACTTGATTCTGTCCCTGCCGGAGGCGGTGCTGGCGCGCGGTGTGGTGGCGTACTCTTCGGGTAACCATGCGCAGGCCACCGCCATCGCGGCGAAACACGTGGGCGCGCAGGCGACTATCGTCATGCCCGAAGACGCGCCGCGATCGAAGATGGAAGCGACCCGCGCGCGCGGCGCCAGAATCGTCACATACAACCGGTTCACCGAGAGCCGGGAGGCGCTCGCGGCGGCAATTCTGAAGGAAAGCGGAGCCACCCTCGTGCCGCCTTTCGACCATCCCATGATCATGGCCGGTCAAGGCACCGCGGCCCTGGAACTGCTGGAGGAGGTGGGCCAGCTCGATGCGTTGATCACGCCGGTCGGCGGGGGCGGACTGTTGTCCGGCTGCGCGACCATCGCCAAGGCGATCCATCCGGCGATCCGGGTGTTTGGAGCGGAGCCCGAGGGCGCGAACGACACCTTTCTCTCCTTGAAGGCAGGAGAGCGCGTTTCGGTGCCGCATCCCGATACGATTGCCGACGGCTTGCGTTCGCCGAAGCCTGGCGAGCTGACATTTCCCGTGCTGCAGCGCCTGGTGGAGCGCGTGGTACTGGTGACCGACGCCGAAATGCGCGCCGCCGTGAAGTTCATGCTCTTGCGGTTGAAGATTCTGGTGGAGCCCAGCGGAGCGTCGTCGGTGGCCGCAGTGCTGTTCCACAAGTTGCCGCCGGAGATCCGCTCGGTGGGCGTAGTGATTTCGGGCGGAAATGTAGATTTCGAGGAATTGATCGGATACTGATACATCCTCCGCCTCACGTCCGGCAATCAACGGGATGACCAGCGCTGCGAAAATTTTGGGCCGGAAACGGCTACCGCTGATTGGCTTTCAAAACCTTCTTCCGCAGCCGGATCGATTGCGGCGTCACTTCCACGTACTCGTCGTCCCGGATGAATTCGATGGCCTGCTCGAGATTCAAAATCCGCGGCGGCACCAGCCGGATGCCTTCATCGGAGGTCGACGCCCGCATGTTCGTGAGCTTCTTTTCCTTCACGATGTTGACGTCCAGATCGGCGTCGCGCGCGTTTTCGCCGACCACCATGCCCTCGTAGACCTCGGTCCCCGGCGCCACGAAAATCTCGCCGCGTTCCTGCAGATTGAACGTGGCATATCCGGTGGTTTTGCCGGGGCGATCCGCTACCAGCGACCCCGTGGGCCGCTGCGGGATCTCGCCTTGCCACTCGATGTATCCGTGGAACAGCGAGTTCATGATGGCGGTGCCGCGCGTATCGGTCAGAATCTCACTGCGCAGCCCGATCAGGCCGCGAGACGGCACGTGGAACTCCAGGCGCACGCGCCCGGAGCCGTGGTTCACCATCTTGACAATCTTGCCCTTCCGGCTGCCGAGCTTCTCGATCACCACCCCCAGGAAGCGCTCGGGGCAGTCGATGATCAGGTGTTCCACCGGCTCATGCAGCGTGTGGTCGATGGTGCGGGTCAGGATCTCCGGCTTGCCCACCGCCAGTTCATGCCCTTCGCGCCGCATCATCTCGATCAGGATGGCCAGTTGCAGTTCGCCGCGGCCCATCACCTTGAAGGTGTCGTGCCCCAACTCCTCCACCCGGATGGAGACGTTGGTGAGCAGTTCCTTGTCGAGCCGGTCTCGCAGGTTGCGCGACGTTACCCATTGCCCCTCGCGGCCGGCAAACGGGGACGTGTTGATGGTGAAGGCCATCGCTATGGTCGGCTCGTCGATCTGGATCTGGGGCAGCGGCTCGGGAGTTTCCGCGCTGGTGACCGTTTCGCCGATGGTGATGCCCTCGACGCCGGCTATGGCCATGATGTCGCCGGGGTGGCCGATCGTCTCATCCACGCGCTTCAGGCCCTCGAAGGAGTACATCTTGGTGATCTTGGTGGTGTGGAAGGAGCCGTCGCGCTTGGCGATCGAAACCACGTCGCCGTACCTGAAGGTGCCATTGAAGACGCGGCCGATGCCCAGGCGACCCAGGTAGTCGCTGTAGTCCAGGTTCGCGATCAGCATCTGCAACACGCCATCGGGATCGCCCACGGGTGCGGGGATGTGCTCCAGAATGGCATCGAACAGAGGGCGCAGGTCGTTGGACGGATCTTCGAGGGAGCGCTTGGCCACCCCAGCCTTGGCGATGGTGTAGAGGACCGGGAAATCGAGTTGGTCCTCGGTAGCGTCGAGGTCGATGAACAGGTCGTAGATTTCGTCGAGAACCTCGGGAACGCGCGCGTCCGGCCGGTCGATTTTGTTGATCACCACGATGGGCGGCAGATGCGCTTCCAGCGCCTTCGAAAGGACGTACCGCGTCTGGGGAAGCGGCCCTTCGCTGGCGTCCACCAGCAGCATGACACCGTCCACGATCTTGAGGGCGCGTTCCACCTCTCCGCCGAAATCGCTGTGACCCGGCGTGTCCACGATGTTGATCTTGATGCCGTGGTAGCGGATCCCGGTGATCTTGGCAAGGATGGTGATGCCGCGCTCGCGTTCCAGATCGTTCGAGTCCATGACCCGTTCCACGTGCTCTTCGTGCGACCCGAAGATCCCGCTCTGGTTGAGCATGCCGTCCACCAGAGTGGTCTTGCCATGGTCCACATGGGCGATGATGGCGATGTTGCGAATGCTTGTATTGCTAGTCCTCATGAATCACGCAGGTCTTGATGGATGCGAAGCGAGCCCTGATGCCGGGCGAAAACGGCGGTGGACCATCCTCAGCGGTACACACAATCCAGCCGCTTCGAAAGGTCCGTACTTCAAAGTCTATCATGTATCGTTTCCAACCCCAGCGCGCCACCGGGGAAGATTCCAGTGCGGGCGATGGGAAGAAATCGGATGGCAGGCGAAAGCGCCGCGGGCGGCGTGCGCAGGCGAGATGTCCGGGCCAGGCGAAAGCGCCCGTCCCCACCAGAATCATTGGTAACGCAACGCCGAGGATGGGTCGATTCGCAAGGCTCGCCGCACGGGCGCGATGGAGGCCGCCAACGCGACCGCGCCGAATAGCAGCAGACCGGCGCCGAAGCTCACGAGATCGAAGGGGATGAAGCCGAAGAGAATGTTGCGCACCTCCTTGGCGGCGGCGGCAGCCAGGGCAACCCCGAGGCCCGCACCATGACGGAGCGCGTTGAACAGGTGGATCTCGGCGAGGTTCACGCCGATCCCGAGTGTCAAGACCGCGATGGCTGTAAGGGCGAAACCCGGAGCGCGGCCCAGCGACCGCGCACCATGTGCAAAGTCCTGGCGGAACTGGTCAAGCCATGTCCAGCCCCACTGGTCGGCGGCCTCTTCCTGCAAACGCAGGGTGCTTCCGAAGTGTTGTTGCCGGCCGGCGGGCATCATCTCGCGATGCGCGGCCATCTCTGCTTCGATCTCCCGCTGCAACCTTCGGCGATGGAACAGGGCGGAGAGGCGACGGAAGAACTTTCGCATATCAGGCAGTCCTCAGGATGGCTTGGATGGCAGCGGTGGCCTGTTCATATTCGGCGACCTCCCGCTTGAGTTGTTTCGCGCCTTCGCGGGTAAGTGTGTAGAAGCGGACTTGCCGGCCCGTCTCGGAAACGCCGGCTTCGGCTTTCACCCAGCCTTCCAGCAGCATTCGCTGCAGGGTGGGATAGAGAGAGCCCTCTTCCGCATCCAGCACGGAATCGGACAAGGCGCGGATGCGTTGGGCAATGGCGTAACCGTGGAGCGGACCGCTGTGGAGCACGCGCAGCACCAGCATGGCGAGCGTCCCTGGAGGCATAGGAAGCCTAGGCATGGTCTATTTATATATGGAAGTCCACGGTTCTGTCAACTGCGGGGGTGCCTAGGTACCCTAACCCGGCAGAGCCGGAACCAAACAGGAAAAAACCAAGCTCACCGGTTCATTGCATCCGGGTCGGAAATGCCGAGACAGGCAAGAATGGCTGTGTCACACTGGAATCATGCCGCTGGGCCGCCTGCTGATCACCGCCGGCCTCGTGCTGGTTGCGGCGGGCCTTCTCGTGACCTTCGCAGGGCGCCTGCCGATCAAGCTGGGCCGGCTGCCGGGGGATATCTACATCCACGGCAAGAACTCCAGCTTCTACTTCCCGCTGGCCACGTGTCTGCTGCTCAGTGCGCTGCTCTCGCTGGTGATGTGGATTTTCCGAAGGTGAGCTACTTGAGGGCGCCCATTTTGTCGAGGGGCCAATACACGAACACTGCCCGGCCGTAGATGTTCTCGCGCGGCACGTATCCCCACGTCCGGCTGTCGCTCGAGGAATTGCGGTGATCGCCCAGCACGAAGTACTTGTCCCTGGGCACCGTTTGCTCTTCCCCGTCTCTCCAGGAGACACTGTCGCGATTGATGGCGGGAACGTAATCCTCTTCGAGCAGTTGACCGTTCACGTAAACCTCTCCGCCATCCACACGGACCCGGTCGCCAGGCACGCCGATCACTCGCTTGATATACGACTTGGACTGATCTTGCGGATACCAGAAAACCACCGTATCGCCGCGGGCGATGGTGGCCAGGCCGAATCGATAGGTGAACTTGTTGATGAAGATCCGCTCGTCGTTCTGCAGCGTCGGGGTCATGCTGGTGCCTTCCACCTTGACCGGCTGGTAGATGAACACGATCAGCACCACCGCGATCAACACCGAAAACGCGAGGTCGCGCGCCCACGAAAGCGCGCCCCACAGGCTGGAATGGGCCCGCTCTTTCGCGCCCTCGTTTTCCGCCGGAAGGGCTGGGGCAAAGGCCGGATTGTCGTGTTCCTGCATCCCTAGGTCCGCTAACGATTATAGACGGTTTTGGCGGTGCTTCGGTTGCCGCCTTCGGTTCCGGGCGCTGAGACGAACTGGGGATGGTGGCGCCCAAGGACATTATCAGGCGAATCGCCCGCCCCACGGGTTCCACGGGTTCCGTATTGCCGGCGTGCATATGGGGGTCATTTTTGGGCATCGGCGTAGCAATCCTTGGGAAAGCAGACGGGACAACGCTTCCATTTCAGAGGATGGATGGGGTCAAAGGGGCAGCGGCTCCCGGGGATGTGGAAGGGGAGCGGGTTCCCGGGTGCCTTTTGGGGGCTGGGAGGAGGCGGGGCAGAAGATGACGGAACGAACTGGGGGGAGGGGTTAACGGGCTCGGTTTCAACTGGTTGGGTGGCTTCGCGCGGAGGAGGTTGGGGGTTGGGCGCAGGGCTTTCGGGGGAGATCTCAGGGGAGGGCGGGGGGGCGACGTCGAGGGGCAGCGCCTGGAGGCGTTCGAGTTCGTGGAGGGCGTCGTGGTAGTTGCGCTGGGTGGAGTTGACCAGGCGCTGGAGGCGGGTGAGGGTGCGGTCGCAGTTGTGGAAGGCGTGGCCGAGTGGGGCGTTGGGGTTGAGATTGTAGCCGCGCTCCATTTCGTAGATCCAGACCTGGGCTTCGGCGGCGGCGAGACGGCGGAGGGTCCAGGTGGAGCGGACCAGGATATCGACCTGGTCGCGCTGCTCGGGGACAGCGGGGCGGTAGCGCTGGAAGTACTCTTCGGTGAGGGTGGCGAGATGGGCGGAATCTTCGCCGGGAATGATGAGTGAGTTGGCGTAGATGCCGGTTTTGAGGGCATTCATCGAGGAACGGGCCTTGCCGGCAGCGGAGCGCGGGCCCGTGGAGTGGTTGAGATGGGCGCGATCGGCGGGTTGCGGGGGTGTGATCAGATAAGCCTCCAAAATAGAAAAGGCCGGGTCGCTCACCTGACGACGCGTCGGTCGGGGGAGGCCAGGCCTATGGTAGTTTCGATGTGCTACCTGACTTCATGGTGGCACACGAGGATGGAGTCAAAAACTATTTGAGGTCGTAAAGTCTTGAAAAGAGGAAGGCGAATTTATTTTCTGAGTTTGTGATTGTCTTACCGGCCAATCGCCCAGGAGACGGGCTAAGCTTTCAGCGGGCTTAAGCCCCAGTGCTGTTCACTTAACAGGTCGAATATCAGGCGTAACGTCTCGGCGGCACGTTGGCACTGGTTTCCCAGAATGGGATATGTTGTTGGCCTACCGGCTTTGGAACCCACCTCGGCCTGCTGACGGCTGCTTTGCATCGCCCTTGTGTGCCCAGGATCGGTGCAGTACCATTTGCTAGTGGACCAAGATCCCCTGCATCTGCCCCCCTGGGCGTCGGTGGGAGCCATTGAAAGCAAACATCTCTCGGACCTCCTATCGTTGGCGTCCACGAACTACGGCCGCCAGACGGATTGGTTCCTGCGCCATCACGACACAGGAGTAAAGAATCTCGCCGCTATTCTCGCCGCAGAATCGGCCTTGGTTGGTTTGGCTGCGACCCAGAAGGGCATACCGGCTGCCTTAGTAATTGCGTTGCTGGTAGTTCTGGTGTGCGCTGCTTCAGTGTTGGCCTGGCTGGCCGTTCGCTCATGCCAACGAGCTTTCACCGCGGCCATGGAGAGCGTGTTCGTGATGGCGAAGGTCGCATGGGCAATGGGCGTGACTGCCAAAGTGGCGGTGGATGAAAGCGTCGTGAGTGTCGTTAGATGTCCTGGACGCGACGACTATACCTTATATGCACCGCGTTGGGTGGAGGATTCTCTCGCTTATACGACCTGCGAGGGGTTTGTCAAAGCAAATCTCGCCAATCGGAAGAATACACTTTTCTTGACGAAACTCACAATCATTGTTTTTGGCGGCAGTGCCTGCGCTCTCGGGCTGCTGGGTGCAGGCTTCGTCCTGCTCCATCGACCGTAGCCCCGAGCCAGTTTGGTCACGTCCGATTTTAGCGCCGCTGGTGAGTGACGTGGACGCCCCGACGCGTGTGGAACAGGACGGCTGTGAACCGGGCGAGCGTGGCTATGCCGCCATTCAGTGAACAGTATTGGGCCGAAGCCGGCCGGAGGCTGGTCAGGATTGGCTGTGAAGTCTGTGCGGGCTGCGCCCCTCGAAAACCTTTAGCACTTCCCGGTTCCGCTATTTCAGCAAGCGCTCCAGCACCGGCAGGGGTACCGCACCTTGTTTCAGGGCGCTGTCGTGAAACGCCGCCAGGCTATACGAGGCTCCATTTTTCTGCTTGTAGGCTTCGCGCACGCGCAGCCATCCGCGCCACCCCAGGAAATACATCGGCAACTGGCAGGAAGAGAGCTTGGCCCGCTGCAGCTTGCCGCTGGCCTCCTCCTTCTCCTGGAAGGTCTGCTTCTCCATCAGGTCCATAGCCTCCTGGTCCGTCATGTTCAGCATCTGGAGACGGACGTCCAGAATGAGATTGGCGATCACCCGCAACTCCTCCTTGGCGAAGGTGAGGGCCAATTCGGGCGAGTGGTTCAGGAAGCCTTCGTCCAACATGATTTGGGTGGAATACTGGCCCCAGCCTTCGATGTATGGACCGTTGCCATAGACGGATCGCAGTACCCTGCGGGTTTGGGGCTGCACGTCATTGGCAAACTCCATCTGTACGTAGTGGCCAGGCATGGCTTCGTGGATGGTCAGAAGTTTCAGCTTGTAAAAGTTGTACTCCCGCAGCTTGGATTCCACCCGCTCCGCGGGCCAGTCCGGAGGAATGGGAGTCACCCAGTAGAAAGCGCCCAATTGCGGCTCCAGGGCGGGCGCCGCATTGAAACCTCCCACGGAATAGACGCCGCGCATGAACTCGGGCGTGGGGATCACCTGGAGATTCGATCTTGAGGGCAGCGTCAGCAAATGCTTCTCCGCGACGAAGGCGCGGGCTTCGTCAAGGTCCTGACGCGCATCCTGCATGTACGATTCGCGCGTGGAATGGCGTTTGGCGATCTGGGCGAGCACCTCTCCGATCACCTGGTTCTGGCGCATATCGCCCGCCAGGTCGGCGTGATCGCCGTGGCCCGGCGCGATCTGGCGGTGGAGGGGCAAGGCCAGGTCGAACATGCGCGCGCGCACCTTGGACAGCTCCGTTTCGGCCACCTGGAGCGCGGTATCGGCTTCCATTCCGCTCTCCAACGCGTAGCGGAATTTGAGGGTGTAGTTGGCCTGCCCCAGGCGCCAATCCGCATCGTTGCGGTTCGCCAGGCTGCCCTTGAGAAAACTTTGGAACTTATCCATGGCGTCCAGAGCCGGCCGGGCGGCGCGCGCGTAGGCGTCCCGCAGATCGTCCGGCACGGCGGCGCGGATGGTCTTGTCCACCAGGTTGATGTTGCCTTGGTTTTCCTCCGTGGCGACCTGGGTCCAGATGCCGGGCGCGGAGATCAGGTTGCTGCCGGCCTGATCCAGATAAAGAGGCACTTTCTGCAAACGCGCGATGATGTTCTGGATGCGCGCGCGTGGGGGCGCGTATTCCAATACGAATGGGCTGAACAACGCGTTGCCCAGCGTTTCGACGTAAGACGTGGGGTTGTGCAGGGGGGTATGAATCTGGTTGAAGTCCAGCAGGGCGAGCGCCGTCTGATCCTGGATGATGTTGAAATCGGCCTGGTCTTCGGGCGTGAGCCGATCGGTCTTGATGGCCGCGAGGCGCTCCTGAAACTGCTCGTAGAAGCGTTTCTGCCTATCCAGGTTCGCGGGGCTGACGTCGTCCAGCAGGTCGTCGAGGTTCTGCTTCTTGTACTGGTGCAGCCCGACCCCAGTGGCGCTGGCGGGCGAAAACGAAAGCGTGGTGTAGACGAACTCTTCCGAAAGCGCAGCGAACTGCTCGGAGGGGGCTTTCCCACAACCGGCGGCGATCACCATAACAGATACAATAGCAACGAGTTTCGTCATCGTTGCAATTGTACAACCCTATTTCGGGGACAGGCTACGAAACCCCCAAACTCCGTGCCGCTGACGCCGGTTCGGCGTGGGCCGAGTTTTAGGGGTCACGTAGCCTGTCCCCGAGATACGCGATGGGGAGCGCGGGGCGAAGGCAGGGAAACCGGTTCCGAACGCCTTCGTTGCAGCATTTCCATGCCCCGCATGACCTGGGTGCGTTCCGCCAGGGCACGCCGCACCATGGCGCGCTCGCCGATCACGCAGCCCCAAAGGAGGGCCACCAATACTCCTATCGCGGCCAGCCCCTGTCCCGTAATTTTCGCGATCGGCATTGCACCCTCCTCCGGCGTCACACTGAGCAATCCGGTTACCAGGAGGTATCCTCTTTGTTATCAGACGGGTTTGGCTGGAAAACGTGTGGCTGCCTGGATACTTTCGGGCAGAAGGTGCACTGGATTGCCGCCCCCACGGCGGCAATTAGTGACACCCCATACAGGTGAACGCGCGCCCGTGACACAGCGCACAGGTGGTCTTGTCCAGGTTCAGCTTGCCGGTACTGTGATCGTTCATAAAACGGGGAACGTGGTTGGCCGGTTTCAATGGAGCGTCCTTGGCGTGACAGTCCTCGCAACTGAAAGGCGCTTCGATCTGGGTATGGCAAACCAGGCAGTCGGCCATCTGCGGCAGGGCCGCCCGGGTGACCTGGTCCGACTCCTCCAGCCCCCGGTGGCAGGCCTGGCAGGGATTGCGGGTATTGAGGTGAGGGCGAATATCACCCGGAGGTTGTAGATAGTCCTGGTGATCGATCGCGCTGGCGAGGAAGGGCGCCACGTTGCCCATCCTGAGATGCAGGGAGTGGCTGAATTTCGAGAGGCGAGTGGAAGGCGGCGCCGGAATCGCGGCCTCTTCGTGACACCCCCGGCACACCTGCCTGTCGGGGAGAAGGTTGTCCTCCACCTTGGTGCTGCGGGCGGCGGCCGTGTGGCACTGCACACATTCCAGATTCTGCTGGAGGTGGATGCGATGTGAAAACGGCGCGGCACCCCACGCCGCACCCCAGGCGAAAACCACCAGCACCAGCCGCTTCAAATCCTACTTTCCCGTGTAGCTGAGATGCCAGAGTTTCTTGCCGCCGTCTTCGGAGATCAGCAGGCTGCCGTCGGTCATTTGCAGCAAACCCACTGGGCGGCCCCAGACTTCGCGCTTATCCGGTCCCAGCATCCAGCCGGTCAGAATCTCGCGCGGCGGGCCAGCGGGTTCGCCGTTCTTGAAGGGCACGAAGGCGATCGACTGGCCCACCCTCTGAGAGCGGTTCCACGAACCGTGCCATGCCAGGAACGCCCCACCCTGGTACTCGGCCGGGAACTGTTTGCCGGTGTAGAAGACGAAATCCAGCACCGCTTTGTGCGCGCCCAGCGATACGTCGGGCACGATGGTCTTGGCTACCAGGGCGGGCGCCAGACCCTTGTTGGTGGGATCCTCATTCGGCCCGAAGTACGCGTAGGGCCAGCCGTAGAAGCCACCCTGCTGGATGTGCGTAAAATAGTCCGGCACCAGGTCGTCTCCCAGGTCGTCGCGCTCCTGGATGGCGGCCCACAGCGTATCGGTGCCCGGATACCAACGCATGCCGATGGGGTTGCGGGTGCCCGCGGCGTAGATCTCGTGGGTCCATCCGTCCACCTTGTAGCGGTTAATCGCCGCGCGGCGCGGGTCTTCGCCGGGCGAGGAGTTCGAACCGGAGCCTACGCCCACGTACAAATACTTCCCGTCCTTGTCGAAGAGCAGGCTGCGAGTCCAGTGGTGAGTGCCCTGCCCCTTGAGGGAGACAACTTCTTCGCCCGGCCCCGCGATCATGGCCTTCGGGTCGTACTTGTAGCGCTTGACGGAGTCGCATTCGCCGACGTAAAGATAACCGTTCAACATCGCCAGACCGTAAGGCCGGTTGAGGTTCTCGATGATCTTCTTCCGCTCTTTGCCCTGCAGCACGTATATAATCCCGGTGGGTCGCTGGCCCGACCCCGAATCGCTCAGCAGGATTTCATTGCTGGGCCCGAGCATCATGAAACGCGGCGTATTGAAGTCTTCGGCCCACACCTCCGCATGGAACCCGGCGGGCACGGTGAGTTGTGCCCCGGATGGCTGTGGAATCACGCGCGGCCCGTTGTTGGAGCTAGGGGTGGCATACGGCGGCGGAAGCTTGGGTTGATCGGCCGCATAGAACACTGCAGCGGCGGCCAGCAGGGCGGCCGCACTCAACAAAATCCCTCTCAAGTGCATGCTCCTATGATGCCACGAGAACCAACTATTTCGGGGACAGGCAGGTTCATGAGGCGATGCCTCGCCCGCCTGGATGAAAATTGGCGCTGGCTCCGCGGCGGCCCGCGCTGCCTCGCGGCGGCATGACAGATGTAACGGCTGCGGCGGCATGACAGATTGACTCCCAACCAGCAATGAAATATATTGTTGTTCGTAAAAACTAAATCCTCGATGCCGCCTGGCAGCGCCCTCGAACCGGAGTCGACGGAGGCCGTCCTGCTTCCCGCGTCCATGCTTTAGGAGAACCAGCCATGCTGCGCAAGATATGCATCCTCGGCGGATGGGTGGCCGCGAGCCTCTCGGCCGAGACCGGGTCCAACGCCTGGCTGCGATACGACGCGTTGAGCGAAACCGCCGTCCGCCAGTATCGTGGCGTCGTGCCGGCAGTGGTGACGAGCTACGGCAATTCGCCGGTGATCGAGACCGCCCAGCGCGAGCTGATCCGCGGCATCCGCGGCATGCTCGGCCGAACGCTGCGGGTGGAAGCCCGCCTGCCCGCGGAGAGCGCCATCGTGCTGGGAACCATGGCGGAGATTCGCCAGACCGCGCCGCAGTTATACCGCGATGGCGCGATCGAAGCGGATGGCTTTTGGCTGGTGACGGTGGCGGGGAACGGGGCCCACTACACAGTGATCGCCGGTTCCAACGATCGCGGCGTGCTGTACGGGGTCTTCGAGTTTCTGAGGAGAATCGGGGTCGGCGAATCCGTCGCGAAGATCGATGAGAAGCAGTCGCCTTACTCCCCGGTCCGGTGGGTGAACGAGTGGGACAATCTGGATGGCTCCATCGAGCGCGGCTATGGCGGCCGGTCCATTTTTTGGGAGAACCTCCATGTCCGCGAAGACTTGAGCCGCGTTGGCGAATATGGCCGGCTGCTGGCATCCCTCGGAATCAACGGTTGCTCGATCAACAACGTGAACGCCAACCCGCGGGTGCTGGGGCCCGATTTCATCCCGCAGGTGGCGCGCATCGCTGAAGCCTTCCGGCCGTGGGGCGTCCGCGTGGCGATCGCGGTGGACTTCGGGAGTCCCAAGACCCTGGGCGGCCTCGACACCTTCGATCCACTCGACCCGCGCGTGGCGGCGTGGTGGAAATCCAAGGCGGACGATCTGTACAGCGCCATCCCCGACCTCGGCGGCTTTGTTCTGAAGGCCGATTCGGAGGGCCGCGTGGGGCCATCCACCTATGGAAGAACCCACGCGGATGCGGCCAACGTAGTGGCGCGCGCCCTACAGCCGCATGGCGGCCTGCTCTTCTACCGCGGCTTTGTGTACGACCACCACATGGACTGGCGCAACCCCAAGAACGACCGAGGGCGCGCGGCGTACGACAACTTCCAGCCGCTGGACGGGAGCTCCGACGAGAACGTCATCGTGCAGATCAAGAACGGGCCCATCGACTTTCAGGTGCGCGAGCCCGCGTCTCCGCTGTTTGGAGCCCTGGAGAAGACCAACCAGGCGATCGAGCTGCAAGTCACGCAGGAATACTTTGGGCAGGCGCGGCACAGCGTATTTCTGGTTCCGATGTGGAAGGAGGCGCTGGATTTCGATTTGCATGCCGATTTGCGTAACAGTGCCACGGCTACACCTGTGAAGGCCCTCGTAGCGGGCAAGACCTTCCATCGCCCCACCGGCGGCTTCGTGGGGGTCGCTAACGTCGGACTGGACGAAACCTGGTGCGGCAACCACCTGTCGCAGGCGAATCTGTACGGCTTCGGCCGCCTGGCGTGGAATCCGAACCTGAGCGCCCAGCGGATCGCCGACGAATGGACGCGTCTCACGTTCGGAGACGATGCTAAGGTGCTCCAGACCGTGGCCGCGATCCAACTCAGCTCGTGGCGCACCTACGAGAACTACACCGGACCTCTCGGGTTGCAGACCCTTACGGACATTGTCGGCAACCATTACGGCGTCAACGTGGAAGCCTCCGAGCGCAACGGCTGGGGCCAGTGGCACAATGCCGACGAGAAGGGCGTGGGGATGGATCGGACGGTCGCGACCGGGACCGGATACATCGGCCAGTATCAAACGGCGGTGGCCCGCGTGTACGAATCCCTGGAGACCTGCCCCGACGATCTGCTGCTGTTCCTGCACCACGTTCCTTACACCCACAGGCTCCATTCCGGGAAGACCGTGATCCAGTACATCTACGATTCGCACTACGAGGGAGCGGCGGCGGTCACCGGATACGTTCGCGCGTGGCAAGCCCTGAAGGGCAAGATCGACGACCAGCGGTACCACGAAGTGCTGGCCCAACTGGAGTACCAGGAGGGCCAGGCGCAGGTCTGGCGTGACGCCGTCTCGAACTGGTTCCTGCGCGCATCCGGGATTGCGGATGCGAAGGGCCGGGTGGGACGCTACCCGGGCCGCTTCGAAGCGGAGTCCATGAACCTGGAGGGCTACACGGTTCGGGACGTCACCCCCTGGGAAGCTGCTTCCGGAGGAAAAGCCATCGCTTGCGCCGCCGCGCGCTGCACGGCCACCCTGCGCTACGATGGCGCGGCTGGGTGGTACACGCTGCACGTACGGTATTTCGACCAGATCGACGGCGTCTCTCATTTCCGGCTGTGGGTGGGGAGCCAACTCATCGACGAGTGGGCGGCCGACGACCGCGTGCCCGCTCGGAGAATGGACGCGTCCTCATCGGCCCGGCGCATCATTCGCGGCGTCGCTCTGCGTTCCGGAGACGAAATCCGCATCGAAGGCGTGCGCGATGGAGGCGAAACCGCCGGCATCGATTATATAGAGATTCTCCCGGACGCGAATTGACCTGTACTACTCGTTAACCAAGTTTAGGCTCCGAATTTGCCCCTTGACACCGTCTCGTATTGGTGTATATAGTTTGGTAGCGAAACAAAATTGCTAGGGTCATCGCTTTGTCCGCATGCCACGCGCTCCGGGTGATGCGCGCAGAGAAGAGGTAAGTCTATGAAGAGGGTTCTCTCCCTGTTTGCGGGAATCTTGACACTTGCCGGCTTGGTGGCTGCGCCGAGCGATGTGATTACAGCTACTTCCAACATCCAAGTGAGGTTAGGATCAGTCCGCTGGTGATTGGTTCAGATCAACCGGCGCCACGTTGCGTGCTGCGCCATTAAGGAGAAGGGTCGAATGAAAGGTGCTATTTGCTCTTTGGCGGCGCTCCTGGTTCTGGTCAGCGTCGCCGCCGCTCAGGAATCCCGCGGCACCCTCCAAGGGACGGTCAAAGATCCGCAGGGAGGGGTGATCGCGGGCGCGAACGTAGTCATCGCGAACACGGACACGCAAGCCACGGCCGCGACGAAGTCAAACGAAGCAGGGCGCTTCATCGTGCCGCTGCTGATGCCGGGCAATTACACCGTCACGGTGGACTCTGCCGGGTTCAAGAAGGACGTGCGTAAAGGCATCGTGCTGCTGACGGGCGACATCCGTAACGTCGAAGTGACGCTTCAGATTGGCGTCTCTTCTGAATCCGTTACGGTAACCGCCGAGGTGCCCATCGTGGATGTGAGCCACACCGATAACGGCATGCAGTTGGATAGCCGCACCGTACGCGACCTGCCGGTGATGACCAACGTGGTCACCAGCATGATCCAGTTCGCCGCGGGCGTGAATGCCGGAGGGAGCGCATCGCAGATCCTCGGCCCGCATTCCACGCAGGGCGGTTCCGATTACAACAACGGCTCCGGTGTGGGCGGCAACGTCTGGACCATCGACGGCGCCTTCAGCAACGGCAACGGCCGCAACACGTCCAACCTGCCGTCGGTTAGTAACGTTTCCGAAATGAAAGTCGTCGACAACACGTTCGACGGCAGTTTCGGCCACTCCTTGGGACTTGGCATCTCGATCACCACCAAATCCGGGGCGAACGATTTCCATGGCGACGCCAGCGAAAACTACTGGAGCCAGCGCTGGCAGGGCAGCAACCTGTTCACCAAGCAGCAATACTACAAGAATGTCAATTCGCTGCTCGGCAAGGGCGATACTGCCGGGGCGGCGGCGGCGTTAGCCCAGCCCATCCAGCCCTCGGGCCACTCCCACCTTTACGGTTTCACCGCTACCGGGCCACTGTATATCCCCCACATCCTCAACCTGAAAAACAAGGTGTTCTGGAGCCTCAGCTACAGTGGCGAGCACGACGCCAAGCCCGAAACGGCCAATTCCTATGCCCACGTGGTGCCGTCCGCGGCCAACAAAACCGGCAACTTTTCCGATCTGCTCAACGTCAAGTCGGATGGCCTCAATTACCAGCTCTACGATCCTTTCTCGGTGACAGTAGACTCCAGCCGCTCCGGTACGCATTACGTGCGCACGGCGCTGCCCGGCAACGTACTGCCCGCCTCCTACGCCAACATGGGTGCGCCGATCTACAAGAACTACATCAAGTATTGGCCCGATCCGAACAACTGGTTCGACCAGACCCTGGCGCAGAATGCGGGAGCCACCGACTTCCTGGGAATCACGACCCCCTACAACTGGCTATTCGGTCAATGGTCCGGCCGCATGGATATGGAACTGACGGACAAGTTGCGTGTTTTCGGCCGCTACACCCGCAACCACTTCGTGGAGTACCGCAGCGACTGGACGTATTTCATCGTGCAGGGTTTCAATAACACAGGCGGGAATGGAGCCGGGGTGACCCGCGACGACCAGAACGGCGTCCTGGACTTTGTGTACACCGTTGGCCCGCGGACCTTGTTGCACGCCGCTGGTTCGGTGAGCAACTGGATGTCTTACTCCACCACCTACCCGTATCCGTTCTCCATCAAACCTTCCGCGGTCGGGCTCCCTTCGTACGTCGATAGCAACTGCGGGAGTTGGTGCTACATTCCGCTGATGTCGCCTGGCGGATATTCCCAGAATGGTATCTCCGGAACCCCGAATCCGCAGTACAACCGCTTCTACGACTACAACGCCGACGTGTACCACAACCGCGGCAACCACCAATTCCGCGCCGGCGTCGATTTCCGCCAGCAGACGCGCGTCAACCATGCGGGGAACAGCGATGGCACATACGGCTTCGGCAACACCTACTTCCGCCAGTACGACGATGGCGGTCCGAACGGCAACTATAATCCTGCCACCCTCGGCTTGAGCTGGGCGTCTTTCATGATGGGTTTACCCACGTCCGCGTCTGCGTCGAACAATGCGAGCTATACGGTGTCGAACCAGTTCGCGGCCGCGTTCCTTCAGGACACGTGGCGAGTCTCTCCCCGGTTCACGTTGACCCTTTCGCTGCGCGCGGAATGGGAGAACGGCGCCAAGGGACACCAGAACGACTGGATTTCAGGCTGGGACCCCAACGCGCAACTGCCCATCAGTGCCGGCGCGCAGGCGGCCTTCGCGGCCAACACGGCCAGCCAGGTTCCGGAGTTGTCGCCTTCCAGCTTCATCGTGAAAGGCGGCCCGCTGTACGCCGGTACGCCGGGAGCGCCGGACCGTGCGTGGGGCAGCCAGTTGACGTGGCTGCCGCGCGTCGGCTTCGGATACCAGATCGATTCCAAGACCGTGATCCGCGGCGGTTATGGCATTTACTATGACACCCTGGATGTCAACGCCCTCGTCTACGGTGCGAATCAGACAGGCTATTCCGTTACCAGCAACACCACGTTCACCACCACGCAGGGCGTCACCTGGGGATCCAACGGAGCCTGCGGCTCCTGGTGCAACGCGGGAACGACCTTGACCTCTCCCCTGACCGACCCGTTCCCTGTCCGGCCGAATAGCGGCAGCACGCGGTTCAACGTGCCGGTTGGGAACACCTACGGCTTGATGGGCCTCCTGGCGCTCAGCAACGGGCCGACCAGTTGGACGGTGCCGGCCACTCAGCACCCCCGCATGCAGCGCTGGCGCTTCGGCATTGAGCGGCAGCTCACGACCCACGATGTGGTTTCGTTCGGCTACACCGGGGCCTACACCAGTAACCTGAACATCAACGTCAACCAGTCGCTGTTCCCTGCAAGCTACTACTACAACGGCTCGGCGCGGCCGGTGAATTCGAGCGGCGCGACCATCTCATGCGCTTCCGGCGTCACCAACGCCACCGCCGCGGGCTGCCTGGAAGACACTAACTTCGGCGCCAACGTTCCGAACCCGTTTAACATCGCGAACTTTGCTTCTCTTCAGAGCAGCAACCCGGCGCTCTATTCCGCCATCAGCGGCGTCGGCAGCTTCTTCACCAGCGCCACCATTTCGAAAGCCACGCTGCTGCGGCCGTACCCGTCGAGCAACCTCACGCTGCCGAATCCGATCGGCCACGAGCGCGAAACGGAATTCGACGTCGCCCTTAATCACCGTTTCAGCCGCGGATTGGTGGCCAATTTCGGCTATACCTACTTCGACAGCCGGTTTGCCAACAGCTTCCTGCAACCCTGGAATCCGTTCGATCCGGCCAGCCCGCAGTCGCCGGTCTGGCAGCCGAATAACATCAATCCCCATCGCATTACGGCGACGTGGGTCTACGATCTGCCGTTCGGCAAGGGCCGCCATTGGGTGCATGACAAGTACCTCAGCCTCGTGGCCGGTGGCTGGACCGTCTCAGGCAATTACGTGTGGTCTATGGGCACGCTACTCGGAATGCCGAATACGTTCTATTACGGCGATCTGAACAACATCAAAGTATCCAACCCCACACTCGGCCAATGGTTCAACACCGCCGGTTGCGTGTTGCCCGGACAACCGCTCGGGCCCGGCGACACGGCCGTTGCGCTGGGCCAGCCCTGCACTTCCGGCTGGGAGAAGCGCACCGCCATGCAGCCCGGCACCTACCAGGCGCGGGTCACGCCGCTATACACGGACGTCCGCAACCCCAATTTCGGCCAGCTCAACGGGAGCCTGATGCGCGATTTCCGGTTTAGCGTCAAGGATCATCCGATCACGTTCCAGGTCCGCGGCGACGTGCTCAATGTCATGAACCACTCGTACATGGGTGGCGTGGGCACCACCCCCACCAGCGGCGTTGGCACCTTCGGAGCCATCACCACCGGTTCCACGCTCCTGAACCGCTTCGTTCAGGTGCAAGGCCACATTCGCTGGTAAACTGGCGGGGTACGACGCAAAAAGGACCCCGTCTTCCTGAAGGCAGCTTCATTCGGCGAACGGGCGGTAAGGCCTCCGGTCTTACCGCCACGTTCGCCCTCATTATTTGTGCGGTGGTCGCGGTCTACCTGCCGGCGCTCCGTGGCGGCATGCTGTGGGACGATGCCAGCCACGTCACCCGCCCCGACCTTCGCAGTCTCCACGGCCTTTGGCGCATCTGGTTCGACCTTGGCGCTACCCAGCAGTATTACCCGCTGCTCGACAGCGCATTCTGGCTCGAGCATTTCATCTGGGGCGACGCCGTCCTGGGTTATCATCTCGCGAATGTGGCGCTGCACGCACTGGCGGCATGCCTGGTGGTCAGGATCGCACGTCGCTTGGCGCTGCCGGGAGCGTGGCTGGCCGGCATCCTGTTCGCGCTGCACCCGATATGCGTGGAATCCGTCGCCTGGATCTCCGAGCAGAAGAGCACCCTCTCCGGCGTGTTTTATCTGGGGGCATTGCTGGTATACATGGATTTTGACGAGACCCGGCGGCGCTCGCGCTACGTTGCGGCCCTGGCGCTGTTCGTTCTGGCCCTCCAGAGCAAAACCGTCACCGCCACCTTGCCCGGCGCCCTGCTGGTCATTCTGTGGTGGCGGCACGGACGTATCGAGTGGAAACGCGATGTCCAACCGCTGGTGCCATGCCTCGTTCTCGGCGGCGCTACGGGGCTTTTCACTGCCTGGGTGGAGAGGACTCTCGTGGGCGCGGCGGGCGCGGAGTTCTCGCTGACGCCGATCGAGCGGCTGCTGCTGGCCGGCCGGGCCATTTGTTTCTACGCCGGGAAGGTGATCTGGCCCGCTAACTTTACGTTTTTCTATCCACGCTGGAAGATCGATCCCACCGAGTGGTGGCAGTATCTGTTTCCGGCCGCCGTTTTGGCAGTGGGGCTGGCGTTCTGGCGGCTGGCGTTCTCGCGGCTTGGGCGCAACCGCGGCCCGTTGGCCGGTTTCCTGTTCTTCGCCGGCACGCTGTTTCCGGTACTCGGCTTCCTCAACGTTTATCCCTTTCGCTACTCGTACGTCGCCGATCACTTCGCCTATCTCGCCAGCCTGGGCATTCTCGTTCCGGCGGCCTCCCTCGCGGCAAGCGGCGCCGCCAAGGTATGGTCTCGAAAGCCCGCGCGTGTGCTGGTTCCGGCCATCCTGGCGGCTGGGCTTGGCGTGTTGACATGGCGTCAGGCGGCCACCTATCGGGACGAAGAAACACTGTACCGGTCGACGCTGGCGCGCAATCCCGGCGCATGGCTAGCCCACAACAACCTCGGCAACCTTCTGCTCCCGCTTCCCGGCCGGCGGGACGAGGCGATGGCTCACTTTCAAGAGGCCCTCCATTTGAAGCCGGATTTCTGGGAAGCTCACCTCAGCCTCGGCAACGCGCTGCTGGAAACCGCGGGCCGGCTGGACGACGCCATCGCCCAATATGAAACCGCCGTGCGCCTTGCGCCCAATTCCGAAAGGGCGCATACCAACCTTGGAAATGCGTTGCTCCAGGCGGGGCGGACGGGTGAGGCGATCGCGCATCTCCAGACGGCGCTGCGGATCGACCCTGCCAACGCGGAAGCGCACAATGACCTCGGAAACGCCCTGATGCAGTTGCCGGGAGGCCTGTCGTCTGCGATCGCCGAATATCGGGCAGCCTTGCGCGCCAACCCCGATTTCGCGGAGCCACACAACAATCTCGGACGCGCCTTGGCGCAATCCGGCGACTTGTCCGTTGCCATAGCCGAGTTCGAGGCCGCCATCCGGCTTCGTCCCGATTCCTGGAGCGCGCACAGCAACTTGGGGAATGCGCTGTCGCAACTACCCGGGCGCCTTCCGGATGCCGTTTTGGAGTACGGAGCGGCCCTGCGAATTCGCCCGGATTCCGCGGCCGCACACAATAACCTGGGATATGCACTGTCGCAAATGGCTGGCCGCCTTCCGGACGCCGTGGCCGAGTACCGGCAAGCCCTGCTATTGAATCCGGGATTGGCGGACGCGCACTACAATCTTGGCGAGGCCCTGTTGCGTTTGCCCGGCCATGAGGCCGAGGCGCTCGCCGAGTTCGAGGCGGTGCTGCGGCTGAAGCCGAGCCCGCCGATCCAGCAGATCGTCGGCCGCTTGCGCGCACAGCAGAAATAGTCCTTCGCGTAGCTGCTGCTCCGATCATCTCCCGAACGCGTATTTGAACCCGTTCTCTGCAATCCCCCTCAACTCCGCCTCGCTGAAACCGAATTGGCGCGCGGCCAGGCGGTACTCGCCCACCAGTGTACAGCCGAACATCGCCGGGTCGTCGGTGTTGAGAACAATCGGCACACCAGCGTCAAACAACCTTCGCACGGGATGCTCTTCCAGACACTTCACCACGCCGGTAACGAGGTTGCTCGTGATGCACACTTCCAGCGGGATATCCCGCTCGCGGAGGTGTCGCAGCAGGGCGGGGTCCTGGATGGCGGCAATGCCATGGCCAATCCGCTCGGCGCCCAACTGAAGCGCCGCCCAAACCGATTGCGGGCCGGCGCCCTCACCGGCATGCGCATGCAGCCGCAATCCCGCGCGCCTGGCAAACGCAAACACGTCCGTAAACCACTCGGCGGGGCCGCGCTCTTCGCTGCCGCCGATGCCCAGGGCCACCACCCCACAACCGACACGCTCCGCCGCCCATTCCGCTACCTGCATGGCCTGCTCCACGCCAAACTGCCGCACGGCGTCGAGGATCCAGCGCACCTCCACCGGCGAGCCGGCGGCGGCCTCGCGCACGGCGTCGAAGATGGGGGCGAACTCCTGGCCCTTCCACAAGACCACGCCGGCGGCGAGAATGATCTCGGCGTAGCGCACGTGCTGTGCGGCCAGGCGCTCCAGAAGGCGGCGCGTGATCAACCCATAGTCCCCGGGTGAACGCAGGCGTTTCCCCACGGCGCCGAAGGCTTTGAGAAAGCTTTCGAAATCGGCATAGGAGTACAGCGCGCGGAATTCCTCAAGGGGGGTTGAGGGGTCAAGTTCGTATAACGTCTCGGGCTCGACCGAACCCTCCAGGTGCAGATGCAGCTCAGCCTTGGGCAATTCCAGCAAGAAATCGGCCATACTTGACTATTAGACTCTCATGACTGCTGAAGAGATCGAAGCGATAGTTGGTGGATATCACGGTGACGCCTTTCGTATTCTCGGGCCGCACCGCGTCCGGAAACGGGGCGGGCAGGCTCGCTGGGAGGTCCGCGCATTTCTCCCACAGGCGGAATCGGCCCAGGTGCTGCTGGGCGAGCAGCGCCCGGAGATGGCCAAGACACACGCCCAGGGATTCTTCTGCGCCGTATTGAACGGCGAGCCTCGCGACTACCGGATACGCGCGCGGCTGGGGGACGGACGCGAGATCGAGTTTGACGACCCCTACCGCTTCGGGCCGCAGATCTCCGACAGCGACCTGTACCTGCACACCGAAGGCACGCTCCACGAGGCGTACCGCGCGTTCGGCGCTCACATTACCGGAGCCAACGGCGTCCCCGGCGTACGCTTCGCGGTGTGGGCCCCCAATGCCGAGAATGTGACGGTCACCGGCGAGTTCAACGACTGGGACATCCGGCGCCACCCCATGCGGCAGCGCAGCGGCGGCGTCTGGGAGATTTTCATTCCCGGCCTGGGGGAAGGCGCCCCATACAAGTACCACATCCGCTCGCGCTTCGCCGGCTATCGGCAGCTCAAGGCCGATCCCTTCGCGTTCTGTTGCGAGACCCCGCCGAAATCCGCGTCGGTGGTCTGGGAGATCGATAAGTACCAGTGGCAGGATGCCGCGTGGATGGAATCGCGCGCCAAGACCGACTGCCTCAAATCGCCCGTTGCCATTTACGAAGTGCACCTGGAATCCTGGCTGCGCGGGCCGCAGGGCCAGACGCTCACGTATCGCGAACTGGCGGTGAAGCTGGTGGAATACGTGAAGCTGATGGGCTTCACGCACATCGAGCTTCTGCCCATCATGGAGCATCCCTTCTCCGGCTCGTGGGGCTACCAGATTGTGGGATACTACGCGCCCACGTCGCGGTTCGGCGCCCCGGACGATTTCCAGTATTTCGTGGACTCCTGCCATCAGGCCGGTATCGGCGTGATCGTCGACTGGGTTCCCGGACACTTTCCCAAGGACTCCCACGGGCTGGTTTTCTTCGACGGCACCGCGCTCTATGAGCACGCCGACCCGCGCAAGGGCGAGCAGCGCGAGTGGGGGACTCTGGTCTTTAACTATGGCCGCAATGAAGTGCGGACGTTCCTCTTGTCCAACGCGCTGTTCTGGCTGAAGGAGTATCACATCGACGGGTTGCGCGTGGACGCCGTGGCCTCCATGCTGTATCTGGATTACTCGCGCAAGCCCGGTGAGTGGATACCCAACCGGTACGGCGGCAACGAGAACCTGGAAGCCATCGATTTCCTGCGCCGCTTCAACGAGCTGGCCCACAAGGAGCCGGGCGTGTTTACCGCGGCGGAGGAGTCCACCGCCTTCCCGGGCGTCTCCAAGCCGGTCTACCTCAACGGACTGGGCTTCACCATGAAGTGGAACATGGGTTGGATGCACGACATGCTGGACTACTTCAGCTACGACCCCATCTACCGCAGGTTCCATCACAACAGCATCACGTTCAGCCTCATGTATGCCTTCACCGAAAACTTCGTCCTGCCCATCTCGCATGACGAAGTGGTGCACGGCAAGCGCTCGCTGCTGAATCGAATGCCGGGCGACGAGTGGCGGCAGTTTGCCAATGTGCGCGCCTTTTTGGCTTACATGTGGGGGCACCCCGGCAAGAAGCTGCTCTTCATGGGACAGGACATCGGCCAGCGCGAGGAGTGGAACCACAATTACGGCATCCGCTGGGAGTTGCTGGAATTCGACGTGCATCGCCAGCTTCAGGCGCTGGTGCGGGAACTGAACCGCCTGTATCGCGCGAGCCCGGCGCTTTACCAGGTGGACTTCCATTACACCGGCTTCGAATGGGTGGACTTCCACGACTGGAGTAACTCCATCATTGCGTTCCTGCGCCGCGGCCAGGACCCCAACGACTTTCTGCTCTTCTGCTGCAACTTCACCCCGGTCACCCGCCCGGGCTACGAGTTCGGTGTGCCCGCGGAGGGCTTTTACGAGGAGATCCTCAACACGGATTCCGAGAGATTCGGGGGATCGAACATCGGCAACGGCGGGGGGGTTTCGTCGCGGCCCGTGCCCAAGCATGACCGCGCGCACAGCGTCGCGGTGACGTTGCCTCCGCTGGCGGTGGTTGCGTTTCGAAGAAGGTGAAGGGCGGATGCGCGGCGGCCGCGACCCCTGGTGCCGCAGGCCGCTAAAACACGCGCCGCTTGAGCCGTTCCACGGTGAACTTGGCGGTATCGGCCACCGCCATAACCGCCATCACGCCGGCCTGCACGGGATCGGTCACGACCAGGTCGGCAGCGTCCGGGACACTGCCGGCCATGTTCAGACTGATCACCAGAAGGCCTTGCTGGCGCACTTCGCGCACGGCCGTTTCGATATCGCCGCCCATCAGCGATCCTGCCAGCACGAGGGCCTTGGCCCGCGGCAGGCGCGCCACTGCGCGAACCGCATCCGCCAGGGGGCGCTCTCCCACAAGCGGAATCGTGTCCACCGAAATATGTTCGCCGCGAATGTTGTGGCGGTCCGCCTCGGAGATCGCTCCCACCGCCACCTGTCCTACCTGGGCGCCGCCGCCCATAATGATGATGCGCTTGCCGTAGATTTTCTGGAACGTGTTCACCAGTTCCACGTGGCGTACGATCGACAGCCTCTGGAGGTCTTCCATCAGAGCCTCCGGGCCCGCCGGCAGCACTACCTCAAAGTAAGTGCGCGCCTCCTCCGGACGGTTGTCCAGGATCTCGACGGAGGTAATGTCTCCCTCGTGACGAGCGATCACTCCGGTCAATTGATGCAGGACACCCGTCTTGCCGACCGCTTGTACCAGGAGGCCGATGGTCTCGTTGTTCATCGCTGTTTTCAGTGTAGCGTGGGGGATGCCCGATTCCCTTAAGTACAGCCCCTTGTAGGGCAGGTTGTTAACCGGTTGCCCACTTGCCCCACGAGCTAGAATGAGACTATGCCGCGCGCGGACGCGAGCGCCGCCGTCTCGGTGGAGCGCTTCTTCCAATTCTCGCTTCTGGGACTGGTGGCCAGCGGCTACCTGGCGGTGGCGGGCTCGGGGTATCTGGACACCCCCACCATCATGCTGACCGCGGCCGGCCTGCTGTTGCGCGGGCTGCTGATTTACGGCTTCGTGCAGTTCGAAATCTCCGAGCGGTCTTCCACACTCGTCACCATCTCCTACACGGGTTTCTACATCCTGGACTATTTCCTGCTGTCCCGCGAGTTTCTCAGCGCCACCGTGCACCTGGTTTTCTTTCTCGCGGTGATGAAGATCCTGACGGCCAAAACCAATCGGGATCATCTCTACACCGCGGTGATCGCCTTTCTCGAGCTCCTCGCCGCCGCCATCCTTTCCATCAATTTCAACTTCTTCCTGTTTCTGGCGCTGTACCTGCTGTTTGCCATGGCGGCTCTGAGCAGCGGCGAGATCCGCCGCTCCATGCACAAGGCCGCCGCGACGGCGCGCAACGGGCCCAAGCGCTTTCATGCCCGGCTGGCAGCACTGTCGGCGCTGGTCACGGTGGGGATCCTGGCGCTCACCGGGGGGCTGTTCTTTCTACTGCCCCGCACTGCCGATGCGGCGTTTTCGCGGTTGGCGTCGCGTCGCATTCACATCCCGGGTTTTTCCAACCAGGTGACGCTCGGCGATATCGGGGAAATCAAAAACACCTCGCGGCCGGCCATGCACATTCGGGTGATCGGCCGCGATCTGGCCGGGGGACTGAAATGGCGCGGTGGAGCGCTCATCGATTTCGACGGCCGGCGCTGGTCGAATCCGAATTCCACGCGGCGACCGATCACCGTGGAGAACGGGCAGGCCGAGTTGGAACCGCCGGATAGCCGGCTGCGCGGTATCAGCTACACCGTGGAATTCGACGACCTCGAAACCGACGCGCTCTTTTTCACCGGCACGCCGCAAAGAGTGTACCTGCACAACGCTCAAGTATTCCGTTCGGAGGGTGGGAACTACCGTTTGCCGGGTCCGTACCGGCAGGGTTTCCATTACCAGGCCTACAGCCTGCTCGACGGGCCGCCCGAAACCGCGCCTGCTCGCATCCCACCGCCCATCCTTTCCCTGGCGGACCGCGAACGGCATCTCCAGTTGCCGCCGCTCGACCCACGAATCCCGAGGCTGGCGCGCGATCTTACGGCGGGGGCAATCACGGACCTGGAGCGGGCGCGCATCCTGGAGCGCTACCTGCGCAACGATTTCGGCTATACCCTGCAACTGCCCAGCCACGAAATCGCCGATCCGCTGGCTTATTTCCTGTTCACTCGCAGGAAGGGCCATTGCGAGTACTTCGCCTCCGCCCTGACCGTGATGCTGCGGGCGGTGGGCATCCCGTCGCGTCTCGCCACGGGCTTTCAGAGCGGCATATACAATCCCATCTCCGATTTGTGGATGGTGCGCTCCTCCGACGCCCATAGCTGGGTGGAGGCATGGATTCCCGGGCACGGCTGGACCACGTTCGACCCAACGCCCCCCGATCCGAACGCGGCTGGATTCGCGTTTCTGACGAAGCTCGGGCTGTACCTGGATGCCGCCGAGACTTTCTGGCAGGAGTGGGTCGTGAGCTACGACTCCGGGCAGCAACTCTCCCTGGTGGACCAACTCCAGCAGGGGGCGCGCCGCATGGGACTGCGGTGGTTCGATTCGGTGAACGGGCTCGGATCGGACTGGGGCGTCCTCCAGACCGAGTGGCTGCGGCGTTATGCCATCCGGATCGTGGCGGTGCTGGCGCTGGGTGTGTGGATCTGGTTGATGGGGCCTCCCATCATCCGCCTGCTGCGCATCCGCCACCGCGTGCAACGGGTTCGGCGCGGGCAGGCGAGCGTGGCAGACGCCACGTTGCTCTATGAACGCATGCTGCATCTTTTGAAGCGCCGTGGCTATCAGAAACCGGCGTGGTTCACGCCCGCGGAATTCGCCGCAACGCTGCCGCGCACGAGCTTAGGGAGCGCAGTGGCGGAGTTTACCGCTACCTACAACGCACTGCGGTTCGGCGGACGTACGGAAGCGGCGCCGCGCCTCTCCATTCTGCTGGATGAGCTGGAACGGCAGGAACGCCGGCCCTGACGCGGTGGAGGGTTTCGCCAACATGCCCAAGGAGTGCGACGGCGTCGCTGCCAAGAGTCGCCGAAATTACCGAACGCATCGACTGGCGCTCCGAGTGCGGCCGGGGCCCAACGGAGATCTCACTCGGACCACACCGCCAACTCATTCCCGTTGGGATCGGTGAAGTGGAACCTTCGGCCGCCCGGAAAAGGGAAGATGGGCTTCACGATGGTCCCTCCCGCAGCTTTCACCTTCGCCTCCGTGCCTTCCAGATCGCTGGCGTAAATGACAATCAGCGCGCCGCCGGCCTGCACCTTCGGCGCGGTCCAGAATCCGCCGGCGAGCCGGCCATCCACAAAGCTGGTGTACTCCGGGCCATAGTCGAAGGTCCAGCCGAAGATGTCGTGGTAGAAGCGTTTGGTCGCGGAAATGTCGGTCGCGGGGAATTCGATGTAGTCGATGCGGCGGTCGTTTTGGGTGTTGCTCATGGAGCCCTCCAGACTCATCCTACGGGACGAGCCGGGTGGAACGATTGGAAAAAACGGCCATCTGCGTACGACGAGGGCGTGCGGCCGGACAGCCGGCGGAACTCGTTGATGAAATGCGCCTGGTCGTAGTAGCCGCAATCCAGGGCGAACTCCGCGAACTCTCCGGGATAGCTATCGACCCGGGACAGCGCATGCCGGAATCGCAGGACGCGCGCCAGGAACTTGGGCGTCAAGCCGGTTTGTTCCAGGCAGACCCGCCGGAATTGGCGCGCGCTGAACCCCGCCTGGTTGGCCAGTTCGTCCATCGAGACGCAACCTCGACGGTCCGCCATCCAGGCCAGTGCCCGTTCGACGGGGCCGGTTCTCTCGATCGACGGAACCGACGCTTCGAACAGCCCGGTCCATTGCTGCAGGGAGGAGGCTTCGGCCAACTGGTCCCTCAGTTCCCGCGCTCGGGAACCCCACAGGCCGTCGAGCGGCACAATTTCGTCGGTAACCCGATCGCCCGGGACGCCCAGGTGGGCCGTCCACATCCCAGGGTGAAAGCGTACTCCTACCAGCAACTCGCCATCCCTCAGCGGATAATCCCGATAGCTCGTCATCGGCCCGACCGCCGCGATCGCCACGCTCCCGTGGTGCCGCGTGAACAGGATATCGGCGCAGCCGTCCGGCACGACCCGGTGCTGCACTTCCGGGCCGGCGTGCCGGATGGTCCAGAAACATTCGACAGCCTGAGCCAGCCTGGGCGAGGGAGGAATCTCGCGGTACTCAGCCATGCTTCAACCATCTTATCCGAAGCCGGCGGCGAGATAGCCGGACAGGCGGAACCGCCTGTCCCACCAGTTTCGCCAGATGTTGGTGAATACAACGTCTCTCTCGAGCAGCGTCTCGTTCCCGGCGGAACCAACGCCCACTTCTATACGGGCTGGCCCAACATCCTCGGCTGGTTCAGAGACGGGACGAACCAGTAGGCGGTTGACGTCGTGCTGGTGGTCGCCGCTTGCGATGCTGGCTCGTATGGTTCTTCACAAAAACGCTCCTCCGATTGTGGACATTCAAATGGCCACGAAATTTTCACCAAGCTGATACACCAAAACGTAACAATAGGAACTAGCCGCAGGCGCCGCCATCCCACAGGCGCGTGAAGCCCCAGTGCGCCGCCGACGCCTACGCTTGTCCACGGGCGAATTGGACCAGGCGTCCCGGCTCCATGCGGATGACTCCGGTAGCATGGCTATCCCTGCTGGCGCTGCTCGGGTATCTGGTACTCATGATGCGCTGGTGGTGGATAGCGTGCAGGAGTTGGCAGAGGTGTTCGGCGAGTCACAATGCAATGTAAGGGCGTATCGGCCAAGCGTTGGGTCGGAGTCGCGGAAGGAGAGAGAGAGAGGCGTGAACTGGATGGACTCGGGAAATTGGATGTTTGCCGCGCTGTTCCTGTTAACGTGCGTGAGCCCAGTCTCCCGGGCTCAGGAGCCGTCACAGGCGGCTCCCGAGGCGGAGCGCTGGAATCTGTTCTACCAGGCGACGTCGGTGGGGCAGTATCATGGCACGTTCCGCTCGCCTTACGCCGGTCCTTTCAGCCTTCAGGATTATCCGGAGCGCGATGTTTCGCTGACGACCACCCTGTTTTTCGGCCTGCGCCTGGAGAAGAACACGATGCTGTACTTCGATCCGGAGATCGCCGGCGGGAAGGGTTTCAGCGGCGTAGACGGCCTGGCGAACGCTTCGAACGGCGAATTGCCGCGGGTCGCTTCCGCCACCCCGAAGCCTTACCTGGCACGTCTCTACGTCTCGCATGATTTCGGATTCGGTAGCGCGACGGAGTCTGTCGAAAGCGATGAGAACCAGTTAGCCGGCCAGCGTCCCATGACCCGGTACACCATCACGGCGGGGCGCTTCACGCTCACGGACTTCTTCGATAACAACCGGTACTCGCACGATCCACGCACGCAATTCCTGGGCTGGGGCGTGATGTACAACGGGGCGTGGGACTACCCAGCCGACGTTCGCGGCTACACCTGGGGATGGGTGCATGAGTTCCACGCGCGCAACTGGTCGCTGCGCTATGCCAGCGCGGCCATGCCCCGAGTCGCCAATGGGCTGCGGCTCGACCGCCGATTGTTTCGGAATCGCGGCGATGTGTTCGAGGGCGAGTACCGCTACGACATAAGAAAACACCCCGGCACGATCCGCGTGCTGCACTACCAGAATCGCGCCAATGCGGGCGACTACGCCTCGGCCATCCGGCAAGCGGAAATGAATGGCGCGACGCCGGTGGTTGCGGATACCCACCGCAACGGCACGCTCAAATACGGCTTCGGAGTGAATCTGGAGCAGGAGGTGACGAAGGACATCGGCATCTTTGCCCGGCTCGGGTGGAATGACGGAAAAACGGAGAGCTTCGCATTCACGGCAATCGATCGGCTGGCCACCGCTGGAGTCTCGATCAGCGGGCGGCGGTGGCATCGCCCGTTCGACACGGTGGCGACGGAGCTCACGGCCTCAGGAATCTCCGGCGTTCATGCGCTGTACCTGGCGCGCGGAGGGTATGACTTTCTGATCGGAGATGGAAGGTTGCAGTACGGGCCGGAGAACATCTCGGAGACCTACTACAGCGCGCGACTATTGCCAGGGTTTTTCGCGAGTGTGGATCTCCAGCATGTTTCGAATCCGGCGTACAACCAGGATCGGGGGCCGGTGTGGATCTGGTCGATTCGAATGCACGTGGAGCTGGGGAGGAAGACTTTCACGAAGGGCGGCACGCCTTAGCCGGCCGAGCTTACAGCAGATCCTTTGCCGCCAACCGCCGCTCCTCCACTGCCCGATACGTCTTCAGTATGAGGAGCGAGTTCGCGCCCACAACCAGAGTGCCGATCGCGCCAGGCAGCAGGAGGCCGTACCAAACGCCCCAGGGCTGCCCGTCGATCAGCGCCACCGTTCCTGCAATGAGAAGTGCGATAGCCACCACCCACAGCGTGAACCAGGACCGGAGTATGAACTCCCTGGCACGGCCACGAGGAACGAGCCAACCCACCAGCCCTCCCATCAATCCCGCGATTACCCCATATGCGGTGCCCGGAATCCAGGCATAGTGATTCGGATCGAACCATGGCTGTGTCATGATTTACTTGGTCCTTTCTTCCGCCACCGAGCGGTGAGCTTTCCACAGTTCTCGCGCCAGCGCAGCCGGCATCTTTCCATCGGCCACCAGCACATGCAGTTTGCGCTGGAAAGAATCCACGACTTTCGGGTCCTCAGCCGCCTGCACCTTCGCAATTAACCGGTCCAGCCGGGAGCGCAGGGTCGGATAAGACACTTCATACTCGTCGCACAAAGCTTTCAGCGATCCCGAGCAGAGGACAAATCGCTTCAGAAACTGCAGATCCTCCTCGTCCAGGGCTTCCAGCCAGGGAGGCTGCGGATCCTTCATAAAGTGAATATACAATTCAACTTTCTTAAAGTCAAGAAAATTTATGTACGCTTCAATAAAGTGTAAGGCAGGAATCCCGGGAGCTTCGCTAAAGGCTCGCGACCACAGAGCGGTCGCCATCCTGTGGCATGGTTACACTCCAGTCTGTGCCGTGCCTTCGATCGCGAGAATTCTCCGTTTCACAGCAGGTGGAAAGTCCACCAAAACGAAATGTCGCTTGTCATAGAGGTAATCCTCGGCGCTCTCGTCGACCACGCGAACCATGTCGTCTTTCGCCGCCCGGGCATCCGGGAGCACCCGGTATACTTTTCCGGGAATGAGCGAGGCTCGATAGCCTGTGTTGTCGATGCAGATTGCGAAGTCTTTGGCCGTTCTCATGACTCGTCCAGATAGCGCTTGATCTTCAGATCCTTCCTGCCGATCCCGTGCGCCTCATACCAGTGTAGTTCTACTTTGCGCACGGAGGCGTTGGGCAACCGCACCATCGCGGTTCCTTTCATTTTTCGCCACCGCCCTTTGCCATACATTTTGTTCAGGAGCGCCCGAATCCGAACCCCCGGGCCGGCGGCAATGACTTCTATTTCCGAAACCGGTCCAACGAGGTCAAAATGCATCGGCTCCAGCGCCAATTCCTTGACGGCTTCCTATTCCCCAGCATATCCCCTACGCGCCTGCGGCATCCGGGATGCCATCTTGCCTGTGCTCGTGACTTTATTCGTGCCGCAACGCGACAACCGGGTCCACGCGCAGGGCGCGCAGGGCGGGTGCAGCGGTAGCGGCTGCGGCCACCAGGGCGAGCACGGCGCCGACCACCACGAAGTTCGTCAGGTCCGTGGGGCGCACTTCGGGAGCCAGGAACATCGCGAGCGGCCGCACGGCGAAGACGGCCAGGGCCATGCCGATGCCGATCCCCACGGCTGCCAGGGCCGCGCTCTGCCGGAGTACCAGGCTCAGAATGCCGCCGGGCGTCGCGCCCAGCGCCACACGCAGGCCGATTTCGCGAATGCGCCGGCTCACCGAATACAGCAGCACGCCGTAGAGGCCGATGGACGCCAACACCAGGCCCAGCAATCCCATGGAACCTAAGAGAACCGCTCCTACGCGGCTGGGCAGCATGGCGAAGACGAGCGCGCTGTGCATGGGTTTGATCTCCAGCGCGGCTGTACCATCCAGTTGGCCCAGAACCGAGTTGATGGCGGGGATCAGCGGCTCGGGCCGTCCGGCGGCGCGCACCAGAAAGTGCAGACTTACGGTCGATTCGTCCGACTGGGTGTAGGGCTCGTAGTAAGCAAACGCGTTTTCTTCACCCAGGGTGAAATACTTGCTGTTCTTTGCCAGGCCGGCGATCAGGATGGGGGCGCCCTTTCCAAACCGGATGGTATGGCCCACGGGGTTTACCGTGCCGAAGAGTCTGCGTGACAGATTCTCGTTCAATATGGCGACGCGCGGCGAACCTCTGCGGTCGGTGGCCAGGAAACCGCGACCTTCGAGAACGGGAATCTGCATCACGCGGAAATAGTCGGGCCCCACGTAGTTCGTATTGAAATTTACGTGTACGGGGTGCGATCCCAAGTCGGTGTTGAGGTCGGTGCCGTTCGTCAGGTGACCGTTGAGCGGCACCACGTGGGCGATGGCGACGCCATCCACGCCGGGCAGGGTGCGCAGGCGCTCGACAGCCGTCTCAATCAGCGCACTGGTCTTCTCCGGCTTCGTATAGGATTCCGGGACGAGTCGCATATTGGCCCAGATGGTGTGATCGATATCGAACCCCGGGCTCATGGTGGAGGCGCGCACCAGGTTGCGCATGAACAGGAAGCCGGCCGAAAGCAGGACAATCGACACCGCCAGTTGTCCCACTACCAGGCCATTGCGCAGAGTCCAGGCACTCCGGCCCACTTGATGGTCGCTACGTTTGAGCGCCGCGTTGATGCCCGCGCGCGTTCCTTTGATGGCGGGCATCAGGCCGGAAGCCAGGCTGCTCCCCAGCGCGACCACGGAGGCATACGCCAGCAGGCGCCAATCCGGCTGGATCAGGAATTGAATGGGTAGAGGCAGCGGGAACTGCAAACGGCTCAAGGAGGAGGTGAGGCCGATGTTGAGCACGAGCCCGGCGCCGGTTCCGCCAAGGGCCAGCAGGAGGCTCTCGGCCAGCAGTTGACGGATGATGCGCCCGCGGCCGGCGCCGATGGAGAGGCGAACCGCCAGTTCATGCTCGCGGCTGGAGGCGCGGGCCAGCAGAAGGCTGGCGACGTTGGCGCACGCGATCAGCAGCACCAGGCCGACCACCACCATCAGCATGGCGAAAAAGGCGGCGATCGGATTCAGTCCGCTGTCCTTGTTAATGCGGTCCATGCCGACGATCCCGGAGATTCTAAGGCCGCCGGCCGTTTTGCGATTGCCTTGCGGATAGATCCGGTCCAACTCCTGGCAGGTGGCTTTCAGGCGGGCGTACGCGACGGAACGGGTCATGCCCGGCTCCAGCCGTGCACAGAACGCGACCTCGTCGTTTTCGCCTGCTACTGGAGCATACAGGTCGGGGGAGAATCCGAAGCCGGTCACAGTGCGGTGGTCGCGCGGCAGCACGCCGGAGACGGTGTAGATCTGTCCATCCAGCAGGAGTTTGCGGCCGACCACGTTCGGGTCGCCGCCCAAACGGCGCTGCCAGAAACCGTGCGTGACTACAACCATGCCGGAATCGCCGGGCTGGATCGGACGTCCCATGGCAACCGGAATGCCGGTGACCGTGAAGAAGTTGTCGGTGACCCGGACCAGGTAGAGGCGGTAGGTTCGATCGCCATACCGCCAGTTGGCCTCCACCTCTTCGTTCTGGCCGGCCAGGCCGGCGAAGATGTGCGCATCGCGAATGAATCGGTACTCGCGCAGGGAGGCGTTGCTGCCTCCGCCGATTTCGAGCCGGACCAGGGTCTCAGGATCGCGGACCGATGGCTGGCTGAACAGCACTTCGTCGGCGATGCTGAAGATAGTAATGTTGGCACCGATGCCCAGTGCCAGGCACGCCGTGGCCGTGAGCGCGAAGCCGGGGTTGCGGCGGAAGGCGCGCGCGGCGTAGCGGAGATCGGCCGCGAGGTCCTCCAGCCAGCGGAACTGCCAGGCGGCGCGGGTCTCTTCGCGCATGCGCGCCGAGGAGCCGAATTCGCGGCGGGCCTGGGCCACGGCGGCGGGACGGAGCATGCCGGTCTGTACGAGTTCTTCGGCGCGGGTTTCGATATGGAATTGAAGCTCGGCGTCCAACTCCTGGTCGAAGCGGGAGCGGCTGGGGAGGTAGGTCAGACGGCGGATGGTTTCTTTCCAGAATGACATGGCGGTCTCCACTCGAAAGGACACACAAGACGAACGCACAGGCAAGAATGCCTGTGTCACACGTCACACAGTGCGCATCACCAGTTGGATGGCGCGCACCAGGCGGTCGAAATCCTCGGACTCCTGCTCCAGTTGTTGGCGGCCTTCGGGCGTCAACCGATAGAATCGCGCCTTGCGGTTGTTTTCGGAAATGCCCCACTCGGCTTTCAGCCAACCCTTGACGAGCATGCGGTTGAGCGCCGGGTAGAGCGACCCGTCTTCAATAATGAGATCCTCGCGCGACGATTCCTTGACACGCCTGGCGATCGCGTAGCCATGCAAAGGCCCTGCGCGCAGGGTGCGGAGGATCAGCAGGTACAGTGTTCCCGGCAGTAGCTCCGGATTGATACGTTCTCCCATGCTCCCCTTTCCAGACTATCCATACGTTGGACCAGGGAGGGAAGTTCCAGGAATCTCACAGGACCTATTTGAAAATACTCTTGGGGATCATGGCGTGGATGCCCTTGGTGCCGTCCACCGCCTGCGTGACGTTGAAATCCACACCCACGCTCGAAAGCGCGTAAGCATCTTCGCGCGACAGGTGTTTCTCGGTGACCAGAAAATCGATGGCTTCGCGGACCGCGAGGATGAGGGCCTGCGTAAGGTCGGGGTCGAGCCCCATGGCGATCCAGTGGGTGGGGGTTTCGCCACGCGGCCACTTCAGGTGCATGTCTTTGCGCACCACAAACTGGAAGGTGCCCACCAGGGAGGTCTCCATGGCGGTGATATCCACTTCGCCGTTCCCCTGGCCCGCATGTCCATCGCCTACTTCAAAGAGCGCGCCCGGAGCGTGGACGGGGATGAAGAGCTTGGTTCCCGCCACCAGCTCCTTGTTGTCGAGGTTGCCCGCATGGTCTCCCGGCGGCGCGCTGTTGAGGCGTCCCTTGGATGCATCGGGCGCGACCCCCATGCTTCCGAAGAAGGGGTGGAGCGGGATTTCGATGTTGTCCGCGAACCTGGCCACGTTGCGGGCGATATCGAGCGGGATGATCTTGGTGCGAGGTCGCTGGAAATCTTCGGGTGGCAGTACACCCCTTTGCGGGCTGAAGCCGTTGGACGCGTAGGGCGTGGAGAGTTGGATCTTTTGGATGCGCACCTCCAGCACATCGCCCGGCTCCGCGCCCTCGATGAAGATGGGGCCGGTGAGAACATGGCCGCCGGGACCTTTATCCTTGACTTCGGCGTAGATGGCCTTCAACTCGGGCTGGATGTCTTCGGGCTTCACGCCGGCGTTGGCCAGCGAAGTGGGGCTGCTGGTGGTCATGGTCTGGATCTCGACCGTATCGCCGGACTTGATGCGCAGCACGGGCTTGGCGTTGTACCAGTAGTAGCCCCAGGCGACGGTGCTGGGGGAGGCTTTGAGCTGATAGTCGGCAGCCTGGGCCGCGGTGGAGGTGGCCAGGAAGAGCAGTAGGAGTTTCATGATTGGTCCGTTTTGGGTTATCCCGAGATTCTATCGCAGCCAACCCCAGCTCGTATTCCGTGAAGACCACCTTCTTCTTGTACCGGCAGGGCCGCCGGGACGAGGCCGGTGGGATGTCTGAGCGCGGTGAAAGAATCGCCCGCAAGCGGGCGAGGGGATCGGCGATCGGTTGTCGACCTGCGGGCCGCGCAGCTTGCCAAGCCGCCATACAAGTAGCCGGAGTTGTGGGCGGCGGAGATCCAAGCAGGCAGCCAAATCATACTGTATCGGGGTATATTCTAGGGGTGTGCGGCAGGTATCTGCTGTTGTCCTTGCTTTGTTGGGCGTCAAGAATGGCGGCGCAAGATCCGTTTGAGATCCATATCTACGAGTACGAGCCGCTCTGGCGCGGTCAATATAGCCTCGAAGCTCACCTGAACATAGTCACTCAAGGAACCAGCCTCCGCGATGGAGCGCTTCTTCCCACCGAACACCAGACCCATCTCACTCTCGAGCCCACCTTCGGCTTATCGGAAAACTTCGCCCTTGGATTCATGTTCCTGAACGCTTGGGAGCCGGGTTACTCGCCGCAATTTGCCGGCTGGCGCGTCTTGCCGCACGTGTACGCTCCGGAGTCATGGCACCTGCCTGTGCGGCTCGGCTTTGTGGCGGAGTTTTCTTTCCAGACTCGTCAGAAAAATTCATGGGTTTGTTCAGGCTCGGGTAGTTTTGCAAGTGAGTGATAGAGGGCCAGTTCGAGGACTCGATAGGTGCGGAAGCCGTAGGATTTTCTCATGGTAACTTTGGCTTTGTTGTTAAGACCTTCAACCACGCCGCTGGAGAACAGTTTTTGGGCTCGAAAATAATTGAGGATCAGTTCGCGGTGCTGACGT
>JAIQFL010000298.1 GCA_020073365.1 Terriglobia bacterium | reverse complement strand
CGGCGCTTAAGTCCCAGAACTCGTCAATGACCCAATTCGCGTGAGCTTGTAAGAGGATGCGAGTTGTTCAGACGGCCGCGCAAATCGGCACGATATTAACGATAATTATTGAACAGCATTACTTCCACAACTCCTTTGATTTGTGTATTGTGACACCGTGTTACAAGCTGTGCTATAGGAGTTCTGAGTCTAGCGCTGGTCTCGGGACCCGGCCGCGCCCGTGCCACTTCCCGCTTCCGTGGGACGCAGGCCCGTACGCGGATGTTGTGGGACGGCCCCCATGACCGGGCCGTATTCGACGTCCCGATCGATGTTGAAGGTCACGCCTCCCCACGTTTCGTTGTGTCCCCCCATGAACTGATGAAGGCGATTCCGGTTGTTCCACAGGCTGTCGCTCAAAGGGTTCAGGCCCCAGACAGTAGCGCGGTTGTCCCACTTGGCCAGCCATACCGCGTCGGGAGGGCTGGCAACGGTGGCCCAGTCGGGAGCATCGAGAGGAGAGCCATACACGCCGGCCACCTGGTTCCGGGAGTGCAGCCCTCGAACCCACCCGTTCACAAATCCCTTCACGGCTGCGTCGCAGGATTGGTCGCTGGGACTGTAGTATTCCATGTCATAGTAGATGACCCCGGCGCTTAACCCCAGTGCCGCGGCGGCATCCGACGCGGCCAGAGCTTCGCTCGAGCCCTGCATATCGGCAAGGGCCGGATCGCTACTGATCTTGTGAGAGAACGCATTGCAGGGCGCCTGCGGTCCGACCCAGGTAGGAATCAAGCGCCAGCCGAGGGACAATACCTGATTCACCCAGCTCGCCGTCAGGTTCTGTTGGGAACAGGCACGGCTGGCGCCGCCGATATAGATGTTGATATCGAAATAGGGGCTGCCGGCCCACCACGTTTGCATGTTTGCGAGAGTGTCTGCCGAGCATTTGTCGAACCCCTCTCCGGTGCCGACCAGGATTGGCCCATGCCTGCGCGCCGCCTCCAGCGCAGAAGCCGCTGCCGGGGTAATGTCCTGGATGGTTCGGCCACCATCGCTCGTGCCGTAGAGCCGGGTCTTCTGCACGCATTCGCTCTTGACGCCTGCACAGCGGCCCGCGGTAAGTGATCGGGAGCGTTCCGTCCAGGAAATCTCGAAAGGCCGGCAACACATAGGTGGGGATCCATGTGCGGTAGGCCTCGAGGGCCGGGTCAATCCACCGGCGAGTCCAGGTATAGCCGCTGTCTCGAGTAACGTAGAGCTCGTCGCTGCCTGGACCGCCGGCCAGCCAGCCATCCGTCGCCGAGACGAAGTGGACGGGATCGCCCGCTGGAGGATCGGGGAGCCGCACCCAGGTTCGGCCGCCGTCTGTGGTAGCGAAGTGTACGCCGCGGCTGAAATCAGAGCTCGAAGTGCGTCGCAGCATGACCCAGCCATGGTTGGGGTCAATGAAGTGAATGGAGGCGCTACCGGCGTATGAGCGTAGGTCGTCCAACTCCGCCGCAGCCAAAGTCAGGAAGGCCCACGTCCCGCCGCCATCGGAGGTAGACGCCACTCGTAACAGGCCGCCATCCTCCGGACCGGCGCCGGATACGATAGTCCAACCCCGTTGGTCATCCAGGAAGAAGGCTCCATCGACGACGCCCGATGAAGTCTTGGGAGTGACCTCTCTCCATTCCCTGCCGCCCGTATCCGTCCGCAACAGGCGGCCCTCCGACAGCACCCAGCTCGCATCGGGAGTGAGCAAATGGACAGAGGATAGACTCAGGCTTACCTGGCCGAAGCAGGCCGCCGCCGCGAGGAGGAAAACACCAGATTGGGCGGCAAGTCTTCGGCAGCAAGCAGGCACGACAGGAGCAGAGTAAGACAGAACGGCCCCGAGTGTCAAACCGGCCCGGCGTGTCGGCCGGCCCCCTACTTCCCGCTCCAGCACGGCGCGCGCTTCCCCAGAAACGCCCCGATACCCTCCTGCGCATCGGCCGCCAGCGCGTTCATCGACATGACTTCCTTCGCATACGCGTAGGCCTTGGGTTGGTCCAGATCGATCTGGGTGTAGAATGCCTGCTTGCCGATGGCCACCACCAGCGAGCTGGCCGCGGCCACCTTCGCCGCGAGCTTTCTGGTGGCCGCCGGGAGCTCCGCCGCGGGCACCACCCGGTTGATCAGGCCCCAATCCGCCGCGGTACGGGCATCCACCATCTCGCCGGTGAGCAGCATTTCGAGGGCGCGCTTGCGGCCGATGGCGCGCGTCAGGGCCACCATCGGCGTGGTGCAGAAGAGCCCGATCTTCACGCCTGGAGTGGCGAATGCGGCCTCCTCGGCGGCGACCGCCAGGTCACAGGTGGCCACCAACTGGCATCCGGCCGCGGTGGCGATACCCTGCACCTCGGCAATCACCGGTTGCGCGATGGCCTGGATCTTGGTCATCAACTCCGAACAGACGTCGAAGATGCGGCGGTATTCGTTGATGTCCCCGCCGGTCATTTCCGCCAGATCGTGGCCGGAGCAGAAGACCTTGCCGGCTGCGGCCAGAATGATGGCGCGGATCTCGCGGTTGCGGCCGGCTTCATCCAGGCAGCGGATCAGTTCCAGCATCAACTCGAGCGAGAGCGCGTTGCGGCGCTGCGGGCGGTTCAGAGTCACTACCGCGACAGCCCCTTCGTGAGTCACCGACAGGTTTTCGAAATTCATGTTCCTGCACCAGGTTCGCGCGTTCGTCCGCGCAGTTCGTTCTTGCGGATCTTGCCGGTGGCGGTTCGCGGCAGCGTGCCGAACTCCACCTGCCGCGGGCATTTGAAGTGCGCCAGGCGCTGGCGGCACCAGGCGATCAGCTCGTCGGAGCTCGCCGACTGCCCCGGTTTCAGGTTCACGTAAGCCTTGGGCACTTCGCCCCATTTTGCATCGGGCGCCGCCACGATGGCGACCTCGGCCACGGCGGGGTGATCGGCCAACACCTTCTCCACTTCGATGGACGAAATGTTCTCGCCGCCGGAGATCACGATGTCCTTCATGCGGTCGCGGATCTCGATATAGCCGTCCGGGTGGACCACCGCGAGGTCTCCGGAATGAAACCAGCCGCCGGTGAACGCGTCTTCGGTGGCCTTCGGGTTGTCGTAATAACCCAGCATCACGTTGTTGCCGCGCATCAGAACCTCACCCATGGTCTGGCCATCGGCCGGAACCTCGCGCATCTCGTGGTCCACCACGCGGAGGTCGGTGCCGGCCACCAGGTACGCCACACCCTGCCGCGCTTTGATTTGCGCCCGTTCGCCGGAAGGCCGCTGGTCCCAGGCCGGCTTCCACGCGCAGATGGTGTGCGGGCCGTACGTTTCGGTAAGGCCGTAGCAGTGCGCGAGATCGGCGCCGGTCTCGTCGGCTGCACGGATGACAGCCGGCGGAGGCGGGGCGCCCGCGGTGACGATGCGCAGCGGGTGCGAAAACCGAATGCCCCCGGCCTCGCAGAATTGGGCCAGCGAGGCCACCACTACCGGGGCTCCGCACAGGTGGGTCACGCCCTCGCCTTCAATGAGCCGCACCATTTCGCGGGGTTCGGGACGTGGAAGACAGACGTGGCGCGCGCCCGCGGCCGTCACCGCCCATGTGAAACACCAGCCGTTGCAGTGGAACATGGGCAAGGTCCACAGATAAACGCTTCGCTGGTTCAGCCCGTGCTCGGTGAGCTCGCCGAGGGCGTTCACCCAGGCGCCCCGGTGTGTGTACATGACGCCCTTGGGAAACCCGGTGGTGCCGCTGGTGTAGTTGATGGCGATGCAGGCGTTCTCGTCGAGCGTTTCCGGCGCCGCCACGGCAGGTCGGGAGCTTGCCCCACTCAGCAATCCCTCGTAATCGTCGATGATGTGCTCTACCGGTGCGCGCTCGACCAACGGGCGCAACTGCGGATCCACCAATAGCACTTTCGCCCCGCAGTGGTGCAGAATCCAGGTAAGTTCCTCGGATCCGAGGCGCGTGTTGAGCATCACCAGGATGGCGCCAATCCGCATCGGGCCGAAGTGGGCCTCGAGCGCCATCGCGCCGTTGGGAGCGAGCACGGCGACGCGGTCGCCGGGGCCTACGCCGAGGTCTTCGAGGGCCGCCGAGAGGCGATGTACACGTCCCTGGAATTCCGCGTAGGTAAACCGGCGGTCCCCATCCACCACGGCCGTCACCTCGGGATACACCAGCGCGCTGCGGGAGAGAAAATCGAGTGGCGTGAGCGGCGAGATCATAGGTCCGTGGCTGATTGTACTCCAGGAGAAGGGGAGCAGGTGGGAGGAAACTAATTCACCATCGCCTGGTACACGCCGTTCGAGAATTTCTGCTGGATGTCGGTGCGATTGGGCATCAGTTGAATCATCAGGACGCTAACCAGATGGCCGATGCGGTCCACTTCGTACGTGGTGCCGTACGCGCCTCCCCACCCGAATGCGCCGACTCCGGCCATGCCCTTGGCCCCGTAGCGATCCACCGTTTCGAAGCCGAAGCCGAAGCCCAGCCCGGTGGCCGAGTGCAGCATGCCGGATTGATTGGTGGTCATCAACTCCACCGTCCTGGGGGCCAGAATGCGGACGCCGTCGAGCGCGCCGCCGTTGCGGATCATCTCCAGGAAGCGTGCGTAATCGCGGGCCGTGGAAAGCAGTCCAGCGCCGCCGGCGAAGCTCTTGTGGGGGCCATCCACGTAATGTCCCTGACCCTTGGACCCTTCCGGCGCGCGCACGACCGTTCCATCGCTGCCGCTCGCGTAGACGGCCGCCAGGCGCTCGCGCTGCCCGGCGGGCAGGAAGAAGCGGGTGTCCTTCAAACCCAACGGCTCGGTAATGCGCGTGCGGATGAACTCGTCGAGCGGCATGCCCGAAGCTTTTTCCACCACGCAGCCCAGAATGTCGGTGTTGTAGCCATAGACGAAGGCCTCTCCGGGCTGAGCGACAAACGGCAGGGAACCCAACCGCTCCATGGTCTCGCAGATGGGTTCGGTTTTATCGGCGGTGTACCAGCCATTGCCGGCGGCGGGGCCGAGCCCTTTGGCTTCGTAGAGTGACGCCACCAGGGGGTCCGTTCCGTAAGAAATGCCGGCGGTGTGCGTCAGCAGGTCCTGAATCGCGATCGGACGCCTGGCTGGAACGATGTTGATCCCGGAGTCGGTCTTCACCGCCACCGTGGTCTTGGAGAAGGTCGGAATGAAGTGGCTCACCGGCTCGGTGATGCCGATCTTGCCTTCCTCGACTAGGGCCAGAACTGCGGTGGTGGTAATGGCCTTGGTCTGGGAAGCGATGCGGAAAATGGTGTCCGCCGTCATTTTGCGCTGCGCTTCCCGGTCGCTCCAACCGACGGCGCGCTGGTACACCGGTTTACCATCGCGGAGCACCAGAGCCACCGCGCCGGCAACCTGGTTGTCATCCACGTACTTCTGCAGGACGCGATCCAGCCGCTTCAGCCGCTCCGCTGAGAATCCGTTTGCGGCCGATTCCGCGGCCTTCTTCATTTCGGTTGCGGGGCTCGCCGGCCGCGCCGGTTGGGCGCAAACGGAGGTACCGAGCCAGATAAGGGTCGAACTCAAAACGACAATCAGGACGGGCGATCGCATGGTTTTGTCTCCACAAGAGCGGGGCTAGCCGTGGCTAGTGCTCGCGCGCACTCGGAGCGGCGGCTTGATCCAGTGTAGTCCAGGAAACAGGCAGCGAAAAGAGCGGGTTGTGGGGACCCGCGCGGACCAGGACGCGGACCAGGGGTCCGCCCTGGGGAAAGCCTCACCTGATACAACTGTATAAGCTGTCCTGGTCCTTCTCACGTGCGGCGATCCAGTCCTTGATTGCCTTATATGCCGACGGCATTTCAAGCATGCCCGTATCCTCCTCATACCATGCGTCCAGCTTTTCTGTTGTCTGCCGAACCTCATCGAAAAGCATGTAGAACGACTCCAGTTCTCCGCCGCGGATCAAGTCGTGACTGACGAGGATATCCGACCTCACGTGAGTCATGAATTTGAGTCTCTCGTTTGCGTTTAGTACGTCGCGGTCCGAACTGATGTACTTCATGAGATCGGTTTCGGACACGTGGTCGCCTGGGGGGCATCCGCCCACGACGTAGGCCGCTCCCGAGGCGCCCCCTCGGGGGCAAATACGGTGCCACCGAATGACCTCGTCTTTGACATTCGGATCCTTGAGCTTGCCTATCCAACACAGGAGGCCGGCGTTTCGGGGATTGTAATGCCTCATCACCTGGATCTGCAGCCCGTCGAGCGCGGAGTTGAAGTGGGGACGGAGGTTCCCGGGCATCCGATCCTCCGGCATTAGGGTCTTAGCCGGTACGGGCGGAGGCGGGTAATAGACGTAACCCGGCCGGGCATCGGAACTGAACGCATAGTTCCGGCCGCCATCGTTGGATTTCGTGCAACCTACATTCCTGCGCAGGTACCAATTCACCTCATCCGGATTGGTCGTCCAGAAATTATAGAAAATCAGGGCCTTGGTGTCGATGCGGTGCATCCGTGCGACCGAACCCCAATCCTCCCGGTCCTTAACCGGGTGTCGAAGCGAGAAGGGGGGCACGTAGTGGGCTGGCAACGGATGCAAGGGTGCCTTCTCATTGGGAATCCGCATGACGGACCTCCTGGGCAGCCGTTTGACATGGGCCGCCGATTGGTTGCGGCAAGCCGGGAACAGCCCCTCGAAAGGGGGGGAATTTTCTTCGTTGACGATTCATGGTTTCAACCTCCTTGGGACGCGGCGGCGCTGGCATTTCCGACGGCACGCACGCCCCCTATCTGGATTAGCGAGCGAGCGAGCGGAAATTAGAGGAAGATCCGGACTGGCGAGTGTGACTTCATCGTGGAGTTTACATTTCGATCGGCTAGAATGCTAAATCTCCGAAAGTGTATCGAATAATACCAATTCCTGCGAGAAGGCGAAAATGGCGTGCTCCGAACCGCCAGGAGTGTAGCACTATGTTCTGAACGAAATGGGTGACGATGTCGAGCTTCTGTTCCGTGAGTTGGCGGAGCTCTCGCCCGCCGAACGCCGGATCTACTTCGAGCGCAATCAAGTCGCGCCGGATGTACGCGCCGAAGTGGAAAGCCTGCTGAGCTTCGATGCCGATCCGGGGCCAACAATTGAAAGGATGGTGGCCGGGGAGGCGCAAGACCTCTTGCGGTCTGGGGAAACTGCCCTACCGAACCGCCGTTGCGGGCCCTACCGGCTGGTCCACATTCTCGGCCGCGGCGGCATGGGCTCGGTCTACCTGGCCCGGCGGGCCGATGGGGAAGTCGAGCAGAGCGTCGCCATCAAACTGCTCCGCTATGGAGGCGATGAACCGGCCTTTCGCAGCCGCTTCCTGCGCGAGCGGCAGATCCTCGCCAACCTGAGCCACCCCGGAATCGCCCGTCTGCTGGATGCCGGTCATACTTCCGCCGGCCAACCCTATCTTGCGATGGAGCACATCGACGGCACACCCATCGATGTATACGCCGGCAAACTGGATCTGCGCGCCAAGCTGGCGTTGTTCATCGAAGTGTGCGACGCGGTCGGGTATGCGCATCGCAACCTCATCATCCATCGGGACCTGAAGCCGTCCAACATTCTGGTGGACAAGGCCGGGCGGCCGAAGCTTCTGGATTTCGGGATCGCCAAGATTCTGGATGCGAGCCAGGATGAAACCCAAACCCGGGAGAGGGTTCTGACACCGAACTTCGCCAGTCCGGAACAGGTTCGGGGAATGCGCCAGGCGGTCACCAGCGATATTTATTCTCTGGGCGCAGTCCTCTACCTCCTGCTGACGGGGAAGTCCCCGCACGACCTCTCATCCGGCGACCGCGAAGTGGAATCGGTGATTTGCAACCGGCAAGCGGAGCCGGCCAGCCGCCTCAACCCCAGCCTTCCCAAAGACCTGGATTTTATTCTCGCCAAGGCGCTCCGCAAGGAGCCGGAAGAGCGCTATCCGTATGTGGCAGCCTTCGCGGACGATCTGCGCGCGATTCTGGAGTGGCGCCCTGTGCGTGCGCGGTCGGGGGACGGCTGGTATCGTGTCCGAAAGTTCGTGCGGCGGCGGCGATTACCCGTAGCCGCGGCCGCCATGGCTCTAGCCGGATTGTCTATCGGGCTTTACGCCGCCAATCGGGAGCGTGCGGTTGCCCAGCGCCGTTTCGTGCAGGTGAGGCAACTGGCCGGGAAATGGATCGAGTTGGAACGGGACATCCGATCGGGGAACGGCCCCAAGGCTCGGGAACGAATCGTGACAACGATGCTCGGCTATCTGGCGGGCATCGGCACAGAGGCGCACGGAGATAGGGAGTTAACCCTCGAGATCGCTTCTGCCTACCTGCAGGTGGCGCGTGTCCAGGGCATTCCTACCGAATTCAGCCTGGGGCAGTTCGCCCAGGCGGAGGAGAGTCTCCGTAAGGCGGATGCCTTCGCCGGGACGGTGCTGGCCGGCTCGCCCGGGAATCGCCGGGCCTTGCTGCTGTCGGCCGACATCGCCTATTACCGCATGGTGCTCGCGAGCTTTCAGGACCGATACCAGGATGTCGCGGCGCGAGCCACCGAAGTCACCGCACGGCTAGACCAACTAAGAGCGAGCGCGGGACTGACGCCTGAGAACCAGCGCGTCTACGATGAGGCGATCCGGCGGCGCCACCAAGCGATGGAGCTTGCGCGGCATGTCGAATCCGGGAGGGAGACTCCTGCCCTCGTTGCGCGGCCCCAGGCGTCGCGGATTGCAGGCGACCGGCTGGGTGCCTTGGGCCATAACACTTACGGGCAACTGGGCGATGGCGGAACCGCGGACACGGTGGAGTTGGTGCGAGTCGCGGCTATGAACAAGGTCGTGGCCATCTCCTCCGGTTTGATTCACAGCCTGGCGCTGCGGTCCGACGGTACGGTCTGGGCTTGGGGACGAAATTCCAACGGCCAGCTCGGGACTGGTTCGACGACCGCCAGCAACCGTCCGGTCCGGGTCAGAGGCTTGAACCATGTCGTGGCCATCGCCGCCGGGTTCCAACACAGTCTGGCGATTACAACCGACGGAACCGTGTGGAGTTGGGGAGCGAATTTCACCGGCCAACTGGGTACTCGGAATAAGCTCGACGCAGAGTCGCCGGCCCGCATCTCAGGGTTGGCCGGCGTGGTGGCGATTGCCGGCGGCGCCGCTCACAGCCTGGCGGTCAAGTCCGATGGCTCGGTTTGGGCGTGGGGCTTCAACGGCAATGGACAGACGGGCCACATCGGTCCCGACACAACCGCTCCCACCCAGGTCCTCGGGATCGGCCACGTGGTTGCGGTGGCAGGCGGGGGTGCCCACAGCCTCGCCCTGAAATCCGACGGTACCCTCTGGGCGTGGGGCTACAACGAATTCGGTCAGTTGGGCAATGGAACCAACCTCGACAGCTCCGCACCCATTCGCGTCGCGGGCTTGAGCAACGTGGTCGCCATTACCGCCGGTGATGATTACAGTCTCGCCTTGAAATCCGATGGAACTGTCTGGGGGTGGGGCCGAAACAGCGACGAAGAAATGGGGAATGGCACGAACACCGCCAGCAGTCTGCCGGTGCTGGTTGCCGGCCTGACTGACGTGGTGGCGATCTCCGCCTCGGGACATCAAAAAGGAGGTCACAGTCTGGCCTTGAAGGCTGACGGCACAGTGTGGGGTTGGGGAAATAACCATGGGGGCCAATTAGGCTCAAAGGATAAATCCACTTCCAGCTTGCCGGTTCAGGTCCCCGGGATTCGTGAAGCGATCGGCATCACCGCGGGTGGCGGCTTTAGCCTCGTGCTGTTCGCTGGCTCCAATCGGTAAAGGACACCCGAGGAGGCGCGCCCGATAATATACTGTCATTCATCACACCACCCGAAGCCAACATCACCGCACTGCTCGGACAAATGCGCGCCGGTGACGGGCCTGCGCGCGAGATGCTGATGGATGTCGTGTACACCGAACTCCATCGCATCGCCCGAGGATATCTGCGCAAAGAGCGCTCGGATCACACGTTGCAGCCCACCGCACTGGTGCACGAAGCGTACTTGAAGCTCTTCCATAGGGCCGAGATTGGTTTCGAGGACCGGGCGCACTTCTTTGCCGTCGTGTCGCAAGCGATGCGGCGAATCCTGGTGGACCACGCCCGCGCGCGAGTCACCGCCCGTCGCGGCGCAGGCGTACAGCGTGTCGATTGGGACACCAGCATTGAGATCGGAAACAATCAGCGATTCGATTTGCTCGATCTGGACCTCGCATTGGACGCTTTGGCGCGAGAGAAGCCGCCGCTCGCCCGCCTCATCGAGATGCGGTACTTCGGGGGCATGACCGCGGAAGAGAGTGCCGAGGTGACGGGCCGGTCCGTGCACATGGTGCGACAAGAGTTGCGGCTGGCCCATGCCTGGCTGCGCCGGGAGCTTGCACTGCCGAAGGCCTGAGACCAGCGGCTTGATTGGATTCCAAAGACAGGCCAAAGAGACGAGCTGCGCTCGCCTGACAGGCGAAACCGCCAGTCCCACCAAGAGCAGACACTCACCGACTCGGAAGCATGTCGTACAGAGGCTGAGCGGGCGTCACGGTCCTGCTTTCATCCGCCACCGAGATGGCCAGGATGCGGATCTTGTCGTTGTCCGGCAACGTCAAGGTCTTGGCGTTGGCCGGAATCTCGATGGCATACGCGAACACGTACGAATAGGCGTAGGGATCGTTCTTTCCGTCGGCGGTGTGATGGTGCGAAGCGAACCACGCCACATCGGCGCGCTTGATGAAGCCGGGCTTGATGCCTGTGAAATCCTCGGGGTAGCGCGGCGCGCGCACACGCGACTGCGGTACGGGGCCCTCCGGCGGGTTGGCGGCAACCGCCCATGACCGCGGAGTCTCGGGCTCCTTGAACATGCGCGTATCCCACTGGCCGATGAAACCACCCCAGTTCTCGACGGTCAGATCGACGGCCTTATCGCCGGCCTTGAAGGTGGCGGTCTGGTCGCCATCCGCCGACGCGGCCAGGATGTAGACACGGTTGAACCGGCCGGCCGGCAGGGCGATGGTCTGGCCCTTGGCGGCGACCGCGTTGGGCGCGCCGGTCCTGGCCGGTGCCAGGTTGAATTGGACGGCGCCGAGCGCGATCCGGGCAGGCAACATCTCTGCCGGAAGGGCATTCCCCTGGGCATCGAAACCACCCACCGGACGGGTGTCGTCGTTGCTCGCCACCGCCACGTCGTAGGACAGCGTCACGGGCTGCGATTTCACCGGCGTCACCTTGGCTGCCGGAGCGGCAAGCTTCACGGCAAACGTACGGGGCTGGAATTTGGTGAATGAGGTCACCAGCGCGCCGTCAGCCAAGGTGGCGGGGCCGACCGGTTCCTCGGCGCCGTTGACTTCGCGGGCGGCCGTGATGGGGGTCGCGAATTTCACCTGCACACCGGATTGCGCTTTGCTATCCACTTCCACCAGGCGGACGATCGTTTCCTCCCCCTTTTCCGCCTTCTTTACGGCCATCACGCGCACGCGGCTGTTCGAAACGCTCAGCAGCGAGAAGCTCTTTTGGAGTGCCCCGGCATGCCTGGCGGCTTCGAAGGCGATCAGCGGCTGGTTGAGACGCATGGCCTGCCAGTCGGTCTGGCCCTGGCGCCAGTCACCCTTGTGCCCCGCCAGGCCGTAGACGATGTCGTGGTGGCCCACGTCCTGCACGCCCTGGTAGGTATAGCCGCCGTGAGTGCCGGGGGTGCGGATCAGGGTGAGGCGCAGAGTATTCTCGTCGGGTTTGTCGGAGGCCAGCTTGCAGTCGGAGAGCACGGTGGCGCCAAACGCGCCGCTGTCATCGGTCAGGTCGAACCACTGGTGCGAGGGGACCTCGAACTTCTTGGGATTCTCCGTGCCGCGCTGGATGGTGCCGATGTCCCAGTTGTAGGTCGCCACCGTATTGTTGGCGGAGAGCGGGAATACCACCTTCAGGTTGGCTTCCTTGGTCTGCCAGTCGATGGCGTTGCCGAACTCCACGCGGTTGCCGGCATCGCCGGCCGCGAGCCGGATGGTCTGAACAAACCGGGAACCTTCGGCTTCGCGGGTGACCTCAATGGCCACGCGCACCGGACCGTTTTCCACGATCCGAACCGCCGGCGGAGTCGCCGCCACGCGAGTCGGCTGGGCGGCCCGGCCATTAGGTCCCGGAGGCGCGTTGGCAGCCGGAGGCACGATGCGATCGGCGCCCACATACTGGCGCGGCGCCCGGGTCTCGTCTTCCCAATCCATGTTCCAGGCCGGCCATTGCGCGGGATTGTCCGTGCTGATGGCCAGGCGCGCCGGACCCAGCAGCAGATCCTTCGCGATGCTCTTGTCGAAGATGCTGGAGACGTCGCCGCGCTGGTCCAACTTCACCAGGTAACGCTCGTTTTCGAGCGTCGACTCGCTCACCTTCAGCTTCGAGGCGACGGCCGGCGGAATGTCGGCAGGCTGCACGTCGAAGACGGCATACCCGACCGAGGGGACCTTGGCCAGAAACAGGACCTTGTCGCCGGCCAACTGCGACGGCACCTCCGTCCCGGCCGGCCCGAACACGCGCACCGCCTTCGGCATGCCGTTCGGGAAGGAGACCGTAGCTTCCACCACATCCTCGCGAGCGATAGAGAGCGGGTTAAAGACCACTACGGCCGCGCCCTTGGTCTCGGTGTTTAGCGCGGAGGCCACGGCCTCAGTGGCGCTGGTCATCACTCCGGCAAACTGGTTCATCGCCAGGACTTCGTCATTCCAGGCAAACTCATACGCCTTGGAGGTCGCGGTGCCGGGTAGGATGTCGTGGAACTGGGCGCCCATTACCAGCGTCCAGGCGTTGGTCAGGCGCTGCAAGGGGTAAGGCAGGCCGCCCAGCAACTCGGCGGCAACGGAGGCCTTCTCGGCGGCGTCGGCCAGCAACTCGTTCTTGCGGTTCCATCGTTTGAGATAGGCTTCGGAGGTGATCGAGCCGGCGGAGTGGTTGGTCAGTTCGAGTTCGCCCTTGTAACGCGGCAGCCGCGCCAGCATGGCGGGCTGGATGTCGAGGAACATCTGCTCGGCGGTGGCGGGGATCACGTGCAGCGGCCCATCGCCCACTTGCACCTCTTCGGACGATTGCGGCGGCGGCTCGGAACCGCGGCCGCGGCCGCGGCCGCCGCGCTCGCCGCGGGCCGGCGGCAGCACCGTCTTACTCTTGGTGACGATCGCTTCCAGCAGTTTGATCGAGGGCTCGTCGGGGGCGCCCCCGATATCGCCGGTGCCGAAGTAGTGATAGTCGGCAAAGACGCCGGTCAGTTCCCCGTTGGTCTGGACGCGCTTCACCCAGTCGGGCTCCCGCGAGGGGCCGGGCGCGGGGCTCTTGGTGAGGTCGCCATAGATGCCGCCGCTATAGCTGCCGGGATTCAACGCCACGATCACGCTCTTGCCATCCGGGCCTTCCCAGATTCCGACGTTGAACGGTGTGCCGAGCGGCGTGTTCTCCGGCGAATTCGGGCCGCCCGCGGGCGCCGAGGAGCCCCACGACAGTTTTTGCGTGGAAAACCCCTTCAAACCCATATGCGCCAGAATGCTGGGCAGGGAGGCCGGGAAACCGAAGCAGTCGGGCAGTTCGTATTCCTCGCTCGTCTTGCCGAATTCCTTGCGGAAGAATTGCTTGCCATAGAGAATCTGCCGGATGATGGATTCGGCGGAGGGGGAATTGACGTCGTTCTCCTCCATGGACGACCCGGACACGAACCAGCGGCCGGAATCCACGTACTTCTTGACCTTCGCGAAATCCGCCGGGAAGTACTCCTTCATCATGCGGTACCGGTTGGCGCCGCTGAAGTTGAAGACGTAGTGCGGATACTTCTCGAAGAGGTCGAAGTTCTTCCGCATGGTGTTCAGGATGTACTCGCTGATGGTTTGAGGGTATTCCCAATTCCATTCGGTATCCAGGTGGGCATAGCCAACCACGTAAAGCGTCGGCTGCTTGGCCAGGTCCGGATTAACCGGCTTAGGCGTTTCCGCACACATTCCGACGATCAGCGCGAGGCCGGCCGTTAAGACAATGAGCACACGTTTCATGGAGCACCTCTCGAGGGATCGCTACAGGTCTAGGCTCAGAACTCCTATAGTGCGTTTGGGGCTTTTCGTAAAAACCCTTAAGATAGAATCCTTTGCCTATAGTTTGGTAAGTTAAATAATTGTTGCTAATTAAAATCGATTTCCGTTATCCTGGAGGGGATGGATGGCGACACCAACATCCTCGAGCATCTGGGATTGCTGACGCAGCGACTGGA
>JAIQFL010000683.1 GCA_020073365.1 Terriglobia bacterium | reverse complement strand
GTAGAGTGGTACCGCGTCCTCGCCAACTGGGGGGCGTTCCCCCCAGACCCCCTCGGAGGGCGTGCCGCCCCCCGCATCCCCCCTGCTAAAACCCCATCCTACTGGTGCACTACCAAACCGACCGGCGCGGTGTTATTTCTCGGCGGCGCTGACATCGAGGCGCTTCTTGCATTTCGTGGTGCAGCATTCCCTCCTGGGCGACAACACCCCATTGAAAGAATATGTCATCGGTGTGGAAGTATTTGACAAGCCGGAATCCTTCGACCCCAAGAGCGACCCAATCGTCCGCGTTCAGGCGGGTCGATTACGCTCTCGTCTGAAGGAATACTACAACTCCGAAGGGATCGCGGACACTGTGGTGATCGAACTCACCCAACGAGGTTATGCGCCCGTCGCTTACGAGCGGAGTATTGGAGCGAGCGACGCTGTGGCCGGCGTCGCCCCTCCGGTGAGGGCTCCGACCATGCTTCGCCGCCGGTCTGTTTTGCTTGCCGGCGCAGGCGCGGCCGCCGCTCTTGCAGGAGTGTGGTGGCTCGACCGCCGCTCGCCCTCATGGCAGGGTAATCGCATATCGATCGCCGTGTTGCCGTTCGTGAACCTGGGTCCGTCTTCCGAGAATGAGTATTTCGTCGATGGGCTCACCGAGGAAGTCATCAACACCCTGGCCAGTGTGCCGGGGCTGAAGGTAGTCTCGCGCACCTCTGCGTTTCAGTTCCGCCACCGGCCTACCGATGTTCGGGAAGTGGGCAGACTTCTCAGAGTCGACACCGTCCTGGAAGGAAGTGTTCGCCTGGAAAAGAACCACTTCCGCGTGACCGCGCAACTCATCAACGTACGCGACGGCTTTCACCTGTGGTCGTCAACTTACGATCGGGAGGCCAGCGCGATCATCACCGTGCAGGAGCAGATTGCGGCCGAAATTGTCGACCAGTTCCGCAAAAGGTCCGCCAACATCGACCTTTCCAGGCACCCACGCCTACCCCCGAATAACGTTCAGGCTTTTGACCTTTACCTGAAGGGCCGCTATCTGTGGCACCGCTTCGATTACCAGAGCGTTTCTCACGCCGCAGAGTGCTTCCAGACAGCGGTTGCTCTCGATCCAGGCTTCTCTGCCGCTTACGCCGGCCTGTCTCGGGCTTACAATCGCCTCGCGAACCTGGAGGTGGCACCGGTCCACGGATTCCTGGACCAGGCCAAGGCGACGGCGGCCCAGGCGGTGCGGCTCGATGATATGAGCGACGAGGCGCACACGGCTTTCGCCGGGATTCTCGTGATGGCCGATTGGAACTGGGCGGCCGCCGAACGTGAGTACAAACGGGCCCTGGAACTCGGGCCGAGTTCTCTGTCAGCCCATTGCGATTATGCAAATCTCTGTCTGTCGCCCCAGGGCCGACACGAGGATGCCATTAGCCACGTACGCCTTGCACGCGAAACCGATCCGGTTTCTCCATTCGCCCTCACCTTCCTGGGCGCACAACTGGTCTGGGGCCGGCAGTATGACAGCGGCGGCAGCGTGCTGCGCGAAGCGCTGGATCTGGACTCGAATTACGCGCAGGCGCACATCATGCTGGGGATGGCGTATCTGGGCAAGTCCGACTACCCCGCCGCTTTGGCCTCTTTCCGGAAGGCTCGCAACATCTCGCCTGACAACTCGTACGCGATCGGACACCTGGGATATACGGAAGCGCGGCTAGGGCACCTCAGCGAGGCGGAGCAAACCATAGGGGAGCTGGCGCACCCGGATCCAAGCAGGTCTATATCCGCTGTCGACATCGCGGGTGTCTACATCGGGCTTGGACAGCGGGAAACAACCTTCCAATGGCTCCGGCGGGCCTACGAGTGGCATACCACCAAACTGGTGTTTGTACCCAACGAGCCCCGTTTCGACCCCCTGCGGGGCGCTCCACAATTCGCCACACTCCTCCAGAGAATCAACCTAAACCCTTGAAATCATTGACCCGTTACGTAACGTGTGGGCGGGTTACCCCAGGACACTTGTCCGCGGGGCGCGGCCTGACACACACTGACACCTGCCTGATATTCAGGCAGGAGAAAAAAATGAAGGCAGCGCAAAAAATCACGTGTCTCTGTCTGGTGGTGTGCGGTTTGCAGTCATCACCACTCGCATTTGCTCAGTCCCCGGCAGCGGGTTCTCCCACGCGGCCTATCTGGCTGGCATTCACCGATGCCGGCTCCGATGGGCCTCCGCAGATTCAGACGCTGGCTGGAGGCAACGTGCTGTTTCGGATCACCACGATCCAGAAGTTAAGCGGTGACCTCCAGGGCAAGCTCACCGAGCGTATCACGCAGCTCTATCCGGCCGCGGATGAAGGCGGGTCTCTTCCGATTTCAACACTATGGAAGATAGAGACTGCCCAAGGGACCATCGAGGGTTACTACTCAGGGACCTTTACGCATGCTCAGGACGGCCGCCATGGCATCTTCCAGTACGGAGAGGTGATTTCCGCAAGTGGCGCGTACACCTACTTGTACCGGGCCGAAGTGCTCTATTCGGCCGTCCTCGAAACCGACCATCTTTCAATTAACGGTGGACTCACGATTCGGAAGCGTTGAACACCATGGAGTCCGATGTGTTCCGATCCCATTGACAGGCCCCGCAACCACACCCGCCATCCGGACTTTGGGATCGCCGCCGACGGGAAGGCGCTCTACGGCATTAGAGACGGACCCCGGGGCGATTCTCTCCGGGGTTTTCACCAGGAGGCCGTGTTGCAGCCGGCAGTCGGGCGAGGCGGAATCACGGGATGTGGCCCGCGAGCGCCCCGCTGCCGCCGATCGTCAAACGCACGCTTCGATGCAGGGCTAGCGTGCCTCCGGGCGGTGCTACTACTTCAGCGTTCGCAAATAGGCCACGACATCGTCGGCCTGTTTCGCCGTCACGCCGTTGACCGGCTTCATTTTTCCCTGACC
>JAIQFL010000297.1 GCA_020073365.1 Terriglobia bacterium | reverse complement strand
TGCAGGAGCGACAGGCGGCGCCCCGGCGGACCATGGGGTGCGGCTCACATCGCGATCGGTCGTCTCCTCCAGGGCAGCGGAGTCGAATGAGAACGAAGGGTATGGCGATACGCCGCGTAGTTGCCCATCCTGGTGAAACAGAAAGGCCGCCTGGCAATCCACATAGGATTGCGGCTGGAGAAGGAGGATGCCGCAGCGTTCATTCGGAATGTACGTCCGCAGCAGTTCCACCTCGGCTGCGCTCAGCATCGGGTCCCTGTGGCTGAAGCTGTGAAAAAAGCCCACCACCATCGGCGAGCCCTCGGGGCGATGGCGCCGCACGGCTTCTGCCAGGCAGTTGCGGTCGTCCGCCGATAGGATATATAAAGGGCCGTACCGGTGCTCGCAAGGAACTTCCTCGAAGGCTTCGACCTGCAGCCCTCCTGGTTCGGCCGGCGGAAATCTGCCGAGAAGCAGCCCGCCGATCTCCGTTCCCCTCCTGGGCGGCGTCATCCAGGCCTCGATCACCCGCCTGCGCAATCCGTCCACAGTCGCGCAGCTCAGGTGTACTGAGCGAGTACCATCCGGAGCGTCCCAACGGCAGCGCATGGCAAGCCAACTCTGCAATTCTACCGCCATCAGGACAGAAGCGGGATCCGCCTTGCGTTTCAGGCCCCGTGCCGCGGAGGGAGGATACCGCAAATGGGCCTGCCGCACAACGAGACGGAACATCCGATATCTTCGCGATGCTATCTTCGGTTATTTGAGATACCCAACAGTGTAAGATCGGTCTGTGTAAAACATACATCATCCCCGGTTCCCGTTAGTGTCGCCATGCCGCCTGCAAAATACGGTGACAGCCAAAATACGGTGACAGGCAGCGGTGTCCGGCCCGGAGGGCACCCTGCGCGAAGACTGCCCTTGGCACAGCGAACCCTGTCACCGCATTTTGTCACCGTATTTTGCGAGCCTTCTTAGACCATCTTTCAGCAGCCTGTTAGCATGAAAAGGTGCCCCGTTACGCCGCTATCGACATAGGGAGCAACTCGATCCGCTTGGAGGCCGCGGAAGTGGTACCGGGGCAGCCTGTCCGAATTCTGGCCTCCGAGCGCGAAGTGACGCGTCTCGGCGAGAGCGTATTTCGCAACGGCGCGGTCAGCGAAGAGGCGCTAAAGGCCACCTGCGCGGTGCTGGCCCGCATGGCCTTGCTGTATCGCAAGCTCGACGCGGTGGGTATCCGCGCAGTGGCCACCAGCGCCATTCGGGATACGCGCAACCAGAGAGAATTCATCGCCCGCGCGTCGGAGGCGGCGGGTACGCCGGTGGAGATCATCTCTGGCCGGGAAGAGGCCCGTCTCATTCACCTGGGCGTGGAGAGTAACTGGCCGCTCCCCGGGAAGCGCACTCTGATCATCGATATCGGCGGGGGCAGCGCCGAAATCATCGCCAGCGAGGGTGGCCGGCTGCGGGAGGCGTTTTCCAAGCCGTTAGGGGCGGTCCGCTTGCGCGCGATCTTTCTACCCGACGACCCGCCCGCGCCGCGCCAACTCCACCAGATGCAGGAGTACATCCAGGAGAAACTGGCGGGCGTCGTGGAACGGCTGGGGCGCTCGGGCTGGGATCGCGTGATTGCCACCTCCGCCACCGCCTCAGCCGTGGCCAGCGCCGTGGCGCGTGTGCCGCGTTCCGAACGCGAGATTATCGACCGGTTTCGTGTCGCCACCACGCAAGTGCGCAAGCTCTTCGAGCGAATCGCCGAGTTGAATCTGGTGGGCCGGCGGAGAATCACCGGGATCGGGCCTAGCCGCGCCGAGATCATTGTGCCGGGGGTCGCGGTCCTGCTGGAGTTCCTGAAGGAATTCCAGCTTCCCGCGGTTTACTACTCTCGCGCCGGCGTCCGCGACGGCATCATCGCAGACTTGGCCGCCCGCAACGTGGGCGCGGAACTTTCCCGCCTCAGCCGCGAGCAGCGCAGCGAAGTGGAGGGGATGTGCCGGCGCTACGCGGTATCTCTCGAGCACGCCCGCAAGGTGGCCCACATCTCCAGCCTTCTGTTTGCTGCGCTCCAGCCGTTGCACGCGTTGCCGTCCGCCAGCGGGAAGCTTCTCGAAGCCGCCGCCTATCTGCATGACGTGGGACACTTCGTCTCGAGCGTCGGCCACCACAAACATTCCTATTACGTGGTGGCCAACTCCGACATGCCCGGCTTCACCGAGCGGGAACGTGTGGTGATCGCCATGCTGTGCCGCTATCACCGCAAATCGCTACCCAGCCCCCTGCACAACGCGTATCAGTCGCTTTCGGCCGAAGAGCGGCGCATGGTCCTGATGATGATCCCGCTCCTGCGGCTGGCGGACAACCTGGATCGCGGCCGCGAACAGCGCATACAAAGCGTGGCGTGCCAGCTTTGCGATGGCAATGGCGTTGGCGTTGGCGTTGGCGAGGTCGTGTTGCAGGTCCATTCCCGTGGCGACATCGACTTGGAACAGTGGGCCGCCGAGCGCGCCGGCGAGGCCTTCCGGCAGGTCTACAACCGGCCGATTTCCATGGAAAAGGTGCGGGATTGATATGCGGGAGTACGTGCGTCTCGAAACGGCCATTCTGTTGCGGCGGTTCGCTTTCCAGGTGAACCGCGCCGCCAGGGCGGGCGATGCCGATTCCATCCACGACCTGCGCGTGGCCATTCGCCGCTTGAGCCGCTGCCTGCGCGTCTTTTCGCAATTCTACCCGGACCGCTCCTGGAAAAAGATCCGGCAAGAGCTCGCCCAATTGTTGCGTGCAGCGGGCGCCGTGCGGGACCGCGACATTGCGCTGGAACTTCTGGCGGCCTCCGGAATCCCGCGGCGCGCGGCGATTGTCACGCGACTCCAGGCTGAGCGCCGCAAAGCCGGCCAAGAACTGCTTCTCGACATCCGCCGCTGGAGGAACCGCGGTTTTTCTCGAAAATGGCGCACCAGGCTGGAGTTGCAGTCCGGCGCCGGAAATGCGTAGGCTGGACGGAGGTCGGGATGATGAGGTTGTGATCTTCGAAGGTCACAGCGTCTGCTTGCGCCTGGCTTCCTTGATCGCCCGCGCGAGGCTTTCTGCCTCCTCGGCGGAACAGCCGACCAGGTAGGCCGCTAGGAACGGGAGCCATTCACAGCGATCCACGGAGATCCCCGCGGCCAGTTCCTGCGTAACCACCTGCAACTCCTTCCCTTTTTTCTGTTGCAGCACGTCCTGGACGGCCGAGATGGGCACCCCGGCGCGCTCGGCGACCGCTTCCTCGATGTCCGACGGCGTGATGACGCTTGCAGGCCGCGCCGACCGCTCGCGCTCCACGCGCAGGCGATGCAGGTTCTCGCGCTCCTCGCGTTCCTGCGCCTGATACTCTCGCGATTTGTCGACGTCGCGTTTGGCGGTGGCGTTTTCGATTTTCCGGGCAATCTCCCGGATGCGGTTCCGAACCTCGGTCTCCTCACGAGTTTCGCTTTGCTGCCGTACTTTGGCACGAGCGCCGGCTTCGTCGATCAGATCGATGGCGCGGTCGGGCAGGTAACGATGCGCCAGAAAACGGCCCGACGCATAGACGGCTGCTTCGATCACCCCATCGCCGAAGACCACCCCGTGAAATCTCTCGTACTGCTCCTTGAGGCCGGATAGAATCGCGACCGCTTCCTCCTCGGTCGGCGGCGCTACCTCCACCACTTCGAAATGCCGCACCAGCGCTCCCGTCCTCTCGATTGCATGCCGCAGCCCGGCAGGCGTACCGGTGGCGATCGTCTGGATTCCCATTCGCGAGAGACCTTCCAGTACATGGGTCGCCTCTACGGCTCCCCAACCGGGGCTGGCGGCCAGATCCAGCAGGCCTTCGACGCAAAGAACGCCGATGGGTTGCGTGGTGATTTGGGAGAGCAGCGTTTCGGGGCGCTCTCCTGACCGGGCGCGGCGGCTGGGAGCCACCAGCGAGCTGGCATCGATGGCAAAGACCGGACGCTCCGCCAGAATGAAGGGCACCTCGCCATCGGCGATCCGTTGCGCCAAACCTTCCACGATGGCCGTCTTTCCTACGCCAGGCTCGCCCACCAGCACCGGATTGTTCCGGGTCCGGCGCGAGAGGATGTGGATGAGACGCTCCATCTCGCGCGTGCGTCCAATCAAAGGGCTGAGCATGCCGTCCCGGGCAGCCGATGACAGGTTCCGCACCACCTCGGAAGAAGGCACGGCTTCCGAAGGCCGGGCCGACGCCGTACTGGCCGCCGCCGGACGGGTTAGTGCCTCCCGCAGCGCCGATGACGTCAGGCCATTCTCCCGCAGGGTCTCGGCGGCAAAGCTGGTCTCCTCACGGGAGATCCCGATCAGCAAGTGCTCCGTTCCGATGTGCCGCTGGTTGAGCCGTTCGGCCTCCTCCGCCGCGTATGCCAGGACGCGCTTCAAAGATAAAGTCAGGGGAAGATCCAGGGACGTACTGGAAATACTCTTTCCTGTCTGGCAATGCTTCTCGATCTGTTTCGTAACCGATTGCGTTTTTTCGAACGAGCGCAGCAAGCGCAGAGCCAACAAAGTATCCATGTGCAGAATACCCAGTAGGAGGTGCTCGATCTCGATTTCCGGGCTTCCGAACTGACTGGCCTCATACCGGGACCAAAATACCGACTTGCGCGCCGCTTCCGTGTAGTGTTCGAACATACCTGTCGGCAGGATAGCGCGAACCGGGTGGGTCATGCTTTAGCTTGCCCCGACGCGCCTCAGTGTGCGGCGCGGGCGGCAGCCAGGGGCTCGCGCATCCATAAGAACATGGCGGCCGCTCCCAACTGGGCGAGCATTCCGAAAACCACCAGCGCCATCACGGAGCGATCGTACAGCAACCCCATGGTGGCGCTGCCGAGAAACCACATCACGCCGTAAACCCCGTTGAAGGCTCCGAAGGCGGTGCCTCGTTTGTTCATGGACACCACCTGCGCGATGCCGGCGCGCAAGGTAGCGTCTTGAGCCCCCAACCCGACGGCCCAGCAGCCTACGCTCGAGATCGCGCCGGCGGGCCCGCCCAGGAAACCCAAGGGCAGCGCCAGGAGTGAAACCAGAATCCCGAAGCTGAGCACGGGGACTCCGTAACGGTCGAACATCTTTCCCAGCACCAGCGCCGTCAGCCCGGTCACCCCCATGGCGCCGGCATACAGCAGGGGGATGACCGCAGGCTTGGTCAGCGCGGACTTCTGGAAGTGATAGGCAAGCAGCGGGAAGTCCACGAAGCCGCAGGCCAGCAGGCCCGCGGCGGCTACGTACGTCCAGACCACTCGCGGCAATTTCTGCGGCGGGGCCGGCTTGGGCGGCGGCGGCGAAACTTTCCCCTGGTAGACGGCGCGGGCGGCCAGAAGCGCCACCAGAGCCCCGCCGGCGGGGAATGCCAACCGCACGAATGCCGGGCCGAAGTGATTCAGCCGCGCCACGGCCACTGCCATCATGAGCGGTCCGATCACCGCGCCGGTCTGGTCCATGGCGGCGTGCACGCCGAATCCAAGACCATGCCCGATCTTGCTGGTGGCGTCGGAGAGCAGGACATCCCGCGCCGGTCCGCGCAGGGCCTTCCCGGTGCGCTCGGCCACCACCAGGAGCGCGGCCGTCTGCCAGTTCCCGGCCAGCGCCAGAGCCGGCACCACCAGCAGATTCAGGGCGTATCCGAAGATCGCGATGCCCCAATAGGCGCGCGTGCGGTCGGCGAACCGGCCCGAGAACAGCCGCAGGCTGGCGCCAATCATCTCGCCCAGGCCGGAGATCAATCCCACCTGCGCAGCCGTCGCCCCGAGATCTTTCAGAAATGGACCGATGATGCTGTAGGCGCCCTCATAGGTCATGTCCGCGAAGAGGCTGACCACTCCGAGACAGAGAATGAAGCGAATCGCCCAGACGCGTTCCGGCTTGGAAACCATCAAGCTCCTACCCTGGCTTTGAACCCGCGGAGGGCAACAGCAGGGCCGAGTGACCCTCCGTCAGAGTTTCCACCACGGAAAGCATGCCCAGCAGCAACAGCAGGCCGACCGCGGCGTAACGGATGGTCCTGGGAGAGAGATGATCCTGGATCCATTGCCGGACGCCGGCGCCGGCCGAGGCGGCCAGAGCGCCCTTGGTGACCATGGCGGTGACCGCGCCGAGCCACACCAACAACGGTGCGGCGGGAAATTTCGCCGCCATCCCGGCCGCCGTGAGTTGACCCACGTCTCCCCATTCCGAAAAGAAGATGGCGGCAAATGAAACCATCACAGCGCGTGAAGCAGGATGGTTCTCTGGCTTCACTTCTCTCTGGTCGGGCTTGCGCCAAAGGACGACGGCGATGGCGAAGAAATTGACGGCGGTGATGGCGGCCACCAGAAGAGGCGGCAACTTGGAGATGGCTGCGCCCACCCACACGGCCACTCCCATCTTAGCCATGAACGCCACGGCCATGCCGAAGAGAATCGGCGCCGCGCGATAGCGCGTGGCCAGAACCCCCGTGGTGTAGAGCAACTTGTCACCGGCGATCTCGGCGACAAACACGGTTCCATAGGTTGCCAGGAAGATAGGCAGCATGCCAGCTTCACGACCTGATTGGTTTAAATCCCACGATAAAGGGCAGTATATATCAGAACGGCGCGGCCCTGAAACTGCTCCGCGAAACGCGCGATACGGCCGAAACCGCCCCCCGAAACCGCGCGGTCTACTTCTTCTGCGACGCGTTCCTGGGCGTGGCGGTTGCCGCGAGTAGCCGGTCGATTTCGGTACTGAGCCCGTCGCCTTCGAAAATGTCCCGCGTCATGGGTCCATATTCGTAGTGGTGCTGGACCATCCCCTTGGCGTCGATAAGGAAGACCTGTGGGAGGTCGAACTGTACGACGCGCAGGTACGAGTACGCGACCTGCCCGCAGTCGAACAGAATCGGATAGGTGATTTGGTGACCGGAAATGTAGGCGGCCACTGTGTTCTGGTTATCCGGCGGGTTAGCAACGGCTAGAATCCCCACCTTGGCGCCATACTTCTGTTGAACTTTATTCAAGACCTCGGTAAATGCCGCGCAGTGCGGGCAGGTGCTCTGCATGAACTCCAGGAGCACCACCTTGCCGCGATAATCGGCAAGGTCGTGCTGCTCGGCTCTCAGATCGGGCAGCGAGAATCCGGGAGCCCGGTGCACAGGGTCGGCAGCAAGAAGCATCAGCGCGCAGAGTAGAGTGAATATGACCGTTCGCATCGCGGTTCACCTCGATAACATGCTGGGGCATTGCTGCCGCAGAAAGGCCCAAGCCAGTTCTTTCCTGGGCACAACAATTAACTAGCCTACCAATTCTCTCAAAGACCGCTCATACGGCGCGCGGGCCACGCCCCGCTCGGTAATGATGGCGGCGACGTAACGGGCAGGCGTCACGTCGAAGGCCGGATTCTGAACGGTCGTGCCGGCGGGTGCCACGGCGTGGCCAAACACGTGCGTGACCTCCCGAGCGGAGCGCTGTTCGATGGGGATCCGATCGCCGGAGGCGAGCGTCAAGTCGAGCGTGGAGATGGGAGCCGCGACGAAGAAGGGGACGTTGTTCTCCTTCGCCAATACCGCCACCGAATAGGTGCCGATTTTGTTGGCCACATCGCCATTGGCGGCGATACGGTCGGCGCCCACCACCACGCAGCCGATGCGCCCGGACTTCATGAAGTGGCCGGCCATGTTGTCGGTGATGAGCGTGGTGGGGATCCCGTCCTGCTGCAATTCCCAGACCGTCAGCCGCGCGCCTTGCAGGAACGGGCGGGTTTCGTCGGCGAAGACGTCCACTTGCTTTCCACTCTCGATGGCCGCGCGAATCACACCCAGGGCGGTGCCGTAACCCGCGGTGGCGAGCGCGCCCGCATTGCAGTGGGTGAGGACGGTTTTGTGGTCCGGCACCAGCGGCGCGCCGTGGCGGCCGATAGCCCGGTTGATGGCGATGTCCTCCTCGCGGACCAGTATGGCCTCCCGGACCATCCGGCTGCGGATCTCCGCGATGGGCCGGCCGCGCAGGGAAGCATAGAGACGCTGCATGCGATCGATGGCCCAAAAGAGGTTGACCGCGGTGGGCCGCGTGCGCGCCAGCGTATCGCAGATGGTGGCCATCTGGGCGTCAAGCTGGTGCTCATCGGCGTGGAGCACGCCCAGCGCGACGCCCATGGCGGCGGCCACTCCGATGGCCGGAGCGCCGCGGATGATCATGTCGCGGATGGCTGTGGCAACCTCCTCATAGGTTCCGCAGGTCACGTACGCTTCTTCGAGCGGCAGGCGCGTCTGGTCGATCATGACGACGCCGCTATCGGTCCATTGAATCGTCTCTACCATTACAATTTCAATCGACAGGTGATGCCCAAGCACCAATGCCACCCAATATCATAGCCGGATAGCCGGTGCACCGCTGAACAAATCCCCAACTCACTGGACCCAGGGGGTACCCCGCAGCAAGACACGGAGATCGGCCTGCAGAACACGCTCTCACAGCCTCTTCTCATCTCCTTCTTCTCCGCGGCGGACTCCGCGTCTCCGCGCCTCCGCGGTGAGCATGTTCTTGCCCGGTCTGAGGCGGAGCCTCGTTGGCTCCGGCGGTGGTCTCGCCAGGCGATCTCTACCCGATCGAGGTCGATCGCATCGCCGTGGAGAGAATTGTGGAAATCCGCGACAGTACTGACATTTTCAGCTTTTCACCTCTGAAACGGATTGATATGAGCACCCCCACGGTGCATAATCTGTTTGAGGCGTTCCGAAAGGAAACCCCGGGGAGGGCAAAACGGAAGCCTCAAGAATGTGTTTGTGTGCAGAAGTCTGTAGCGAGGATTCCTACGGTGCGGTATTTGATGTCGGTCGTCATTGGTTTCGTATTCGCGAATACCTCATCGGCGCAGATGAGCTTTAACCCGCTTCCTGACATGGGCCTGGCGCAAATTCTTCCCCTTCCCGGCAAATTCGGTGGCTATGTTCCAGGTGCCAATAAAGATCCTAGTCCGACGATCATCTTGCTGGCCGGGGAGGATGACACAAAGAGGATCCTTCCCGCAGCCAATCCAGAGCTTCCTAAGCGTCCGGATGACATCACATTTACTCTCTCGGAGGAACGCGTGGCTGCTTTCAGCGCTGGAAAGGCATGGTTGCAGATGAAGGTCATAGACCTCGGTGGGAAAGACTTACGGCCCGTGGCCGATCTCCAGGCGGCTCTCGAGTCAGGTCGTGTGGTTCACGTTAGCAAAGGATACTTAACGGTATCAGTGGCGGACGCGAAGACGAAGCAGATTGCCAGGAGGCTTCGCTACACCTTTAGTGATCAATCGACGATCGCTTGGCACTCTCAAGAACGAGCGCTGATCTGGCGCGGTTTCTCAGTCAAGGTCGAGTGAGGGCAGTAGCGCCCCCCTCACCTCTTCAACCGAAACGTTGCTTCCGGGTGACGTTATTTCGGAAGTCCATCAACATGCTGGGGCGACGAAACAAGAGCCGAAGCGGCGGAAATTGGCATATAGTACTGGTCGCGGCGATCTTTCAGCGACGGTTGGTGAAAAATGGGTGGGCGGTTCGCGACGCGAACCCGCGGCCCACGAGTCCATGACGCCCTGAGAGGAGGTATGAGCCGGAATGTGGTTGACCAAGATCCATGCACACGGTCTTTGCGAGAGGCTTTCGAAGGCTATCGAGGCGAATGACGTCGGAGAAGTCGACATCTTGCTTCGCAAGGGCGCGAACCCAAACGCCGGGCCGAGTGCTGAACGCTCTCCACTTATGCGCGCGGCTGAGAAGGGCAATGCCAAAATCGTCGAACTTCTCCTCGCCAAGGGGGCCCGTGTGAACTTCCGTCAGGACTGGAGGCACTCTTCAGACCCGCTCGACGGATACAAGGCCACGGCGCTACTTTGTGCTGTTAGGGCCAAGCACAGTGATATCGTCGCGATGCTCCTCGAACACGGCGCTGATCCAAATCTTCGCGGTCAGGACGGTACGACGCCGCTGCTCGCTGCGGGTGGATCCCTCTCGATCATCCAGGCGTTGGTAACGGCGGGAGCTGATGTGAACGCGCGTCATGACTCCGGCGAAACTGCTCTATACATTGCGGCGTTCAACAGCGAGGCCGTAGAATACCTTCTCGAATGCGGTGCGGATGTCAACGCCCAATCCCATGCGACGGGAAGGACTCCCTTGATGCGGGCCGCAATTTCTGGCAATGCAGAGGCCGTAAGATTACTCCTTCGACACGGTGCAGATCCAACCCTGCGCGCCCCAGGGACCGGGGTTACTTCTGGAGGGACGGCCCTAGATTTCGCCGCGAACGAAGAAACCGCGATTGAAATCCGCCGGGCGATTCTGTCCCATGGCGCATTCCATGTTAGCGGCCCTTCACTGCACCATGACCATCTCGAGGGGCGCATCGATGAGTTGATCGCTTTGCGGGACCTTGATGGGCTCCGACAGATCGGCGAGCCAGCCATCAGGCGTTTGGCGCAGACCATGGAGTTGGAGGATACGCAGCTCCGGAAGTTTGCTTCTCAGGCGCTCCGAGAGATGGCAGTCGATGAGTTCTTTGCTGCGTATCAACAACGAACCATGAAGGGTTGCTCACTCGTAAACCTTCCCTCTCCCTTGGAGTTCCGTTTGCTATATGTTCCCGAGGAGGGTATGCTGTTCAATGCAATCCTCGCCGAAATCGCCGCGCGGCCGGAGGTTGACCTCGCTCTCGTCGTGTGGCCCGGCTATCCGCGCTCGTTCGGTGGAGGGGTTTCTCCGGCCGACGTGGAGGCGCTCTTTCCCGGCGCCGCAATTCACATATACAGCGGCGAGAATGGGGACAAAGGCATAAACACAGCATTCAACAAGATTCGAGCGGATTTGAGTCTACAGCCAAGACGATGCATTGCGGCGGGTCCTAAGTGCCACCGGCTGTGCGATGTTCTCGGCTCGCGGGTTCGGGCTGAAGTATTTTTTGCCAGCATCGACCAATATCTCCTTCAGACCATGTCGGAAACGAGATTCGCCTTGAAGGATCACTTCGACCCGGCGAGCGGGCTTACTGTGGCAGTTTCACGAGATGACCGATCTCTCGACTCGACGCTCCGCAAGGAACTTCTGGCATGGTACAGAAGCAACAATGTGACAGAGGTCATGAGGGCTTTGAAGGCGGCTGTGTAAATGCGCCACGGCGGTCACGACGGTTGAGTGATTTGATTCTTGGAGTCTGGCTACTTCTACTGGATTTCTCGAATAGCCCCGCTAGCAATATCCCAGGATCGACTGGATCGTCACACCCGAAGCCAGTCGAAACGGCCCCGCCTCTTCGCATTTGGGACAGACGGCGTTCACGTCCTGGGAGTATTCGGGAACCACCAGCAACTCGCCGCGCGTAGCAACCAGTTCGCGGATGCGTTGGGACGCCTCTTGAAAAGTCGCCGGGTCGCCACTCCTGCGGTGGTCTCGCCAGGCGATCTCGACCCGATCGAGGTCGATCGCACCGGCGAGCCGCTGGAAGTCCTTCGCGTGTTTCAGCGGAACTTCCTCCCCGCGCTCCAGGTCCATGACCAACCTGGCGGCCCTCGCCGCTAGATCTTCCAGCGACACGACCTCGATCGGAAAGGTTGCCAGGCTTACGGACCGGCCACGCGCCATCGTCGCTCCGCGGGCGCGGAATAGGTCAATCCGGAGGGCCGCCTCGGGGTCGATCATCTGGAGCAGCGTCTTGCCTTCCGGCGCCTTTGGATGGATGTGCCGGAACAGAAAGGTGTCCGCCAGGGATCCCGGGATAGAGCCAAAGGAATCAACCACGAGGTCCATGTCGTTCAGAGCGCGCATCGCTGGGCCATGCCCCTGCCCCACAAGCTGTGTCTCGAGAGCCAGGCTGCCCGTCAGTGCAAATCCATGAAAATCGTGGATCGCGAGTTTCTGGAGCGCTCCGCACACCCGTGCCCCATCCACAGTGGAGAGAAAGAGATCCAAAGTCCCAAGCATCCCTTAGAGGCCGGAAATGCTACTCGACTCTGGGGTTGTACCAGCCACCGTGCGGCCCGATGGCCTCAGCCTCCGCGGGCCCCCAAGTTCCCGGCTCGTACTCATGGATGGGCGTCGCGTTGTCCAGCACGGGGTCCACGATCCGCCAGGATTCTTCCACATAGTCCTGACGGGCGAAGTGAACGCAATTGCCCTGCAGGGCGTCATGCAGGAGTTCCTCATATGCGCCCATCTCGTTGGGGTCCTCGGGATGGAGGATCAGCAATTCCTGTTCTTCGCCCCGGTCCTCTTCGCCGGGCACTTTCACAAACGCGCCGACCGCGATCTGCAGCTCGGGCGTCACCCGGAAGCGATAGTAATTCGCCGGGGGCGGGACATCCCCAAAGATGGCGGGAGGCTGATAGAGCTTCACCACGACTTCGGTGACCGTGTTCGCCAGGCACTTACCAGCGCGGATGTAGAAGGGCACGCCTTTCCAGCGCCATGAGTTGATGAACAGCCGCAGCGCGACAAAAGTTTCCACCGTCGACTCGGGATTCACGCCGGGCTCCTGCCGATACCCGCGGAACTGGCCCCTTACTACATCCTCCGGGCGCAGCGAGCGAATGCCGCGCAATACCATCACGCGTATATCACGCAGGATTTCGGTTTCGGAACCGGGCGGAGGCTCCATGGCGATGTTCGTCAGCACTTGCAGCAGATGGTTCTGGACCACGTCGCGAATGGCGCCGGTGTGATCGTAGAAACTGCCGCGCCCCTGAACGCCGAAACTCTCCGACATGGTAATCTCCACGCTTTCGACGTACCGCCGGTTCCAGATGGGTTCGACGAACGAGTTGGAGAAGCGGAAAAAGAGCAGGTTCTGCACCGTGTTCTTGCCCAGGTAGTGGTCGATCCGGAAAATGTCCTTCTCGTCGAAGATGCTATGGAGCGTTCGGTTGAGTTCCTGAGCCGACGCCAGGTTGTGGCCCAGAGGCTTCTCCACCACCACGCGTGCGCCCTCCGCACAGCCCGACTTCTGGAGTTGCTCAAAAACCAGCTCGAAGACGTCGGGCGGGATGGCGAGGTAATGGACCGGGTGTTTGGCGCTGCCGAGGCCCTGCCGCAATTGCTCGAAGGTCTTCGGATCGCCGTAATCGCCGTCGACGTAACGAAGCAGATCGCACAATCGGGCAAAGGCGTCCTGGTCCAGCCCGCCGTGGTGCTCCACACTATCCCGTGCGCGCGCTTTGAGCTGATCCAATGTCCAACCCGATTTGGCGACCCCCACCACGGGCACGTTGAGCGTGCCGCGCTGGACCAGGGCTTGAAGCGCCGGAAAAATCTTCTTGTAGGCGAGGTCGCCGGTGGCGCCGAAGAATACCAGGGCATCGGCTTGCGTTTCGCTCATGCGTTCTCCTCCAAGACTCGACCAGGCAGGACGCGACCCCACCTTACTCTGTCTTATTGTAAACAGCCAGGTCGAGACAGGCTCGGAGGCCCCAGAAAAGCGCTTGACACGCCGCGAAGATCGGTTCACTCTAGCCCATTTCCCCACCCACCCTTGCGAATCTGACGTGAATTCCCAATGCATATATTCCCTGGGAACGGAGACCCCGCCTCTTTCCTGCCTCTCTGGGGACACCTCGGGGGGCACCGCCGACTCTCTAGAAACCCGGTGGGCCCGGGGACCTGCCCCATCAGCCTCAAGCCACCGATCCGTACTTCATGCGGGCCGCGGCGCTCGAGGCGTGGGGCAGGTATTCTCGCGCCATCGCCTCGAACTCCCGCGGCCGGACCAGCCGGAAGCGGACCTCCAGATCCGAATAGCCAGCCAATTCGCGGGCCAACCGCTCGGAAGGCACGTTCGCGGTGAGCACGTACAGTTGCCCGACCGTCACGCGATACGGCATCACCTTCCACCGGCGGGCCGCTTCTGCCGGTAGCACCCGGGTAGCCAGGCGATGCACCTCTCGGGCGTCCGGCAACCCCAGCGGAATCCCGCTCTGCGAGCTCAGAGCCTGGTACACCTGTTCTTCCGAGAGCCTTCTCGACAGAACCAGGTGCTCACCGAGACGCCGGCCCTTGGGACATGACTCGACGGCTGCTTCCACGTCGCTCATGGACACGCATTGCATCCTCACCAGAACCTCGCCAAGCCGCGGCCTGGCCTGCACCGCTGTAACTTGTCCTGGGTAGACATGCTCGGTTTTCTGCCACGCGGGCGAGCGGTGCTTCCGGCGCGCGCCCCAAAATAGCCACACCGCCGCCACCGTCGCCGCGCTGTTTACCAGGTTTCCCCAGAGCATCCGCAGTGGCACGGCAGAGGCGAACCGCCATCCGTAGATGCGCGCGCAGCACCG
>JAIQFL010000296.1 GCA_020073365.1 Terriglobia bacterium | reverse complement strand
ATGACCGGCGGCGTCTTCTCCGACGCGTAGGAGAGCCGTCCCTGATCGTCGCGCCAGAGCAGGTGCGGGCCGTCCGCCCCGGCTGCCAGAAAACTCCAAGCCAAGGCTGCGTTTTCACCGAGACCAATGCTATGGACCGCCGGTCCACGCTCGAACACACCGGACGATTTCACCTCCACCATGGCGACGTGGATGGCCGCGCTCTTTGCCGGCCCCATCGCGGCTGCTACGTACGTGCGGCCGTCCTCGCGGGTGTATGCCGCGAGTGAGTTGCCCGGCAGCGGATGCTCGTTTTCGAGGCGGACGACCGGAATCAATTTTGGTGAAGGGCCGTCGGCAACGGCGGAGATGGCCATTCCGCCGCCATCCGCGGTCAGGCAGAAGATTAACGTATGGTCCTGGCCATTCTCCCGGAAATGTACCGCCTGCGTGGCGACAGGCGCCGCGGGCAGCGGAACCCGATAGGCCACTCTCGCGGGCGTGGCGCCGCTGCGTGCCAGGTCGATGCGCATCAAGCGCGCCGACTGGCCGTCCGCTTCCACCAGGAAGACCCTCAGGTTATGTTGCCTGTCCATCACCGGCGCATGGATCAGCCGCACAGCCTTGGGAGCACCGGCATAGACGAGTTCCGCCGCTCCCTTGGCTTCACCGGCTTCCGTACGCTGCGCCTGAACCTTGCCGTCCTGCTCCCATACGACCCAGTTCACGAAGTCCATTCCCCTGTCGCCGTACATGGCCGGAACCGCGATCTGCCCGGCTGGCGCGCCGACGCCGCGGTAGACCACCGAAGAGTACAACTTGCCGCCGGCGTCCTTGCCCCACAACCCGCCTAAGCGCACGGCGTCGGCCAATGCGATCTCGGAACCGGTCCCGTGAGCCCACGTCGTGGAAAGGCGGGCTCCGCGCGCATCGGGCCCCTGCGCCGTAACGGCAAAGGCAGTAACGTTGGCCTGCATGATCCGGAATTCCATCGCCGGGCTCAGCAGACGGTCTTTGTCCGCGGTGTATGCCACCTGGAGGCGGTAGGGTCCTGGCTCATTCAGCGGAAGCATCGGATCCAGCGGAATCAACTCCGACCATCTTCCCCTCGGTGGCAGGTCCATCCTCTCCACCGACGGCGGCGCCTCAGGGTCGTGCATGTCCTCAATCTTGATATGAGTAGCGGAGTTGGTCACAGCCGTCTGTTTTCCATGTGGATCGGTGACGATGTACTCGGGAGTGAGGTCGTTCAGCAGCGGATTTGGAACACTCACCACGTTTGCCGCGCGGTTCTCGAGGGTCAATCGCACCTGCACCGTTTGCTCCGTCAAAAACGAAGGGGCGGACATTTCCGCCTTCATTTCAATGCTCACTGTGTCCTCCCCGGCGCCCACGGCGTGGCAACCGGCCAGCAGCAGGAGCGCCAGTGCGGGGGCCGTACGGTCAAGGTTTCTTGTTGTCATCGCCGTCCGGTTTGAGCGGTTCCTCATCCCAGCCCCGCAACTTCAAGCTGCACTTTCCGCACAGATGCCACGCGGTTTGATAATAACTCAGCGCACAGGCGTCGTCGTCCTTATCGTGGTCCTTTGGGTTGGCCGAGTTGACGAGCAATCGACCGAAGAACCCGCTGGTCGCGTCTATGTAGTGGTGGCGCAGATACAGGCAGTGCCCCATTTCGTGCAGGCCGTATTTCTCGACGACATAGCTTAAGGCATCGTAGCTCGCTTTGGGCCAGAAGACATAGCACACGCCATCGGAGAAGCCGAAACCCGAGTTTGGGACGTACGCCGAGTGAGCCCAGCCGGCCCGGATCATGGTCATTCCGTGGTATTGATTCTTGGCAAACTCCTTGATGATGAGTTTCACCCACCGCATTACCTTGCCTTTGCAGAGGGCTGTATACGCTGCCGCGGCCAGCGGCGCGCCGCCGGCCGCCGTAACCGCCGCGGAATAGTCCGCGTACGACTTGAAATCCACCACGTTCAGCGATGCGAAGTCGACTTTCCCGATCGTCGCAACATCGGCATCGCCGGCCAATGCGGCATTCGTCTTGGCCGTCCAATCGGCGGCGGTGATGTCTGTTTTTGCCAGATTGCCGGTGAACTCCATGTAGGCTTTCGCGAGTTCGACGTTGATAGTGGCGAGGCTGATCTCGTTCACGCCGGGATCCGGCTTGTGCAGGTATTGATTCACTCGTACTCGTCTCCAAACCTGCATGTTTTCCGTTGTGTACTCACGCTCCGGGAACGTGTCCTTCTCCGGGTCGGTCGCCAGGTCGCGTTCCTGGTGCAGATAGGCGTAAATCCGGTAAGTGTCGCCTCCAAGGCGCGAGGGTGAGAAGATGACTCCCGCGAGGCCCTGCTGATCTCCGGTGACGCTGCGGGCGGTGGATGCGACGGCCCAGCCGCGGCCCGAGTCAGGAACTTTTTTCACGTAAAACGGAAACTTCGTGGTGTCTGTATTCTCGGGAAATACCTTCACAACCGAATCGCCGCGTTTGCCGCCCCGGTCTTTATGGCACGCGAGACCCTTCGGGGTGGTAGTGTCCTTGTAGTAATCACTGGCCTTCTCGACATAATCCTTTTGTTTGCCGGCGAGCGTCGTGGGATTCTCCGATTTATCCACCCACTCGAACTGGACCTTTACCGCGCCTACGGATTTCGGCGCGTCTACCTTGCCGCCCCCTTTGCCCTTCAAGAAGATCCTCGCGTAAACCGGGATCTTCAGGCCGTCTCCCCAGAAATCCTTCTCGGCTTTGAATCGGTGATGCAGTCCATCGGCATCCAGGGCGGCTTCGGTTTCGTAGAAGAATGCGCCGGATACGTAGATCTTTTTCTTGTCGGCATTGGACAGACTTCCGCCCTCGATGATGTACGGCAGACGCTCCGTAATTTTCGCCTGTGTAGTCGCCCCTACAGTTCCTTTCGCGGGCGCCGCCGCGTCCTGCTCGCTTTGAAACCACTCGACGGCCTTCTTGAATTTCGCATCGGCCGGATCTTCGGCAATGGCTCCGTGGAAATATCCGAGGGCCTTCAACCGCTCCCGGTGCCCTTTGTTCGTGGTCTTCGCGTCGTCGAAAATGCCCTTCTCGAAGTCTCCAAGCTCCAGGGCGATCGAGTGCACCATAACTCTCGTGTGCATCGCGGCGACCGCCACGCCATCGTCGTCGTCCACCCCCGTATGTGCCTGAACTTGGACATAGTATGGCATGTGTTCGGGAACTACCACCGCCTTGCCCGCGCTCCAGTCGAATTCGTGGTCGCCTTCCGTGAGGTCGTTCACGCCGAGGGCCTGGCGAAACAGGGGCTCGTCGGCTTTATGAGCGTCGTCCCAGATGAGCAACTGGCCATGCTTCAGCACCGAACACTTCTCGACCTTCCACTTGATTTTGAGCGTGGTGTCGTCGAGCGCCGGTTTCGCGGCCGCTGCGGCGGGGCGCTTCCACCGCGGGTAGAAGGAACTCAGGCGGATCCGTGCGTTCTTGTGGGCATCGTTAAGGTAGAACCGGAACTGAACCGTGTAGGGGGATTTCGCGACCGTGAGGAAAGCCTTGCCGCCCTTCTCCGGCGCGAGGATGCCCGCCGCGGCCTTGCTCTCACCGTCCCATTCGTTGAAATCGTAGTCCTTGCGCGGTTTGTCCTTGCCCGGAACGAGTTCCTGCCGGATCGGCTCGTCGCTCGGGGTGAAAACGGATTCGGCAAAATCGGCGCCGGCTTTAGGAGCCGTAGCCGAGTGATAGTTGTCGGCCAGAACTTCCCAGCCGACCTTGTCGGCGCGCTCGGGAATGCCTTCGAGCGAGTAACTGATGTCGCAGGTCTCTTTCTCCGGCACAAACCACTGAGAGAGCTTTGTGATGCGGACGGCGGGCATCGGCTTTCGCCGCCGCACTTTGATGGTGTGGGTCTTCTCGAGCGCGAGACCGTCTTTCTTCCACAGTTTGGGTATCAGCAACGTCTTGTCGCCGCTGGTTGGCGCGAATGCCGGGTCCAACGTCGTCTTCTGCGGATTCGACCAGTCGACTCCGCCCAGGGGGCAGCCCAGGATCTCCACAAGCGCGCGATTCACTTCCCGCGGCTCAATCGTCCCCCAATTGAACAGAGCCAGTTCCTGCCAGGTGATCTTGTCTGCCTGGCATTCCTTGTTGGACGCGGCGATGCTTTCCAGGCTGTCGCCCTTGTTGGGTGTGTACTTGAGCGCGGGATTCGCTTCAAAGACGCGGGCCATGTTTCCCCCATGAAGTGCCGGCCGACATCGCGGATCCAAGGCAACACCTGAACCCGTGTAATGCCGGTTTACGATCCCGCCCGCTCGTCAAGAGCGCATCTAACGTGAGGGACTGTATTTCACTCCTCCTCTTTGGGATTATATCTGTTGCCGCCTGCACGCGGCGGAGCGAAAAACGCCAGCGGTTCCATCCCGGCGATCCGCCAGCGCCTGCCCTGCTTCTCAAAGCGGCACTTCACGTGGCCCTGGCGCCTCGCCGCACCCGAAACCTCCACACTGCCCGTCATGGTCAACAGCCAGTCGATTTCCACCGTGCGGCTCCGATCGTCACCCTCATTGCTCACCAGATCGATCGACGATTGGACTTCCGTTTGGCTCAGCAACGCTGTGACGTTGCCGCGCAACTCCTGGTATCCAGGCATGGCCGGATCGAAGACGCTCAGGAATTCCGCGGCGTGGCCGTTGCCCAGAGCCGAAGCCATGGAACTGATCAGATCCCACACCTGATCCGCGGAATCGGCCCGGAGGGGGGCAGCCAAGGCGGCGAACAGCAGCGCGCGACGGGTGAACTCAGGTCCGATAGCTGGCATTGATGTGGATGTAACCCTCGGTGAGATCGCAGGTCCAGAAGCGCGCGGAGCCCTTGCCCTTCCCGCGAACCGTCACGCGGATTTCGCACTCCGGCGCGTCCAGTTTCTGTTTGAGCTCGGCTTCGGAAAAGGGCGCGGCCAGGCCTCCCCGGCACACGGCCACGCTTTGCATGTGAATGTCGATCTTCAACGGGTCGAACGCCACGCCGGCGTTGCCCGCGGCCGAAAGAATGCGTCCCCAGTTCGGATCGGAGCCGGCGACTGCAGTCTTCACCAGCGGCGAATTGGCGATGGAGCGCGCCATTCGCGCAGCGCCCTCGTTGGTTGGCGCGCCCGCGATCACGATGGTGATCAGCTTGCGAGCGCCTTCTCCGTCTCGTGCGATGGCTTGCGCCAGCGTTTCCAGCACGCGCGCGATGGCTTCCTCTACTTTGCGGAATTCTTTGGGGTCGGGCCGTACGCCGGAAGCTCCATTGGCCAGCAGCAGGAGCATATCGTTGGTGGAGGTGTCGCCATCCACGGAGAGCCGGTTGTAGCTGCGTTCCGCCGTCCGCTGGAGCATGGCGCGCAACCGGGCCCCGGGAATGTCGGCGTCGGTCATGACGAAACCGAGGGTGGTAGCCATCTGGGGGTGAATCATGCCGGATCCCTTGGTCATGCCAGCAATCCGTGCGGCGCCGCGGCGCAGCTTGACCTCAGCGAATGCCGTTTTGGGCACCAGGTCGGTGGTCATGATGGCGCGTGCGGCGTCCCCGAAACGATGGGAGCTCAGGCCGCCGATCAGCCGCGGCAGAGCATCCACGATCTTTCCCGGGTCGAGCTCCACGCCGATCACGCCGGTAGAGGCGGGCAGCACCTGGGGAACCGGCAGCTTCAGCAGCCTGGCGGCGGCCTTGCAAGTGGCCCGCGCCACGGCATCGCCCGTGCGCGTCGCGCAGTTGGCATTGCCCGCATTCACCAACACCGCCCCCGCCAGACCCTTGGAGAGCCGCAGGTGCCGGCGGCTCAGCTTCACTGGCGCGGCTTGGACCCGGTTCTGCGTAAACACGGCGGCCGCATTGGCCGGAAGCCCGCTCACGATCAGGGCGAGATCGTCCTTCTCCACCTGGCGGATGCCGGCGTAGGTAGAGGAGTATGCATATCCGAGGGGGAGATTCAAGTGGGTGATGCTCCTAAGATCTCATTTTCGGCCACCCGCTGGCCGTTTGCGAAGTCCGCCGCGGAAATCCGCTTGCGGCCCTCCAACTGGACTTCCACGAGTTCCAGCGTGCCCTCGCCGCACGCGACTACGAGAGGCCTCAGGCTGACGAAGCGCCCGGGAAGGAAGGGGCCAGGGGCCAGGGGCCGGGGGCCAGGGGGTAGTGGTCCGGCCTGGTCCCCAACCGGCTCGCGCTTTGGCGGGTGTAGCCCCCAGTCCCCGACTTCTGGCTCCCGGCCCCCGCGTTCCGATCCCCTGGCCCCTGGCCCCTGGCCCCCGGCCCCCATTTTCGACCGCCAGATGTGCAAGGTCTGTCCACGCCAGCTCGTATACGCCCCCGGCCAGGGCTGCAACCCCCGCACGCGATTGTGAATCCGGGCCGCAGGTTGGCTCCAGTCGATGAGGCCGTCTTCCTTCTTCAGCAGCGGTGCGTAGGTCGCCTGCGCGGGGTCCTGCCTTTCAGGAACGAGGCTTCCCGCGGTGAGTCCGGCGAGGGTTTCCACCAGCAGGTCCGCGCCCATTAGGGACAGCCGCCGGCCCAGCTCGATGGCATCCTCATCCGGCCCGATGCCGGTTTCGGCCTTAAGCAGCATGTCGCCGGTATCCAGGCCGGCGTCGATCCGCATGGTGGTGACACCGGTCCGCGTCTCGCCGTTGAGGATGGCCCACTGGATGGGCCCAGCCCCGCGGTATTTCGGCAAAAGAGAGGCATGTACGTTGAGGATGCCGAGCGGCGCCAGGTCGATCACGCTCTGCGGGATGATCTGACCATAGCCCACCACCACCATGCCGTCCACCGCCAGACCGCGGAGGTATTCCACGGCTTCAGGCCGCCGCACGCGCTCCGGCTGGTACACCGGCAAGCCCAGCCGCAGTGCCGCTTCTTTCACCGGCGGTGGCGCGGCGTGCTGGCCCCGCCCACGAGGCCGGTCGGGCTGAGTCACCACCGCCCGCACCTGGTGACCTGCCTCCACCACGCGCTCCAGAGTGGGCACCGCGAAGGCCGGAGTTCCGAGGAAGATCAAGCGCATGGTCTCAGTCACAAGCCAAAAGAGACAGACCACAAAAAACGATGGTCTGTCCCACTCAGTCCCAATCCCCGGCGCGCTGCTTCTTCTTGATCTTGCGCTTCATCAGGTCGCGCTTCAGGGCGCTGATGTGGGTGATATAGAGCCTCCCATAGAGATGCTCGGTTTCATGCAGAAAGGCGCGCGCCAGCAGGTCTTCGCCGGTCATTTCGAAGTTCTCGCCCTTGGCGTTCTGCGCGCGCAGCGTAACCCGCTTACCGCGCCGGACCTGCTCGCGAAAGCCCGGGATGCTCAGGCAGCCTTCCTCTCCTTCCTGTTTACCCTCGGCGCGAAGGACCTTGGGGTTGATGAGCACCAGCTTGTCGCCGGGGTTCTCACCGTTGGAGACGTCGATCACTGCAATCTTCTTTCCGATGCCGATCTGCGGCGCGGCCAGCCCCACGCCCTTAGCCGCATACATCGACTCGAACATGTCGTCGATGAGCTGATGGAGCTCCGGGGTGTCGAACTCGGTTATGTTCTCGGCCTCACGTTCCAGCACCGGATCGCCGTACTTCACAATCGGATAAACCATATCTCAGAAACTCTTCACCTGTTCCAGGTAGCCTTCATAATTGCGGCGCGTTTCGGCCAGCGAATCACCACCGAACTTCTCCAGGAAGGCCTGCGCCAGGACGATGGCCACCATGGCCTCGCCGATCACGCCCGCGGCCGGGACCACGCACACGTCGGAGCGCTCGTAGGCCGCCAGCGCCGGCTCGCGCGTCTCCAGGTCCACCGATTCCAGGGGCCGGCGCAGCGTCGAAATCGGCTTCAACAGCCCGCGTACCAGCACGTCCTGTCCGTTGGTGATCCCGCCCTCCAATCCTCCGGCGCGGTTGGCCCCGCGGGTGAAGCGCCGTGCTTCCCGGTCGTAGTGAATGGTGTCCTGCACCTTCGATCCGAAACTTGCCGCACCCTCCGCAGCGAACCCGACTTCGACACCTTTTACCGCCTGTATGGAGACAATGGCCTGCGCCAAACGACCATCCAGCCGCGAATCCCACGTCACGTGGGATCCCAATCCGGTAGGGACACCGCGCGCCACTACCTCGAAGACTCCGCCGACCGTATCGCCGGTGCGATACGCCTCGTCGACGATTTCCTTCATGCGCACTTCCACGTTGGCGTCTACGCAGCCGAGCAGCACGTCCGTCCTTTGGCTGAGCGAGACAATCTCCTCCCACGCCACGGCTCGATCCAGCCGCACGGCGCCCACGGCCACCACGTGGCTCAACACCCGAATGCCAAATTCGCCGAGCAGCGCTTTGGTCATGGCGCCTACCGCCACGCGCGCAGTGGTCTCACGGGCGCTGGCCCGCTCCAGGATGTACCGGGCGTCGTGAAAATTGTACTTGATGGCGCCCGCCAGATCGGCATGGCCGGGCCGTGGCCGGGTCACGGGCTTACGCCGATCTTCGGCGCCGTCGATGTCTTCCACCGGGAGCGCCGCTGTCCAATTCTGCCAATCCTGGTTGCGAACCAGGATGGCCACGGGCGAGCCGATGGTGTGCGAATGCCGGACACCCGCCACAATCTCGGCGCGATCCGTCTCGATCTTCATGCGGCCGCCGCGGCCGTAGCCCTGCTGGCGGCGCCACAGTTCGCGATTGACGGCTTCTAACGATATCGGGATGCCGGCAGGGAGTCCGGTCAGCGTGGCCACCAGGCACTCGCCGTGGGACTCTCCAGCGGTCTCAAATCGCAACATTGGGCAAGAGTTTTTATGGTACCAGACTCGAACAATTCCCTGGCTTTATGCGTACATGGAAAAGGAGGTTTCGCGTGGTCAAGTTCCTGTTGTGGTGTGTCTTGTTGATACTGTGCTGGCCCCTGGCGCTGGCGGCGCTAGTGCTCTATCCGCTGGTGTGGCTGCTGCTATTGCCGTTCCGCATCGTGGGGATCGCCGTGGGAGGCGTGTTGGAGCTGGTGTGGGCCCTGGTGACCTTGCCGGCGCGGCTGTTGCGGGGACTGGTGTAGTCCCAATCCCCGCAAATCCCGTAAGTTAAACCGCCCGGCGTCCGGTGATGACTTGAATCAGCACCACCGCGATGGCGACCACCAGCAGAATGTGAATGAAGCCCCCGAGCGTGTAAGAAGTCACTAGTCCGAGCAGCCACAGCACCAGCAGAATAATAAAGATTGTCCAAAGCATTGGTATTTCTCCCTTCAAAGGCGCCTGGCACGAAGCGCATGCTGAGCAAGAGCATTTGGTTTGCCAGGAACCCGGCGGGAGAAAAATCGCGGTGTACTGGAGCGTACCTGTAGGGGGCGGGCTAGGAACCGCTACGGCTTAACTAGGTCGAAAAAGCCCCTCCCGCTCATGCCGGGGGTGCCCGCGGGTGTCCCAACTGGGGTGTCGGGCCTGTCCCACCTACCCCAGCAAGTGAAGTTCGACTGACGGATGGGTCGACGTCTGGAAGGTTCGCGAGCCTTGGGTCCGGAACTCGTACCGCTCAATGGCCACAGCCGCACCCTTTTCCGTGCTCCGGATGACGCAGCCGTAGATCATGAGCTTCATCGGGCAGGAATCGTTCAGAAGTACCGGCCAGTTCATCGACAGTTCCACGGGCATCCCGGAGGTGAGCATGTTATCCGTGGAGAACCACACCCCGCCGCTCGAGATGTTCATGGTCTTTCCCGTGCCGGTCTCGGCGATGCGCTGGCCATAGAGCATTTTGTAGCGAATCTCCTGCTCGATTTGGAAGCGCCGTTTCGTGCGCCTCTCCCGGTCGCCATTCTTAAGGACCTTCATTTCGTTCATCTGGGTCACACGCTCTACCGCCTTCTTTTCGCAAAGTTACCTTGACGTGGCCGCTTAGCTCAAGATGTCTTTGGTTATTCCGGCGACGCTATCTGGTCCCGGAGAAGGCCTAAACTCAAAAGTAAATGGCTTGTTTTCAATATAATGCGCATCTCGAAGCGGTTCGCGCGGCAGGCTGGGGGAGACAACGTTAACCTCTCCGTAAGAAACATCGAAAAAACCTCCCAAACAACTAGACAAACAGATCCTAAAATATTACTATCGAAACAAGTCAGACAGTATCTGGCGGCGAGTCCCCTCCCGTCGCCAACCCCTCTGAGTGCAGGCCTCGAGTTACCCAATTCGGGGCCTTCTAATTTGGACGGCGCGGAAATCGCCATCACGGACGCGCCGGCAGCCCAAATGCCGCGAGCAACGGCGCCAAGACCTGGAGCGCCACCCGCGGCAGCACCATCAGCAGCGGCGCCATGACCCTCCAACGCCCCAAAGGCGCGCCTCGCAGCATGACGTAAATCAGCAACGGGGTGAAGACCCGGGCCCCTGAGTAGCAGTCCTCCCAGAAACTCCGTGGCAGGCACAGCCCAATGATGCTCCACAGCATCATGGCTGCTTCCATCTGTCCGAAACCGTTGCGCCGGGCGAGCCATACGCCGAGCAGCACTGCCAGCACGAATCCGAGCAGCGCCCACCGGTCTAGCCAGCGCAGTCCGGCGTCTACCGTTCCGCTGAAGGGATACGTTATCGGATCGAGCAACGTCTCGAATATCCCCTTAAATGGAACTAGCTGCCGGAAGGTCATGTTGGAATCGTCCAGCGTCCTCAGATTCACGTACAGGTACCACGCCGCCGCTGGAATCATGGCGGTGGCGAACGCCGCCGCCTTTCGGAACCGCCGTTCCACTGACAGAGCCAGACAGGCAGCAGCGGCCAGCACAAACCCAGTTTCACGGCACAAGCAGGCCAGCGCCAGTACCGCGTAGGCATTGGCATCCTGCTTCAGCCGCACATACAGTGCGAAACCGATGCACAGCGACGTGAACGCCAGGTCTACCGTCAGCCGATCGAGCGAAATCAATGCAGCCGGCGACAGAACAAACAGCACCGCCAATCGCGGATCGAGGCTCAATGAATCGAGATACCGGCTCAGCCACCACCCGCCCAAGAACAGAAACAGCAGGTTGGCTCCAATATAGGCGGAGTCGATCCGCGCCTGCTGCCCAACCGCCAGCAGGAACGCCACCGCGGGCAGCAGGATCCGCCGGTAGCGCGCTCGCGCATTATCCATGTAGCGCCGGATGTCCGTCCGCACCAGAGGGTCATGGGCCACGTAGTGGTACATCTGTCCGTCGTACCCTATGCTGTTCGGGAAAACATGAATCCTCTCTGTGGCGAGCGCCGGTGGCACCGGGAACTTCGACCCCGTGCAGAAAAGCGCGGTCCAGTTGCCTCCGTACCCGAAATTCACGACCAGACATTCGAGGGCCAGCCCCAACAGAGCGCATAGCAAGGCGGCACTGGCATAGACGCCATGGCGGCCGGTACGATCTACGGAGAGCGCGGTCCGTGGGGTCATCGGTCTATTGTCGGATGGCGTTTTCGCATGGCCGAACATGGTCCTTTCCGGCCGGTAGGACTCATCATACCCCAGCGTCTCGCGGCAGCCTGACAATGCAGGTCACGCCCGTTGGGGCGCCTCGTCTGCGAGCCGGAAGGCCGGGTAACCCAGAAGAGAAGTACTCCGGTCGACCGCGGCAGAGAGGGCTCCCGCGGCAGAGGGCTCCATAGACGCCAGCAGCCTGAGCAGATACCCATCCCAAAAAAAATTTCCGAAACTACTAGACAAGCAGGCCTGAAACTGCTAATCTTAAACCAACACAGACAGCATCCCAGGCGGTGAGTCCCCTCCCACCGCCACTCTCTGAGTGCAGGCCCCGAGTTACCCAGCTCGGGGCCTTAACTTTTTTGTGGAGGTATCACACGGATTCTCGCCTCGATGTGGGTTTTTCCCACATAACACCACCCACCAAAAAAACTTCAACAAATCCCCAAATAATACTAGACAAACAGATCCTAAACTGCTAATCTTGAAACAACACAGACAGCATCCCAGGCGGTGAGTCCCCTCCCACCGCCACTCTCTGAGTGCAGGCCCCGAGTACCCAGCTCGGGGCCATTACTTTTTTGGAACGCCCCCAGGAAGTGCGGCCACCCTGCAACGGTAGCAGCTCGCAGTTCGACGAACCCGCGGAATCAAAGGCTTAGACGCCATTCGCGACCGAGCGGTGGTATCGGCCAGCCCCGCTCTCAGGCCAAATCCACAGCTACTACCTCATGATCCAGGACGCTCGGGACCGTCACCTCCACATATCCACGGTCCACGTGCGCCGCCACGCTTTTCCCGCTGACCAACAGTTTCGCCCGTGCCGGCCGCTCGCCCGCCGCCAGGCGAAGGCGGACGCGCTGTGCTCCCACGGGTGTCAACTCCCGGATCGGTCCTTTCATCATCATGGGGTTTGTGAAATTCACCAGGTGCGCCACCAGCGCGTCCGATTGGCGCCAAACGGTCACGTCCAGCAGCCCGGGCCCCGCCACGGTCGCCGGCGGCTCCTCGTTCGCGGCCCACCGGACGGCATTCCCCAGCAGGCGCCCGTGGTCCTCCAGCAGCACCTCCCAAAACGTCCGGTCCAGATCCATGGGAAAATAGACCGTTCGCGCGCGGCCCAGGTCCCGCAAGAACACCTGCGGGGTGTTGCCGCGCGGCGCGCGCTCGTAGACGTATTCCATGGGCAGGTCGGGATAGCCCGGAATCAGGGTGATGGGCGCATCGGGTAGGGCGGTGGTAGATTCCGCATCCACCCGGCGAATACAATTCACCGTGTACGCGGCGTCCTCGAAGCCCGCCAGGATGGGGTGCCGGGCAGCCCCGGCCGCACCCCCGCCCGGCTTCCCCCGGAACGCCAGGTAGGAATTCCGCAACGGCCCGAGGATCTGCCCCTTGAACCGGATTCCCAGCACATCGGCGAGGCCGAAATCCTTTCGCGGCTCGCCCCACTCGTCATAGAGCGACGTCGCGAAGGTGGCCAGCAAGCTGCCTCCTCCCGCCACGAACCGCCGCACGGCGTCGCATTGGGCGTCGGAAAGCGCCGCCACATTGGGCAACACCGCCAGCTTGTAGCGCGCCAGCTCTTCCAGCTTGTGGTCGTGCACCATCTCGAACGGAATCCGCGCCTCCACCAGTGCGTGGTACATCCCGTTCACCGCATCCCCCACATTGGCCTGCGCCTGCGCCCCGCCGTAGTAGAGCGAGGTCTGCTGCGAATAGACCATGGCCACGCGCGCCGCCGGTTCCCGGTCGCGCAGATACCGCTCGGCCGACTTGTGCCACTGGAAGAACCGCTGGACCTGGGGCATCCAGCGCTCATCTTCCTGCACGCCGCCGAACTTCGTGAACCAGGGCCGGAAACCGTTGGCGACCCCTTCGGCCGCCCAGATCTGCTGCTCCGCGGCCCCCTTGACCGATTTCATCCATCGGTGCGACGTGGCCACATTGATGCCGAAGATGCCGATGATCGCCTTGTTGCCCGCGGCCGACCGGAACACCTTCGCGGCCATTCCATTGCTCCATGGCGGCGTCACGCCCGAGCGTCCCTGGTGGTCGCAGACCAGGGTCTCGCTCATCTCGCCGAAGCGTTTCCAGTCCACCGCGTTTCCCACGCCGCCGCCGCTGTTGGGCAGAAACGTGGCGTCCGGCCTAATCTTGCGGATCTCGCCGTCCCACAGCTTCATCAGCGAGAAAAGCGACTCCTGGTACCACACCGTGTAGTCCCGCCAGTTCTTGTCCCGGGGGTCGCGCAGGCGCGGAATCTCGCGGCCGAAGCTGGCGCGGCAGTGCGCGCAATAGCAGACCGTGAACCCTCCGGTATCGGCCCATCGATTGGCGAATACGCCATCCACCTGGTAAGTGGCGACGATCTCCTGGATCACCTCGGTGAGGAATTCGCGGTTATATCCGCCGTGCGAGCAGCTCAAGTACAACTCCGGCATCACCGTATGGTGGCGTATGTTGCCCTGCGGATCCACCGCCATCCATTCGGGATGTGCGCGGTACATGTCTTCGTGGGCGGCGTGCGGGTCCACGCGCGCCACCACCACCATCCCCAATTTCTGGCAGCCGCGGCAGAGTTCGCCGAAGCTGTCGCGGTCGCCCAGCCAGGCGCTGCGGTAATGCATTGGAACTTTGGTGGGATAGTAGGCCACCACCCCACCCGCGCTCAGCGTCACGGCATCGCACCGGCATCGCTGGAAGTAGTCCAGCCAGTAGCCCACGTTCAATTCCGGCGGGTCGTTCTCCACCAGCGTGAGTTGTCCCCAGCGCATGGGACGGCCGTACCAGGCGGCCGCCCGCGCCTGGAAAGAGAGCAGGGCCGGCGTTTTCAGGAGATCGCGGCG
>JAIQFL010000295.1 GCA_020073365.1 Terriglobia bacterium | reverse complement strand
TTCAGCAACCGCATAACAGCCGACTTTGCTGTAGGCCGGAAAAATGAGGAGGCTCCGAAAAACCCCTTCAACTGGAAACAAAAGCGGGATCAGGACAGCCGGCCTAAGACGGCAACAGTCCACCGGCAGCCCGTCAACCGGCGGCGCCCCGCTACAGTACGCCCTGAGGCCGAATCGAGCCGCCGGAGGCTCAAATTACTGTCTGAACCGCAGATGCAGAATATGCAGAATATGCAGAATAGCAGGAAGTCGCCTTTGCCGGGTTGCGGACCACCGGCCAATCGTCTGAATCGCCGCCCAAGAACGGTTCGACTCGGAACGAGCGCATAATCCTTTTGTATTCGGGCGCCACCGACGGCCGTGACGCTCGGGCATCAGACGCATGGCCGTCTAACGCCCTTACCCCCACTAGTCCACCACTCGACACGCCGCCGCGCATGTCCAATGCTCGCTATAATCGGATTTCTTAATGAGCCCTGCCGCCGTCTCCAGGCCCGCGACGTCGCACATACGGTGGACCGTCTGCGCCCTGCTGTTCTTTGCCACTACGATCAACTACGTGGACCGCCAGGTGCTCAGCATCCTGGCCAAAACGCTTGAGACCAGCATCGGATGGGACAGCATCCAATACGGCTTCATCACGGGCGCGTTCCAGGCGGCCTACGCCATCGGGCTGTTGACCGCCGGCCGCCTGATCGACCGGCTCGGCACTCGCAAAGGATACGCGATTGCCATTACCGTGTGGAGCCTCGCGGCCATCGCCCACGCCGCGGCCGTCTCGGCGTTCACCTTTGGTATCGCACGCGCCCTTTTGGGACTGGGCGAGGCGGCCAACTTCCCGGCCTGCATCAAGACCGTGGCCGAATGGTTCCCCAAAAGCGAAAGGGCCCTGGCCACCGGTATCTTCAATTCGGGCGCGAACATCGGGGCGGTGGTCGCGCCGCTGGTGGTGCCCTGGTTGGCGCTCAACTACGGATGGCAGTCGGCCTTCATCGCCACCGGCGCACTGGGCTTTGTCTGGCTCCTCTTCTGGCTTCTGGTCTACACCAAGCCGGAGGAACATCGCACCATCTCGGCTCGGGAGCTCGGCTTCATCCAGTGCGACCCGCCCGACAAGGCTGTTTCCTACCCGTGGGCCGGCCTGTTCCCCAAGCGCGAGACCTGGGCGTTCGGCATCGCCAAGGCCCTGACCGACCCGGTCTGGTGGTTTTACCTCTTCTGGTTTCCCAAATATCTCCAGGAGACGTTCGGGCTGACATTGCAGCAGATTGTTCTTCCCACCCTGGTGGTCTACAACATATGCAGCGTGGGCAGCATCGGGGGCGGATGGCTTTCCTCGGGCCTCATCCAGCGCGGTTGGAACCTGAATTCCGCCCGTAAGACTGCCATGCTGATCTGCGCTCTGGCGGTGGTTCCGGTGCTCTACGCGCCCTATTGCAAGAGCCTGTGGGGCGTAGTCGCGCTGGTCGGACTGGCCACCGCGGCGCACCAGGGTTGGTCGGCCAACCTGTTCACCACGGTTTCGGACATGTTCCCGCGCTCGGCGGTGGGCAGCGTGGTGGGAATCGGCGGCACACTTGGCGCCGTCGCCAGCGTGCTGCTCCAGATCGGCACGGGGTATATCGTGCAGTTGACCCATAGCTACCTGCCGCTATTCCTTTTTGGTGGCTCGGCGTACCTGGTGGCTCTGGCGATCATACATAGTCTCTCGCCGAAGCTGGCCCTGGCGGAGCTGGATTGAACTCACGGTGGCGCACGGTAGCGGCGCTTGCGTTTCTGCTGGCGCTGACCGTGGGGTTTTACTGGCAGTTGACACTTTCGAGCGCGTATACCTGGCTGGAGAATCCGGACCAGGCGCTCCAGGTTCGCCCCTGGCTCGACTATGAGGCACGCGAACTCCACGCCGGACGGCTGCCGTTGTGGGATCCGTACCAGGTGGGAGGGCAATCGCTCATCGGCCAGGTGCAACCCGGCCTGGCCAACCCGCTGAACTGGATTCTCTTCGCCATGCCGCTCCGCGACGGCCACATCCCGCTGAGCGTCCTGCACTGGTATTGGGTGCTGATCCACTGGGTTGCGGCAGTCTTGGCCTATTGGCTGTGCCGCGACTTGAAAGCCGGCATAGGACCCTCGCTCCTAGGGGCGTCCATTTACGCATTGGCCGGTTTCATGGGCCATTCCGGCACACCCCAGTTCCTGATGAGCGCTGTGTGGATCCCGGTGGTGCTGCTTTTCTTCGCGCGGGTCTTTCGGGGCGAGCGCCCACTCGGAAACGCCGCGCTCTCGGGGGCGGCGATGGGTCTGGCGTTTCTTGGCGGCCACCACAACGTCCCCGTCTACACCGCGGTGTTGCTCGGCGGCCTGTGGCTTTGGTACATCGGTGGGGCAGGCGCTTTCGCCTGCCAACCTCCCTCGCCCCTTCTGAGGGAGCGGTTGGCCGTCAGTTTGCCGATTCGGCGGATCGGGCATGCCCTCATTTTCGTGGCTATCTGCTTCCTGGTGTCCGCGGTCCAGATGCTCCCCGCGATCGAGTACGGGCGTCGAGCCGTCCGCTGGGCCGGGACCCCTGAGCCGCAGCATTGGAAGGACAGAATCCCTTACAGTGTTCACGCCGAATATTCGCTCCACGCGCGCAGCATCCCCGGAATGGTGGTTCCCGGCTTGTCGGTCCATGCCAATCCATTCGTGGGGATTGTCGCCCTCACCCTGGCTCTCACGGCCATCTACCTGCGATGGCGTTCGCGCCGGGTCAGGCTCCTGGCGGCGATTGCGCTGGGAGGCCTCCTACTGGCCCTGGGCGCCGACACCCCAGTTCACCGGATGGCCTACCTGCTGATCCCGATGGTCGACAAGGCCCGCTATCCCGCCATGGCTGTGGTGCTGAGCCAGGCCGGGATCGCCGCCCTGGCGGCCCTCGGCCTGGACGCGTTGGGCAGGGCATCTCCCGCGGATGCGGGGCCCGCAGTCAAATGGCTGATTGGCTTTGCAGCCGCCATCTTCGCCGTGTACGCCATTCTCTGGCAGTTGCACCGCGCACCCACCGGTCACCCTACCTGGATCATCGGAGTCGTGGCCCTGGCCCTGAGCGCCGTTCTCTACTGGTGGCGAGGCGCCCCCGCCGCCGTTCTGGCCCTCTTCCTCATCGAAGCTACCACTGTTCCCCTTCCCATCCAACGACGCCATCAGCCCGACTCGCTCCTGAAGCAGGTCACCGATCAGGCCGATATCGCGGAGTTCCTGAAGCAACAGCCAGGCTGGTTCCGCGTGCAGATGGACGAGGATGCGGTCCCCGACAACTTCGGGGACTTCTACGGCATCGAGCAGTTTGGGGGTTACCTGGCATCCATGCCGATCAACATTCACCGCATCCTGGGAGATTCGCATACTCCTCGCTGGTTCGGAGTCGAATACTACGTTGCCCGCAAGCCCGCCAAGCCTGAGGAGGTCGAGGTCTTTCAGTCGCGGCGCGGCCTGAAAGTGTACCGCGAGCCAGGTATCCAGCAGCCCTTGTGGTCGGTACACGACACCCCATGCGGCACGACCGATCGACTCGACTTGGTGAGCCGGATGCCGGACGCACTGGTGATCGATACCGACATGGGGTGCGGCGGGCGGGTGGTAGTCGGAGACCCATGGTTCCCGGGTTGGCGCGCCTGGGTAGATGGTACGCGGGTCCGGATACAGGAGTTCGAAGGAGTTGTGCGGGCGGTACCTTTAGAGGCCGGACGTCACCGCATCGAATTCCGATACCGGCCCGGCTCCGTTTATTGGGGCGCGGGCCTCAGCACTCTGGGTCTGCTCCTGGGGGGTCTGATTCACCACCTTGACCGCCCCAGGCACGGTACGTAGCAACACAATCCCGATGTCAGATTGGTTGCGACTCAGTTAACGCGCCGTTAGAATCAGGATGCCATGTCTGATGAGGACACCAAGAAGACGATTCTCATCGTGGATGATGAGCCCGAGATCCGAAAACTGGTCAGTGCGATGGTCACCCACTTCGGCTACTCTTTCATCACAGCCGACAGCGGAGAGCACGCTATGACCCTCTACAAGAAACACAAGGGGCCTATTGAGTTGCTCATCACCGACGTGGTACAGCCAGGCATGAGCGGCCCCATGCTGGCGGACAAACTGAGTGCGCTGCAGCCCAGTTTAAAGGTGCTCTATATTTCCGGGTATGACGCAACCCACGTGGTGCAGAAGTACGTGGTGGAGAAGGGTCATACCCTGCTGCCCAAGCCCTTCAGCACGGACCAGCTCAAAGCTAAGATGCACGACCTCCTGTACCCGGCTGTGGCTGGGCAGCTTCAGTAGGACGGGGCTACCGGCCTAGCCTACCCGGCTGGAGCCGGCTTTGACCGGCGAAACCGCCTGTCCCACCAAAAGCCGCTGACAGACGACGAAAAACGACGAAAGACGATCGTCTGTCCCACGGGCGCCGCACGCTATAATCGGGCTTCAAAGCATGCTGCTGGAACTCGTCGTCGAAAACTATGCCGTGGTCGAGCGGTTGCGGGTCCATTTCCACAGCGGTCTGAACTTGCTGACTGGCGAAACGGGCAGCGGCAAGTCGATTGTGGTGGACGCACTGGGGCTGTTGCTGGGCGGCCGCGCCTCCGCCGACATGATCCGTACCGGGGAAGCCCGCGCCCGTGTGGCCGGTATCTTCGACGTTCGCGACCACGTGGCGATCCGCCGGCTGCTGGAGCCCGCGGGGCTGGAGGCGGAAGATGGCGAGTTGCTCATCGAGCGCGAGGTCCTGGCCAGCGGCAAGTCGCGCGCGTTCGTCGGCAGCCGCCCGGTAGCCGTCTCGCTGCTCAAGGACCTGGCCCCCAACCTGGCGGATATCCACGGACAACACGATCAGCAACTCCTGTTTTCCCCGGACGCGCAGCGAGACATCCTGGACCTCTTCGCGGGGCACCGCGACCTGCTCGACCACGTGGCTGCCGTTCACCACGATTGGCGGGCGGCCGCGGTGGAACTCGAAGAACTGGAGCGTTCCGAGCAGGAGAAGCTTCGATTGCTGGATCTGTGGTCCTTCCAGCGCAAAGAGATCGAAAGCGCCTCGCTCCAACCGGAAGAAGAAACCGAGCTGGACAACGAGCGGCGCGTCCTGCAGAACGTGCATCGGCTCCAGGAGAGCGCGGAGACGGCTTACGCCGCGGTCTACGATGGCCCCGAGTCCGCACTGTCTCTCACGCGCGTTGCCGCCAAGCGGGTGGAGGAACTCTGCCGCATCGATTCCTCGCTGGAGGGTCTGCGCGAGCATCTCAAGTCGGCCGACCTCAGTTTGCAGGAGGTCTCCTACGCGCTGCGCGATTACCTGTCGCGGCTGGAGGCCAACCCCGGACGGCTGGAGGAAGTGGAGACGCGCCTGGCAGGCATCGATCGGCTCAAGCGCAAGTACGGGCAGTCCGTCGCCGAGATCCTGAGTTTTCTGGAAGAGGTGCGGCGCCAGATCGCCTCGGTGGAGGACGCCGGCGAGCGCATGGAGAAGTTGCGCAAGGAGCAGAAGCGGCTGTCCGCCGAATTCGAGAAACTGGCCGCGGAACTGACTGAACGCCGCAGTTCGGCGTCGGGAAGGCTCGCGGCACGGGTGGCGGCCGAGTTGGCACAGTTGGCCATGGAGCGTACCGTGTTCCGCAGCGGGATTTCGCCGGCCCCCTGGTCCAGGTCGGGTGCCGACCGGGTCGATTTCCTGGTGTCTCCCAATCTCGGCGAGGAGCCGCGGCCATTGGAAAAGGTGGCCTCCGGAGGCGAGATCTCGCGCATCGCCCTGGCTCTGAAGACCTGCCTGACCGAGGCCAAGAGCACCCACATCCGCACCTTGGTCTTCGATGAAGTGGACGCCGGCGTGGGCGGCAGCGCCGCGGAGGGCGTCGGCCGGCGGCTGAAGAAACTGGCGGCGGCGAACCAGGTACTGTGCGTGACCCATCTGCCGCAGATCGCCTCGTTCGCCGACCATCATTACCGGGTGGAGAAACAGGAATCGAAGGGCCGGACCGTGGCGGTGGTGGAAGAGCTGGACGCCGCCGCCCGCACCGTGGAAATCGGCAGGATGCTCTCGGGCCAGAAGCTCACGCCCGAGGCTCTGAAGAACGCGGAGCAGTTGATCCGGATGAGCACCGTTTCCTGACTCTTCATCAATGATCCACTGGCATTTGTAGCCGTGAAAAAATCAGAGGTGGCAGGCGGGTTTCGCCCAGCGCATACCGTGTACTTCTACATGTGATAGTCTAACCTGTAGAAGAACGAGGTATAGGCAATGACGGCGAAATCGGATCTCCCCCAAGGCACCCTCGACCTGTTGATCTTAAAAGTAATCGCGCTTGGCCCGGTTCACGGATACGCCATCGCGCAGCGCCTGCAACAGGTCTCGCGCGATGTGGTACAGGTCCCCCAAGGGTCGCTCTACCCGGCCTTGCACCGGCTCGAGAACCGTGGGCTTCTGGCCGCGGACTGGAGGGAGACCGAGAGCGGGCGTGAGGCCAAGTTCTATCACCTGACGCGGAAAGGTCGGGCGCAGCTCGAAACCGAAACCGCGAGCTGGGGGCGGTTGGCTGAGGCCGTAGGTCTGATCCTCAGTCTGTCCGAAGGAGGCGCGGAATGACCTGGTGGCATCGCCTTTGGCGCCGCAGGAAGCTGGAAGACCAGCTCGAACGGGAGTTGCGCTTCCATATGGACCAACACGCGGCCGATCTGATCGCGCACGGCCGCGATCCCCAAGAAGCGCGACGACAGGCCAGGCTGGCTTTCGGCGGCGAGGAGCAGGTGAAGGAGAGCTGTCGCGATGCCCGTGGCACACGTTGGTTGGAGGACCTGTGGCAGGACTTGCGCTATGCACTTCGCACGCTGCGGCAGAAGCCCGGGTTCGCGGCGGTCGCCCTGTTGACACTGGCCCTCGGCATCGGGGCGACCACTGTCATGTTCACGATGATCAACGGCGTGCTGCTCAAGCCGCTGCCATATCCGGAGCCCGACCGGCTGGTCACCATCGACGAAGAGACGGACTGGTCGAGCGCGTACGGCAACCGGTGGGCGTTTGCCTATCCCAACTTTCTCGATTGTGTGCGCCAGAGCCGCTCCCTGGAGATGGCGGCGACGCGATTCGGCGGTGGCACGGTGAGTGCGCCCGGCGATGCCGAGGCCGTTTCCGGCCTCGAGATCTCGTCGGAGCTGTTCTCCGTCCTGGGCGTTTCCCTCCTTCGCGGCCGCCCCTTCTTACCCGAAGAGAACCGGCCTGGCGCGGCTCCCGTGATCGTCATCGGGCACGATTTGTGGCAGCGCCGCTATGCGGGAAGCGATGGGGCCATCGGGAAGCCGCTGGTTCTCGACGGAAAATCGTATACGGTGGTCGGGGTTGCGCCCGCAGGTTTCCGGGTGGACGGCGAGGAGTTGGATGTGTTTACTCCGCTCGGCCAAAATACGATGCCGAATCTACAGGATCGATCGAGGCATCCCGGGATTACTGTGGTGGCGCGACTCCGGCCCGGTGCGACGCCGGTCCAGGCACAGACAGAGCTGTCACTGATTGGCCGGCATTTGGCCGAGCAGTATCCGGAATCCAATAAGGGCCGTAGCTTCGTGGCGCAGCCGCTACGAGCGGATGTCGGCGATGTCCGGTCCACGCTATGGCTGTTGCTGGGCGCGGTGAGCCTGGTACTGCTGATTGCGTGCGCCAACATCGCGAGTTTGCTGCTGGCGCGCGCGGTTTCGCGGGAGCGCGAGCTTGCCATGCGTGTGGCGCTCGGGGCGGGCCGTGGCCGGTTGGTGCGCCAATGTCTGACGGAGAGCGCGGTGTTGGGGCTTGCCGGGGGCGTGCTCGGGATCGCGCTGGCAGCGGTTGGGATTCGCCCGTTTGTGTTGTTCTGGCCGGGCAGTTTGCCGCGCGCCGAGGAGGTCCAGCTCGATTGGCACGTGCTGCTGTTTGCCATTGCCGCGTCCCTGCTGAGCGGCGTCCTTTTCGGACTGGCGCCGGCTTTGCGCGCTCCGGTGCGGCAACTGGAGCAGGCACTGCGCGCGGGAGGACGGACGATGGCGGGCGGCTCGCGGCGTGGGCACGGCGGGTTTGTGGTATCGGAGATCGCGCTGGCGGTGGTGCTGCTAGTCTCGGCCGGGATGCTAGGACGCACGCTGCTGCGGCTCTCCGCGCTGGATCCGGGCATGAACTTCCGGAACGTGCTGGTCACCCGGATGGCGATTTCGCCTGCCGCGCTCAACAATCCCGGGCGGATTCGCGCGGCCTGGCAGGACGTCCTGGATCGCGCACGCCGCGTGCCAGGAGTCGAGGCTGTGGCGCTGGTGGATACCGTCCCTATGCGCCGGGGGAACAACCAACTCGCCTACTGGACCTCGGCGGCCTTGCCGCCAGAGAATCAGAGGCCGCTGGCGTTGGCAACCAGCGCGACGCCGGACTATCTGAAGGTGATGGGCATCCCGCTGCGTCGAGGCCGATTCTTCACGGACCTGGACCGCATGGGCAACGAGCCGGTCGTGGTGATCGATGAGGTTCTGGCACAACGCGCCTTTGGTGGACAGGAGGCCGTCGGGAAGCACCTTTGGATTCCCCAAATGGGCCCCGACCCCGTGGTCCAGGTGGTGGGAGTGGTGGGCCATGTACGGCATTGGGGGCTCGCCGGCGACGATCAGGCCCAGGTGCGCGCGCAGTTCTACTATCCTCTTGCCCAGGTGCCGGACCAGCTCCTGCGGCGTTGGTCGGAGCTCATGTCGATTGCCTTCAGGACCAGCGTCCCACCCTTGACCCTGGTGGAACCACTGCGGCGGGAAGTGCGCGGAGCCGGTAACGATCAGGTCCTCTATGTGGTGCGAACGATGGAGGGGCTGGTGAGCGATTCGCTGGCCCGGCAACGTTTCCTTTTGCTGCTGTTTGGCATCTTCGCGGGCCTGGCGCTGCTGCTGGCGTGCGTCGGCATCTATGGTGTGATGGCGTATTTGACCAGCAGGCGGGTGCCGGAGTTCGGTGTAAGGATGGCGCTAGGGGCCACCGCCGGCGATGTCAAGCGGCTGGTGCTCCGCCAGAGCCTTGGGATGATTTCCCTGGGAGTTGGCGTGGGCACTGCGGCCGCATTGGCGGCGGGGCGTGCCTTGGAGCGCCTGGTAGAGGGAATGCAGCCCACCGAACCGTTGACTTTCGCCATCACGATTCCGGTACTGGTGTTTGCCGCGTTGTTCGCAAGTTTTGTACCGGCCCTCCGCGCGAGCCGGATAGATCCGTTGAGCGCCCTTCGCCAGGAATAGCGCCGCGCCCCATTCCGCCCTTGTCGGCGCCCACCCGGAGCGATCGTCCGTAGCCAGCCTGGCGCGGCGTTCGCCGGAGCCGCACTGGTCCTGTGGCTGTTGCACTGGCCGCCTGCCGGATTCTCGCTCGCCGCGCCATGCGCATCGGACCGCCGTGGCCTTGCGCTGCGTGACCCGAACCCTCATTGCGCCGGACGCGCCACCGCGTACCGGTACTCTCATTTTAGTTCCCGCAACACAGATGAGCCTTGACTTCCATCCAAGGCGATTGCATGCTTGAACGATTCCTCGACGAAGACAGTGCTGAAGGGGATCGGCGGCAGGGTGCTGTCGGGGAAAGAAACTCATCTAAACGGGAATACTATGAAGATCAGAGGGCAGTATCTTTTATGCTCCAGCGCTGCTGTGCTGGCGTCCACCTTTTCCATCCAGTGCCTGGCGCAGTCCGCCACACCGCAACTTGCGCGCGTCACGATCACCCACGTCAAACCCGACATGCTCAATGAATGGCTCGATCTTCAGAAGAACGAAGTTGTTCCCGGGCTGAAGAAGGCCGGGCAGAAAACCAGGACGGTATACGGCACGAGCCTGTTCGGCAATTCCTACGAGTTCGTCGTCATCACGCCGTTCGAGAAGTATGCCGAGTTCGATGCCGGCAACCCGTTGACCAAAGCCCTGGGACAGCCGGCCTCCGCCCGGCTGGGGGAAAAGCTCCGGAAGTGCACCATTAGCTCCACCAGCTATGCAATCACACGCCTCGCGGACCTCAGCAACGTGCTCGACGGGCCGCCTCCCCAGATGCTCGTGTCCGCGCGCTACCGCATCACTCCCGGCAAGACGCAGGATTTCCAGAACCTGGTCAAGTCCGAGATCCTGCCCGTATACAAGAAGGCAAAAGTCGGCCTGATTGTGAGCCAGAGGGGCGCGGGCGCCAATCCCAACGATGTGACCATGTCGACGGTCTACTCCAAGTTCGCCGACATGGATGGGGGACCGTTCCTGGTGAAACAACTCGGCCAGGAGGGGGCCAACAAGGTGAACGCGAAGTTCGTTGGCATCCGGACCCTGATCGAAGTAGTGGTCCGGAGCCGCGTGGAGGATCTGAGCTTTTGAGCGTTGTCGCGCGGAAATAGATTCGAGGCGGTCGGCTACATTACTCCGGGAATGACGGCGAGACGTTTGAAGTCGTGTGATCCGGACAAAATAATCCGACTACCTGGTTGTTTCGGCAAGTTCGAAGAGTACGATTCCGTTAAAAGGAGAAGACACTTATGGCTACCCAGGCTGCTCCACAAGCCCCCGGTCAGGACCCGACCCGGGTGGATTCGAAACACTACACGGTTGAACTGGAGGATGAAAAGGTACGCGTGCTGCGGATCAGATACGGACCGCATGAGAAATCGGTCATGCACGGCCACCCGGCGTTGGTGGGAGTAATGCTCACCGAAACTAATATTCGGATGACGTACCCGGACGGCACGAGCGAAGAGATCGCCACCAAAGCCGGCCAGGTCCTGAGATTTCCGGCAATCGAACATCTCCCCGAGAATCTGAGCGATCAGGTATTCGAAGCGGTCGTGATAGAACTGAAGGCTTGAGCTACTTCGGGGCGCTCGTCATCCGGCCCCGGATCGCCTCTGGCGCCATCTTTCGACATCGAGCGGGCACGCGTCTGTGCTGCGTGCCGACGGTTACTGCCATACCAGCATACCGGCACTGTATAATGCTCAGAACCGGCCGTTGAGGAGGCGCTGTGACCCCGCAGTCGCGTGACAGAGGACTCGATCGGTTTGCCAACGCGATGTCGCGGTGGGTGCCCGACGCCATCACCGCGGGCGTGATCCTTACATTCCTCACGCTGGCCCTCGCGCTGGCGCTGGGAAACCCGGTATCGCGAGTCATGGACGCCTATCACCAGGGTTTGTGGATGCTGCTGCCTTTCACCATGCAGATGACGCTCATCCTGGTGCTGAGCCTGGCGCTCGCCACGACCCCATTTTTCCGAAGAGCCATCGCTCGATTGGCGCGGGTTCCAAGTACCAGGAACCAGTTCATCACGCTCGCGTTCCTGACCGGCGGAGTGACGGCCTACGTCTACTGGGGGCTGGGCTATGCGCTGAACCCGATGATCGCCATCTACTTCGCCGCGGAGGCCGAGCGCAAAGACATCGAAATCGATTTCCCATTTTTGCTGGCGGTAACCACCGCGGCCCAGGCGCTTTGGCAGTATGGTCTTTCGGCGAGCGCGCCGCTGCTGATGGCCAGCCCGGGCCATTTTCTTCAAGACACGATTGGCGTCATTCCGCTATCCACCACCATCTGGTCTCCAGCCGCAATGATCCATGAAGTGGTCTTCGCCGCCGCGGCTATTGGGGCCGCCTGCTGGATGATGCCGAAGACGGTCCGGCCGATCTCCCGGTTCCCCGAGTCGCACGCGCTGGCCAAGGCGGTGGGGGCGTTCGAACAGGAGGAGCCGCGCGGGCTCGGACTCGCGCAGCGCCTGGAGAGGAGCCCGCTGGTACCGCTGGCGGTGAGTTCCTTGCTGGCCGCCTGGCTGTTCTACCACTTTGTGATGAAACGCCTGAGCCACGACATCAATTCGCTGAACACCACCCTGCTCCTGCTCACGCTGCTGCTGCATCGCACAGTGAAACGTTTCGCGGCGGCAGTGGAACAGGGCGCCGGCAGGAGCTGGGCAGTGATCGTGCTGTATCATCTGTACGCCGGGGTCGCGGGGTTGATCCAGTTCACGGCGGTCGGCGACAAGGTGGCCCGCATGGCTGCCTCCATCTGCACCACGTCCACTTTTCCGTTCATCACCGCCGCGGCCGGAGCCGTATTCGCCTGCTTCATTCCTTCGAGCGGCGGCCAATGGACGGTGCAGGGCTTCGTGACCGTTAAAACGGCAATGGCGGTGGGAGTATCGGTGCAGCGCGGGATTCTGGCGCTGGGGGTCGGCGATCACGTCGGCAATTTCATCACTCCCTTCTGGTACGTCGTGATCGCCGGCATCGCGCGCGTGGATTTCCGCAGTTTCTTCGGATATGGCGTGTTGTTCGGAGTGATCTGGTTTGTGATTGGAGTGGTGGTGTTTACCTTCGCTCCGTGTTAGGTGCGTCCGGTACTTACAGCTTTCAGTTTGCCCGGAATGGCATTCATCACGTTCGACCAGCCGACTTCACGCCCTGGATTCACAAAAGACGACCCCATTCAGCCGTCAAGACGCGAGATCATGGCAGCATGGCAGTCTCTCCCCCCGGCATCGTCAATCAAGCGGAACTGGATGAAGCCGTCAGAAGCTGTGGCCAAGCTCGACAAGAGCGAAGTTCGGCTTGTCCGCTACAGCATCGGTGTGGACTCGAGCGGCGAAAGCTCCATATTTTTCCGCATTCTCTTGTCGGATGCCGCCAGCCAGGAATCACGCCTGGGCGATGTCACCACGCGCATCGCTACAATTCTCTTTGACGCAATCAATCCCTACGAGAATTGGGGAGTCTTCCCCTATTTCAATTTTCGAAGTGAATCCGAACAGGCGAAGCGTTACGACGCGGCATGGGAATAGCGCATGGCTTTTCATGATGATCTACTTCAGCAGGCGGTTCAACTTGTTCACAAAGAGCCGAAAAGCCCAAGACAAGCTAGCCTGAGAAGGGCCGTCTCAACCGCCTACTTTGCACTCTTCCATCTACTGATAAGCGAATCTGTGGCAAATTGTGGCCGAGTCAGTATGAGAGCACCTCTTGGACGCGCATTCGATCACGGCACCATGAAAGAAGCTTCTACGCGAGTGGAAAACGCTCGATATCCCGGCACAAATCCTCAGATCGTCGCCAGGCACAGATTAGTAGGTAGAGCATTTAGAGAATTACAGCACGAACGCCACGAGGCAGATTACAATAATACCGTTACATGGGATCGAGTAACTGCTCTAACACGAGTCCAACAAGCGCAGATAGCATTGTCGACCTGGAAGTCAATTCGTATAATGAGGAGATAGCCCAAGCCTACTTTGTCTCTCTGTTGGTTCGTCATCGGGATTGAGGCGGAGTGGTGAAAGCGGCCGACTTCTCCGGAGGAACCAATCGCTTCATGCAATGTGGACCGCCCCGAATCGTCACTTCTCCCCCTACCGCAGTTTCAAGACCGCTTCCCCATACAGCAATTCCAGGGATTTAATGGAAGTGGTCTTGCCCTTGTAAGGAAAGTATAGAAAGCCGCTGACCGGTCCGCGATGGACGCCTTCGGGGAGCGCCGTCTGCACCACCAGCTCCGGGGCAGTCACACGTTTCTCCGGCTCGATCCCGCTGGGATTGTCGGGATCCGGCGCCCGCGGTATCCTGGATTGCGGGGGTTGCTGGCCGCCGGGAACCTGCGAGGGCACTGGACGGCCCAGGATGACGCCGGTATTGCCCAATCCTCCACCGCCTTCCAATCTCGGCCCCGTCTGCCACTCCGGGTGCTGCAACGACGTTGCCACCATGGATGGGGCCACTGGCAGCAGCGCCTGTTTCTTGCCGTTGAGTCGCAGGGCGAAGGCACCTTCGTTCACGTCGACGCTCTTGTCCTTGGGCGGATATAACGCCACTTCTACCACCAGGTAGTCTTTGGCGGTGTAAGTCTGCCCTTGTCCGGAAAAGCTGTGGATCATGAACTCCGCGCCGATCGCGACGTCCTTCGCCTGGGCATGCATGTCGTAATCTTCGGCCTTTGGTTTGGGCGGCGTGCCGCCTTGGGCAAAGGCCAGCGAAGCGCAACAGAAAAAAAAAGCCAACCGCACAACCCCATCATAGCCCCGTCCGCAACGGAGTGCGGCCCGGAGAATTGTCCAATGCAAGATGATCCTGAAATGAAGTACGTTTCCAATGCAAGATGATCCTGAAATTCGTGGTCTGCCACCCTTTCAGGTGGATGCGAATTGGGATGAAGAACGTGGAGGGGCTAACGCCCCAGGAAATCGATGATTTTATCAAGGGCAGCTCGCAGATCGAGTTTGCCGGTGAAACCCGGCGGGAGATCTACGACTGGATCCAAGCGATGCT
>JAIQFL010000294.1 GCA_020073365.1 Terriglobia bacterium | reverse complement strand
CGAACTCGATCCGCGCGGCCCGGCACGCCGCCGCCAAAGGCATTCCGCGCGCGGCAAACCGATCGGCCAGCATTTCAAAGCTCGAGCGAACCTCTTCATCCAACTCGTCCTCCAGGCGGCTGCGGCGGAAAAGGTAATCGAACAGGTGTCTGAGGCGGCGGAACATCGGGCCCTCCTATCCTTCCGATTCGAGCATCCAGTTCATGGCCGAGGTCATGCGGTACCAGTTGCGCTTCTCCTCGACAAGCTGGGTGCGGCCGGCGCGATTGAGCTTGTAATAGCGCGCGCGGCGATTGTTTTCCGAGGGTCCCCATTCGCCTTCGATCCAACCGCGCTGTTCCAGGCGGCGGAGGGCGGGAAATAGCGATCCGGGTTTGACCACGAACGCGCCGCGGGTGACCTGATCGATTCGGGCGGCAATGCCGACGCCGTGCATCGGGGCGAGTTCCAGCGCGCGCAAAATGAGCAGATCCAGGGTCCCCTGTAGGATATCCATAGCTGATTGGTGGAGTCTACCATACAACTTGTGCACGTTTCTATAGAATGTCTTTAGGTAAATGTGAGCTGCCTTCCAATTCCGCCCGCGGGTGGGGCAGGCAATCCTGCCTGCAGCCGGCCTTCAGGCGGCTCCGCGCCGGCAGCCACCTGTTATCCTGTCTCGTTATCCAACCACACGGGAGGCGCCGGCATGTTGATCGAGCAGCAGATTGCGGAACGTCGCGAGAGGGCCCAGGCAACCGTTCTCCAAATCCTGGAGCGACCCAAGAGCCAACTGTATGGCGACTACCGCGTCGAGTCCGCCAGCGGAAAGGCGTACCGTGTTGCCATGCGCGGGCCGGGACTCTTCGAGAACTACTGCTCATGCCCGGATTTCGCCGTCAACACGCTGGGCACCTGTAAGCATATCGAAGCTCTGTTGCTCCAGTTGCGCCAGCGGCACGGCAAGGCGCTGGAGCGAAAGAAATATGCGCGCTCCCGGGCTTCCATCTCCCTCGAATACGGAGTGACGATCGAGGTCCGGCTCCGTTTGCCGCTCTCCCCCTCGCCTGCCTTGAAGGGCTTGGCGGAGGAGTACTTTGACGCCGCCGGCCGGTTGCGGCGCGAGCATTTCCAGCAATTCGCGAAGGTGCTGGACGCGCTCCGGAGAGCTGACGACCAGGCCGTGATCTACAGCGACGTGCTCGAATATGTGGAACGGGAGAATGAAATTGCCGAGGGCCTGCAACTCGAACGCAAGCTCCTGGCGAAGTTCACGCGGGGCCGGGACCCCCTGGCCGGCGTACTCAAGACCAAGCTGCTCCCTTACCAGGTGCGCGGAGCCATCTTTGCGGCGTGCCGCGGCCGCGTGGTCCTGGCCGATGACATGGGACTGGGCAAAACCGTCCAGGCGCTGGCCGCCACCGAACTCTTGCGGCAGCGGCGGGGGATCGAGAGAGTTCTGGTGGTAGCGCCGGCGTCCGTGAAATACCAGTGGAAAACCGAGATCGAGAAGTTTTCGAATCTCTCCGCACAAGTTATCGACGGATTGTTGCCCCGGCGGCAGGGCCTTTACGCGGCGCCTGCGTTCTTCAACCTCACCAGCTATGAACTGGTCCTTAAAGACGTGCGCTACATGCACGAGTTGAGGCCCGACCTGATTATTCTCGACGAAGCCCAGCGCATCCGAAACTGGGCAACCGCAACCGCCCGGACCATCAAGCAACTGAAAAGCCGCTACGCCTTCGTGCTCACGGGAACGCCGCTGGAAAACAAGCTCGAAGAGCTCTTCTCGGTGGTGGAGTTCGTCGACGGACGCCGCCTGGGCCCCGCCTTCCGCTTCCTTCACGAGCACCGCATGGAGGATGAGGAAGGGCATCTGCTCGGCTACCGCGGCCTGGATCGCATCCACGACCAGTTGGCGCCCGTCCTCCTTCGCCGCACGCGAAAAGAGGTGCTCAAGGACCTTCCCGAACGCACCGACCAGATCTTCCATGTCGCATTGACCAAGGAACAGGCCGAGCCGTATTGGGAGCAGAGCGATATCCTGGCCGCTCTGATGCGCAAGTGGGAGAAACAAAAGTGGCTCTCCGAGATCGACATGCGCCGCATCCTGTGCTGTCTGCAGAATATGCGCATGCTCTGCAACTCGACCTTTCTTTTCGACAAGGAGACCAACCATTCGCCAAAACTGGCGGAGTTTCGCGAGATCGTTCGGGAGCTTACGCTCGAAGAGAACCGCAAGGTGGTGGTCTTCAGCGAATACGAGCGCATGACTCACCTGGCGGGCCAGGAGCTCGACAAGCTCAGGATCGGATTCGTATCTCTGCACGGCGGCGTGCCTTCCCGCCAGCGCGGCGCACTCATGGAGAAGTTTCGTAGCGATCCGGAGTGCAAGGTGTTTCTGTCCACGGATGCCGGAGGCGTGGGGCTGAACCTGCAAGCCGCCTCGGCCGTCATTAACTTCGAGCCGCCATGGAACCCGGCGCGCCTGGAACAGCGCATCGGCCGCGTGCATCGGATGGGACAGTCCCGCCCGGTCCAGGTAGTCCACCTGCTGACTACCGGCACGATTGAAGAGCGCGTATGGGAGACCCTGCGCCTGAAGAAGTCGCTTTTCGAGGGAGTGTTCGACTCGCCGGTCGCCGAGGTCGATTTTGCCGCGCTCAAACGCAAGAGCGTACTGCAGACTGTGAAAGAGATCTTTGCCGGCCAACCGGGGAGGCCGAAGCCCGTCATCGACCCGACACCGCCGGGTGGGACAGGCTTCAGCCTGTCATCGGCGCCACCGGGTGGGACAGGCTTTAGCCTGTCATCGGCGCCCGTAGAGGCTGTTCCGGTGAAAGCCGCGGTCCAGGTAAAGGCTGTGGGTGAGGATGCGACCGCGAGCGCCGGCGCGGCCGTGAGCCCACTCACACCACTTGAGCCCACCGAGCCGCCTCACGCCGCCATCGGGAACGCCGCGTCCAGCCTGATCGAAGCCGGTGTGAAATTCCTCGAATCCCTGGCGTGGAGTACGGCCGTCCCATCCTCCGGCGAAGCCCCGGGCAACCGGATCCAGCAGACCTTATCCGGTCTGATCTCGCAGGACCCGCGCACGCATCGGCCGGTCCTGTCGATTCCTCTGCCGGAATCCCTGACGGAAGGACGCCTGGCCAATGCGCTCGCGGGCCTGCTGAACGCCCTCGTGCGACCGGGCTAACTCAACCGCTCGACAGGCGAACCGCCTGTCCCACCTGTTTCGCCGCATGCGGTGAACATAAGACTGGATCCGGCGTGAAAAACGCGTCTTCAGGGCTGAAGAGGCTTCACCCTGGCTGCCCTGGCGAGTACCCAAGCGGCCGGTCTCAGCCGGCCTCACGCGGTCCGGCACGCGGCTTGTGGGCTGGCGGGAGACTCTTGGGAGACCACCAAGCGACTTGGCCGCCCACACAAAGGTATATTGGGAATCAGGATGCGCCTTCTGTTCCTGGTCTTCGCACTGCTCGCCTGTGTCGCCGGGGCGCAGCCTGCCGCGGAAAAGCATCTTCAGGAAGCCATCGCTCTCCATCAATCCGGGAATTTCGAAGGCGCCATCCGCGAGTATCGGGAATATCTCAAAGCGCGTCCCGATTCGATGTCGGCTCGCTCCAACCTGGGTGCGGCCCTGGCCCACATGGGCCGGTACGATGAAGCCGTCGAAGAATACAAACGCGCCCTGCGCCTGGAGCCCCGCAACGCGGCCGTACTGCTCAACCTGGGTCTGACCTACTACAAGACGGATCGGATGCCCGAGGCGGCAGAGCAACTGGAATTGGTGATGTCGCTCGGACCGCCGAGCCAGCAGGCGATCCTTTTGTTGGCGGATTGCGATGTCCGGCTAGGCGAGTATAAGAAGGCCATCGCCCTGTTGTCTCCTCTAGAAAAGGAGAACGCCCGCGACGCGGGATTCAATTATCTGCTGGGCACGGCACTGGTTCGCGACGGTCAACCGGACCGCGGTGGCGTGCTGATCGACCGCATTCTCCGCAACGGCGATTCCGCCGAAGCCAGGCTGCTGCTCGGCACCACCAAATTGTTCTCAATGGATTATGCCGGCGCGCTGCCCGAGTTGAAGAAGGCCGTCGATCTGAATCCGCGCCTGCCCGAGGTCCATTCCTACTACGGACAAGCTCTTCTGCGGACCGGCGACCCGGCGGGGGCCGGCACCGAATTCCGCGCGGAACTGGAGGCGAATCCCACGGACTTCATGTCCAATCTGGAAATGGGCGTTCTGGCAAAGGAGGACCAGAATTATGCCGAGGCGAGCCGCTATTTCGACCGCGCGCTCAAGAGCCGCCCGGGCGACCCCGGCGTGCGCTACCAGGTGGCAACCATCGACCTCGCCTTGGAGAACGTGGAGGACGCCCGCAACGAGCTGGAAAAGCTGGTGAAGGAATCGCCCCAGTTTACAGAGGCGCACGTCAGCCTGGCAACCGTGTACTACCGCTTGAAGCGCAAGCCGGAGGGTGATCGCGAGCGAGCCATTGTTCAGAAGTTGCTCGCCGAGCAGCAGGCCAAGCAGCCGGGCGTGAACCCGAAATGATCGCCATGGCTGTAGTATGGTGGGGCGGACCCCTGGAAGCTGTGAAAGAAGCAGTTGGCAGGCGAAAGCGCCTGCCCCACCCAAACGCAAGCCCTGACGCGCCAGCGTGGGACAGACGCTTTCGTCTGTCAACGCGGCTATCCCGACGATTATTTCACAGCTTCCCCTGGGCGGACCCCCCTGGTCCGGGCCCAGAGGGCACCCCGGTGCCTTGGCCGGCTTCTCGGGGAACGAACGGGCCCGATCATGCTGGGCCGCCAGCGCGTCCAGGGGGACCCGTGCGGACCAGGGGGTCCGCCCCATCATCCTCAGGAGCATCTGTTGTTTAACCGGCGCACATTTTTGAAATGTTCCGCAGCGGGCGCCTTGGGTTATGCGTTGCGAGGTGCGGGCTCCGCTCCGCTTTTTGAGGAGGTCCCCGCATCGACAAGCGGCATCACCTGGGTCCACGACAATGCCATGTCGGACAGCCGCTTCCTCCCGGAGACGCTCGGCCCCGGATGCGCATTTCTGGACTACGACAACGATGGCTGGGTGGACATTTACCTGGTGAACAGCGGGCCGTCGGATTTCTTCAAGCCGAAAACACCCCTTCGCAATGCCCTCTACAAGAACAACCGCGACGGCACCTTCACGGATGTCACGGAGAAGGCCGGCGTGACGGGCGGCACTTTCGGGATGGGCGTCGCCGTGGGCGACTATAACAACGACGGCTACCCCGATCTCTTCGTCACCTCGTACGGACGGTCGATTCTGTATCGCAATAATGGGGATGGCACGTTTGCGGATGTCACCGCGAAGTCCGGGCTGCCGCTCTCCGGCTGGACCACCAGCGCGGTCTGGTTCGACTACGACGGCGATGGCAGGCTGGACCTCTTCGTGTGCAGCTTCGTGGACTACGGCACCTCGCAGCATCTGTCGTGCGGCGACAACAAGCTGGGCCGCCAGTATTACTGCATCCCGCGCGTGTTCAAACCGACTGCGAGCTTCTTATTCCACAATAATGGCGACGGCACCTTCACCGAGGCGGGCCGCGGCACCGACATCGAGAAGTCGCTCGGCAAGGCGCTGGGGGTGGTGGCCACCGACATCAACAACGACGGCCGCATGGATCTCTTCGTGGCCAACGATACCGTGCAGAATTTCCTGTTCGTGAATCGGGGAACCGTGAACGGCAAGACGAAGTGGGAAGAGATCGCGTTGGCCGCGGAAGTGGGTTATAGCGACAACGGCCAGGCGCGCTCTGGCATGGGCGTGGATGCCGCCGACTTTGACGGCGATGGCTGGCAAGACCTGTTCGTGGCCAACGTGGACCAGGAGATGTTCTCGCTTTACCGGAACAACGGAAACGAAACCTTTACCGACGTGGCGCACAAACAAAACGTGGCGCAGGCGACGCGTTTGCTCAGTGGCTGGGGGCTCAAGTTCTTCGACTACGATAACGACGGCGCCATGGATCTTTTCCTCTCCAGCGGACACCCCGACGACATGATCGAGAAGTACTCCAACCAGGTGAAATACAAGGAGCCTCTTCTGCTCTTTCACCAGGAGGGCGGCAAACTGCGCAATGTGAGCGCGGAGGCCGGGCCGGCGTTCGCGCAAGTGTACGCGGCACGCGGCCTGGCGGTGGGCGATTACCTCAACAATGGGCGGCTGGATGTTCTGATCGGCAACAACGGCGGCGCTCCGCTGCTGCTGCGCAACACTGCCGGCCAGGGAAACCACTGGGCCGGCCTCAAGCTACAAGGCGTGAAGTGCAATCGCGACGCGATCGGGGCGCGGCTCACGTGGTCCGCCGGCGGCATGAAGAGATCGCGCTTGAAGAACAACGGCGGCAGCTATCTTTCCTCGCACGACCCGCGCGAAGTCTTAGGCCTGGGCACGGCCACCAAGCTGGATTGGCTGGAGGTCCGCTGGCCCGCGCCCAGCACGCGCGTGGAACGGTTCACAGGGCTTGCCATCGACAAGTACAGCACCCTAGTGGAGGGGTCCGGGAGCTGAGCGGCATACCGCGCGGTGCCTTAAAGCCCGGTCTCTGCAAGTGCCCGCCTGACTGCCTCCAGCAGATCGTCCGGCCGAATCGGCTTCGCCAGCGTTGCGTGGGCGCCCAGAAGCTCCGCCGCATGCAGAAACCGGCCACCGAACATGCCCGATATGGCGATGATCTTCACATCCGGCCACTCCCCCCGAATGATCCGGATTGTCTCCAGCCCTTCCATTTCGGGCATCACCAGGTCGGTGAGCACCAGGTTCACCTCGGAGCCCCTGATCTGTTCCAGGGCATCCTTCCCGTCCCTCGCTTCCATCACCTTGTATCCAGCGCCGGTCAGAACGTTCCGCATGAATCCCCGGATTCCCGCCTCATCGTCCACTACCAGGATCGTCGCCGCCCGCGGCCGGCCGAGCACTTCCCTCAGCCGGGTCGCGAGAGCTTCCGGAGAGAACGGCTTGAGAAGGTAACCGGCATCCAGGTCCAGAATTCCGCGCTGGATCATGACAGGCTCGCTGTACTCGGACATGAATATGATCTCCATCCGCGGCCGCAGCGCTTTCAGCCGGCCGGTCAGTTCGCGCCCGTCCATCCCCGGCATGACCACGTCGGGGAGCGCGAGGTGGATGGGACCGGAATGGCGCTCGGCAACCAGCAGCGCCTCGCCCGGATTTCCGGCTTCGAGCACGTGATAGCCATAGTTCGTCAGGACCACTCTGACCATCTTCCGCAGATCCTCCTGGCCTTCCACTACCAGGATGGTTTCCGTTCCCCGCAGCGAGGCTGGGGTGGCCCGCGGCTGGTCTGCCTGCGGTGATACTCCTTCCTCGATTCGCGGCAAGTATATTCTGAAGGTGGTCCCCTCGCCCGGCTCGCTGTATGTCCTGATGGAGCCACCGCTCTGTTTGACGATGCTGTACACGGTTGCGAGTCCCAGGCCCGTTCCCTCGCCCGGCTTCTTGGTGGTGAAGAAGGGCTCGAACAGGTGCGCCTTCACGTCTTCGTCCATTCCGATCCCGGTATCGCTTACCTCCATCAGCACGTAGGCTCCGGGCTTCACCTCGGAATGCTGCTGCGCATAGTCCTCTCCCAGTTGCACATTCTCGGTCCGGATCAGCAGGGTGCCTCCGCTGGGCATGGCGTCCCGGGCATTCACCGCCAGGTTCATGAGTACCTGCTGCACCTGCCCGGGGTCGGCACGCACCCGTCCCAACGACAGGCTGAGATCCATTTCCAGCCGAAGGTCTTCTCCCATTACCCGCGCCAGCATCCTACCGATCTCGACGATCGCGTCGTTGAGGTCCAGAACCTTCGACATCACGATCTGTTTCCGGCTGAGGACCAACAACTGGCGGCTCAGCGCTGCTGCACGCTCGCCGGCTTTCCGGATTTCGGCCACGCTGTCGTGCATTGGGTCGCTCGGCGTGAGTTGGTCGAGCAGCAGGTCGCTATAGCCGTTGATTACGGTTAGCAGGTTGTTAAAGTCGTGCGCCACCCCTCCCGCAAGGCGGCCCACGATCTCCATTTTCTGGGCGTGCTGGAGCTGTTCTTGCAGCCTGACCCTCTCTTGTTCGGCGCGTTTCCGTTCCGAGATATCGCGAGAAATTCCGAAGAGCCCGATCACTTGGCCCTGATCGTCCAGCACCGGCCCTTCGGTGGTGAGCACCGTAATGCGCTCGCCGTTCGCCAGCGTCAGTTCGTCTTCACGCGTCTCGGTGGTTCGGCTGGCCATCAGGGCGCGATCATGCTCCATTCCGGCCTGCGCTGTTTCGGGGGCAAACACCGCCGTGTCGTCCCGGCCGAGCATTTCTTCGGCTCTCTTACCCGCCATGCGGCATGCCGCGTTGTTCACCAGGAGGCTGCGGCATTCGCGGTCCTTCACATAGATCGCGTCCGTGGTGCCTTCGACCACGGCGTGGAGCAGGGCGCGGGTGCGCCGTTCCGCGTCCTGCACCTCCTTGCGAACGCTCATGCCCTTCCCCAGGAGTTGCGGACTCGACACGGCGGACGCTTGCGCATCTTCTCCCCCGCACCCGAGCCCAGATGCTCCAGGAGGCCTGCGATGCGAACCAGAAGCCTGGTCCGAACCTCGCGATCATTGAGCTCGTATCGCAGCAGCCTGGCGAGCTTGCGCCGGAGAAGCTTCTCGCTGGAGCCGTTACCCGCCAACCGCTGGATATCGGCCAGTTGAGCCCGCAAAAGGCTGGTGGTTTGGCTCATTGCCCGTGGCAGATTGCGCATCCTGGTTCCAGGATGCGCAGCAATCCCGTGGGGAATCAATACAGTGCAACCCGCATTAAAGCAGGTGCGACTATGTAGCACCGTCAAATCACAGTGGGCGGGCGAGGACTGGAAGCCCGCTCAGAACCCGCCCAGCGCAGCGATCAGATGGTCCGATTCGGCCTTGATCGCCTGGTAGCACGAGCAGGACTGCCCGTCCAGTTTTCGGCGGTCCAGGATGGTCAGCCGGCCGCGCCGGTCGTAGCGGATCGCGCCCTGCTCCTGAAGCCGCGCCGCCGCCCGGCTGATGGTCGCCTTCCGCACACCCAACACCCGTGAGAAGAAATCCTGCGTCAACTGGAAGGAATCCGCCTGGGTCCGGTCCTGCATCAGCAGAAGCCGGCCGATGAATGACTTCTCGATTGTGTGGACGCGATTGCAGACGGACATCTGGCTCAGCATCATCATGAACATCCGCATATACCGCTCCATCGCCTCGCGGAACCCGGCGTCGCTCAGATACGCGCGAAACAGATCGGGTTGAATCACCAGCGCTTCGCCCGCGGTGAGGGCGACCGCAATCATCCGGGTCCGGTCCGCTCCCTGTAGAAACGGGACTTCCGCGTAGCCCTCCCGCCCCACCAGTCCGATGTCTGCCTGTCTCCCACGATCCACTGCGACCTGGAGCGAGACCACCCCCCGCAAGGGAAACAGCGCATAGGGAATCGGGACGTCCGCTGCCCACAACTGTTGACCGGCTTCGAACACGACGTGCTTGAGCTGCCCCGACGGCCGCCTGGCCCGGGATGCAGCCCGCAACAGGAGGTTTTCCGGACTGGCGCTAAGCAGCATTTAAGACCTGTTTATATCCTTATCGGATTTGGGAACAAATTACAACATAGTCGGGCAGACCTAAAGAGCGATAACGTCTATCTGTGATGCGGTATCGTACCTCCATAGCTGCTACAATGGACGCTGTAACAGTGACAGCCTGCCGTGCGGCCGCACCCCGCGTGCAACCGGGTTCTCGGACCGTGGTTTAGTCCGCGATAGCCTATACTCCCCGAGGCCGGCTGCGATGGCGGATAGAATGACGGAGACTCTGCGATCACGGAACGCGTCTGAAATATCGGCGACCGGTATCGCCGTCAACGACCTGACCGGCCGCTTCCTCCTGGTAAATCACGCCTATTGCGAGACTACCGGGTACTCGGAGCGGGAGCTGGCGTCACGGACCTTCCAATCCATCACTCACCCGGACGATCTCGGAAGCAATCAGCGCCTGGCCCGCCGCATGTTCGCCGGGGAAGTCCGCAGCATCGTGTACGAAAAGCGGTACATCCGCAAGGACTCCAGCATCATCTGGGTCCGGAACAGCGTCTCCATGGTGCACGACAGCGGCGGTCACCCCGTCCAGGCCATCGGCCTGTCGGAAGAAATCGTCGATGGTCAACGCGCCGACGGTCTGCCAGCGTTCCCGGGGCACCGGTTCCGCTTGATCTCCAAAAGCCTCCATCGCCCCGAGGAAGAGGAACGGCGCAGGATTGCACGCGATTTGCACGACAGCACCGGCCAACTGCTCACCGGCCTAGTGATGACCCTCAGCCGCCTGCAAGGCTCGCGCTGCGAGCATGCTGAAAGGGACAGCCTCCTGGCGGAAGCCCTCGGCCTGGCCTCCCAATGCTCCCGCGAGATCCGCACGCTCTCATACCTGCTGCATCCTCCTTTGCTCGAAGAGTTCGGTCTGGCCAGCGCCCTACAGACGTACGCGGAGGGTTTCAGCCGGCGCACCGGGATCGAGCTCAAATTGGGGATTCCTCCCGAGTTCGGCCGTTTGCCCCGCGACGTCGAAATGGCCATTTTCCGCATCGTTCAGGAGGGCCTGGCTAATATTCACAGGCACTCGGGAAGCCCTCTGGCTTCAGTCGCCCTGGATCGCCATCCCCAGCAGGTCGTCCTGGAGTTGCTGGATTGGGGTCGCGGGCTTCTTGGCCGGCCGGCGGGAGTCGGCCTGGCGAGCATGCGCGAGCGCGCGCAATTGCTGGGGGGCCGCTTCAAGATCAGCTCCAGCCGCGATGGAACCAGGATTACCGTGATCCTGCCGGTCTCCGGATTCGATGACGAAGACGCGCATACTGATTGCCGATGACCACCAGGTGGTAAGGAAGGGAGTGGCCGCGATTCTGGGCGAGCGCCCGGAGTGGGAAATTTGTGCGGAAGCTTCCACCGGCAGAGAAGCCATTGCCGCTGCGGCCCGTCTCAAACCCGATGTCGTCGTGATGGACATCTGCATGCCCGACATGAACGGCCTGGAAGCCACCCGCCACATTGTGAAACAGAATCCGCAGACCCAGGTGCTCATCCTGTCGATGCACCAATCCGAGCAGCTCGTGCGCGACGTGCTCGCCTCGGGCGCCCGCGGCTATCTTCTTAAGGGCGATGTGTCGGGCGACCTGGTGGCCGCGGTCGACGCGCTCGGCCGCCAGAAGCCATTCTTCACTTCCAGCGTGGTTGAAGCCATCCTTAGCGGCTACCAGGCCGGCGGATCTTCCAGCCAGCTCACCCTCCGCGAACGCGAAATTTTGCAGCTCGTCGCGGAGGGCAAGGCCAACAAGGAAATCGCCGCTGCCCTGAATATCACCGTCAAGACCGTGGAGACTCACCGCGCCCGTATCATGGCCAAGCTGGACCTGCACTCGGTTCCCGATCTGGTCCGCTATGCCCTCCGCAACCACATCATCGACTGCTGAGTGGCGGTACCGTAGTTCGGCGTTGCGCCGGAAGGCGTCAGCCGAATCGAGTATGCAGCCAGAGAGTCCGCCTGCCAGTAAGGGACGTCCGACCGTTGCGACCAGGTCGCGGAATGTTAAACAACAAGGATCGCCCGCAAGCGGCGAGGGAACCGCCGGCGGAACCGCCCGGCGGAACCGCCTGCCCCACGTCTGCCGGCAGACACGCACACTGATAACGGACCCGCGCCCGGGAGTGTGATGTTCGCCGTTGACGGTAAGCCGATCATGGAAATCCGCTCTTGGCCTCAATCCTAGTGGCCCAACGCCTCGACCACCACCTCGGCCGTCTCAGAACCGGAGAAGTTTTGCTGGCCGGTGATCAGATTCCCATCGCGGTGGGCAAATCCCCGCCACAGGCCCGCCTGGATGTAGTTCGCCCCGAGCTTCTTCAATTCGTCCTCAATCCGCCAGGGCATCACGTGCTTGTCGCGCGAAAGCAGGTTCATGCTCCACACGGCGTTATCGGCGAAGTCCTCTTCCACGTTGGCGAACCCAGTGACGGTCTTGCCCTTGGCCAGATACTCGCCGTTACCTAATCTGGCGTAACGCAGAAGTGCGACGCCGTGGCACAGCGCGCAAGCGATCTTCCCGGACTCATAGAACTCGACAAACTTCTGGTGGAGGCCGGTTGCCTTGTCAAACGTGAACATCGGCGCCTGGCCACCGGCGACGATTAATGCGTCGAATTGCTTTACGTCGATGCTGGATACCTTCTGGGTGTTCTCGATCAAAGCGGCCAGCTTCGGTGTCGCGATGAAGCCCATGCTGATCAGATCGCTCGACGAGTACTCGCTGGGATCGCGAGGGTCGCTCATGGCGTCGGCTTCGCACTTGCCGCCCGCGGGGCTGAAGATCCCGGTCTGATAGCCCGCCTCTTCGAAGCGGAAGTATGGGTGGCTCAGCTCGCTCCACCAGAATCCCACCGGCCAGCCTGTGGTCGTAGAGACAGCGGGATTCGCGATTACGATGGCGACACGCCTCCGTCGATTCGGGTTCACTACATTGGGGTCTTTAAGGCTCATGTTTTATCGTGTAAACTCCATTTCAGGTTGATATGGATCGCTAACAATAGGAGAATGCCATATGGGGTAAGAATCTCGCTACGCACTTGTGGGTACCGTAGTCACCCGGAGGTAACTTTTGACGAAGTTGGTCTCGATCCGCGAGTCTGCGCTGCAATCGAAGTACGCCATCGAGCTGGTATCGAATAAGTGGCGCATTGCAATTCTCCACCTGCTCACTCCGGGCCCTTTACGGACTGGCGAACTACAGAGGGGTCTTGAAGAGATCTCGTCAAAGATGCTGACGCAAACCTTGAGAGGGATGGAGCGCGACAGGCTGGTGCAGCGGAAAATCTACGGCGTGGTTCCGCCGCGCGTCGAGTATGAATTGACCGAAATGGGGCGCACGCTCCTGAAGCCATGGCAAGAGCTCTGCCATTGGGCCAAAGCTCACGTTGAAGAACGCGACGCAGCCAGGCGCTTGTACGATGCGGCCGCCCCAGGCACATTGCCCCGGCCGAGATCGAATGGCGGCGCGCGCCGCTAGCGTCCGGGTTAGCCAGAGAATCTCAGACAACCTTCATCAGCCTGCGGATCGCGTAACCGAACGCTTCAATTCCGAGCCTTTACATAAAACAAGGAGACTCGGAATCCGATGAACTCGAAAATCTGTTTCGCGTGGCTCTTGGTTGCGTCCTCGATGGGGGCCGCCACGGCCGATCCCCAGGTGATTCTTCTCTGGCCGAACGGCGCGCCGGGGTCGGAGGGCAAGACCGCGGAGGAAGAAACCGTGCGGATAGCCGCGCCCGGCGGCGACCACGTCGTTGCCAGCGTTCACCGCCCGTCCATTACGGCATACCTCCCGTCCAAGGAGACGGCCACCGGCGCCGCGGTGGTCATCGCGCCGGGCGGCGGGCACAGCGAACTGTGGATGGACCACGAGGGCTACAATGTCGCGAAATGGCTCAGCGAACATGGCGTCGCGGGGTTCGTGCTGAAGTATCGGCTGGCCCGCGAGAAAGGGTCCACCTACAAGATTGAAGGGGAGTCGCTGGCGGACACCCAGCGTGCCATCCGCCTGGTGCGGCGTCGCGCCGCGGAGTGGAGCGTCGATCCGGACCGGATCGGGGTGATGGGCTTTTCCGCCGGGGGAGAACTTGCCGCGCTGGCAGCCACGCGGTTTGACAATGGAACCGAAAGCGCGCCCGACCCACTGAACCGCCTCAGCTCCAAGCCGTCGTTCCAGGCGCTGATCTACCCCGCTATCCCTCGGGACATGCAACTTTCGAAGGAGACGCCGCCGGCTTTTCTGGCATGCGGAGAAAACGACCGGCAGAATATCTCGCAAGGTCTCCCCGAGCTTTATCTGGCCCTGAAGAAAGCCGGGGCTTCGGCGGAATTGCACGTGTACACGGGCGTGGGGCACGGGTTCGGGTTGCGCTCTACCACGCGGGGCCCGGTTGCCCAGTGGCCCGAGCGGTTTCACGATTGGCTGGAAGCCCGCGGTTTGCTGAAGAAAAAGTAGGCAGTCAAGATAGGCTAGATCGGGTCTACGATATACTCGAGTCATGGCTGTGCTCGACATTTCGCAGGCTCAGGCTGAGCTATCCACGCTGATCGAGGAAGTGATAAAAGGTCACTCTTGTCCAACACAACATTTACTGCGAGTGACTGCGCCAATTAGTTGAGGGTCATTCACGACGCCGTGACCAACTTCTCCGCTGCCTTGCGGTGGCGTGGCCCTCCTGTCAACGTAGTGGGTGAACCAGACGCTCATCACGGTTCCAACACTCGCCTCAAGGAGGGCACTGTTTATGGTACAGGCTGCCAGC
>JAIQFL010000293.1 GCA_020073365.1 Terriglobia bacterium | reverse complement strand
CCATTCACCAGCAGCTCCGGACCATTGGGTTGAGGCCAGAAGGACATGTATCGCAGCATTGCGGAGTTGAGATTGGAAACCGGCGTGGGCACTCCGGAGGCATTCGGCAGCAGGCCCTGGCGCGCCGCCTGGTCGGGCACCACGCTCACGCTGCTGACGCCTAATGCCTGCCGGAACCCTTCGTAGTTGCCGAACAGGAAGAGGCGGTCCTTCTTGAGGGGGCCTCCCGCGGCGGCGCCAAACTGGTTTCTCCGGAAAGGAGGAGCCGACGACGTCCGATCGAAGAAATTCCGCGCATCGAGGGCGCTGTTCCGCAGGAATTCGAAAAGGGATCCATGCAGCGCATTGGTTCCGGACTGGGTCACCACGCTGACCTGGGCGCCCGGCCGCTTCCCGTATTCGGCGCCGTACGCGCTGGGGAGCACATTGAATTCACGGATGGCGTCGATCCCCAGCAGTTGCCCGCTCACACCTCCAGGGGTGATGGCAAGCTGGCTCGACCCGGTGTCCTCAATGCCGTTAAGCAGGAACAGGTTCTCCCAGGTCCGCCGTCCCGCCACCGAGAAGGTGTTCCCATTGCTGGTGCTGGTTTGCGGGCTCTTCATGGCGCTGTAGTTGATGGCGCCGGGGTTGAGCGTAAGCAGGTTGTCGAAACTCCGGCCGTTGAGCGGCAAGTCTTTTACCTGGCGCTGCCCCACCAGCCCCGAAACCGGCGCCGTAGTGGTGTTGACGACGGGGGCTTCTTCCGACACGGTCACCTGCTGGACGAATTCTCCCACCTTGAGCCGCAGACTGACTTTGGCTTCCTGCCCTACCGCGAGGCTGATGCCCGTCCGGACGGCGGGCTGAAAGCCGGTCTTCTCGGCCTTGACCTCCTGCTGTCCCAGCGGCAGGGCGAGGACCGTGAAGCTGCCCGAATCGCCGGTGGTGACCACTCGCGTCGCCCCCGTCTCCACACTCTTCACGGTGACGGTTGCGCCGGGCACACCGGTGCCGGTCGCGTCCTCCACCTTTCCGGAAATGGAGGCACTCACCTGCGCCGGCGCTGGAGTCGGATTCAGCACGAGAACCAGGAGCCCGCATAGAGCGGCGAAGCACAGTCTTCGATTCAATATGTTGGTTTCGGCGGATGTTGCGCGCATGCCCCCGCAGTGCCTCCCTGTTCGGTGCTGTCTTCCCAGTCTATACCGCCGTAGCACAAGCATTCCTGCCGGTGTGGGTTTTTTATTTGCCGTGCCTGCGATCGCTCAATCCCCTCGGAGGTCCGGCATGCCGCCAAGCAACACAGGCAAGAATGCCCGTGTCACCGGATGAACTCGATGTCGAGCGAGATGGAGACCTCGTCGGCCACCGCAACGCCGCCGGTTTCCAAAATCTCATTCCAGATGATGCCAAACTCCTTGCGGTTGATCCTGGTCGCCGCGCTGAGGCCGATCTTCTCTCTGCCGCGGGCATCCTTAACCACCGCGGAAGGGCCTTCCACATCCAGAACCACGGGGCGTGTGGTGGCATTGATCGTGAGATCGCCGGAGACCTTGAGTTTGCCCGGCCCGGACTTCTTCACCTGCGTGCTGGTGAACTTCATGGTGGGATAACGCTTCACGTCGAAGAAGTCCGGTCCCTTCATCTGGGCATCGCGCGCGGCCACCCCGCTATTCAGTGTGCTGCAGTCGATGGTGGCTTCCACCCTGGCCTCGGTGGGATGCTCGGGATCGTAGCGCATGCTGCCATTGATCCCGCTGAATTCGCCGCGAACGGTGGAGATCATCAGGTGGCGGACGCTGAAATAGGCCGCGCTGTGATTGGGATCGATCCGCCAACTCGTCTCCTGCGCGGGCAGGCTCGCGGAGAAGAGCACCAGAACAGGAAACGCCAGGCGGGAGAGCATGTGTTGGCATTCTATCAAGCCCATCGCGGCTGAATTGACACTCCCCGACTCAGGTTATTCGTAGCGAAGGGCGGTGGGGTCGACTCGGGTGGCGCGGCGGGCCGGCAAGTACGTTGCGCCGGCGGCGACGGATAACAGGAGTGCTGCGACCACGACGATGGTAAGGGGATCGGTGGGCGTCACATCAAAGAGCAGGGTGGCGAGTAGCCGTCCCAGCAGGAGGGCGCCGAGGACTCCGGCAGTGAGTCCCAGAATGACAGGCTGCATGCCCTGGCGCAGGACCATCGCGCGAATCAGGGCGGGCTGGGCGCCGAGAGCAAGCCGGATGCCCATCTCGCTGGTGCGCTGGGCGACGGAATAAGAGATCACACCATAAATTCCCAGGCTCGCCAGCAGCAGGGCGGTGATGGCGAACAGCAGCACCAGTGTCATCTGGAAGCGGCGCTGGGCGACGGAGGCGTCCACGACGGCCTCCATCGTGCGGATGGTGGGGATCGGCAGATCGGGATCCACCTGGCGGATGGCGGCGCGGACCGGCGAGGTCGCAGACCTGGGATCCATGGCGGTTCTCACCACCAACGCATATTGGTTGAATGAGCGCTGCCAGTAGGGGAAGTAGATCGTGTTCGATGGCGTCCGGCTCAGGCTAACGCCATGAACATCCCCAACCACACCGATGATCTCGATGAGCGGTGTGTCGTCGCCGCCCGTGCGGAACCGTTTGCCAACGGGATTTTGGTTGGGCCAGATGCGTTCCGCCGTAAGAGTGGATAGCAGGGCGACGGGGTGGTTGCGGTCGGCCTCGGCGAAGAGGCGGCCGGCGCGGAGAGGGATGCCCATGGTGCGGAAGTAATCGGGATTAACCTGGCGAAGATCGGATAGCGGGCGCTCCATGACCGCAAGATTGCGGCCTTCGGGCAGGATCAAATTGTTGCCGCCCTCGCCGGTGAGCGGTAGTTTGTTGGAGATTCCGACCGAAGACACCCCGGGAACAGCAGCCACCCGCTCGATGGTTGCCTGGATGAACGCGGCCCGCTTTTGCGTGTTGGGATAACCGCGTTGCGGGAGGTTGAGATCGACCACCAGGACGCGGTCAGAGTTGAAGCCGCGGTCCACGTGGAGCAGTTTGACGAAGCTGTGCAGGAGCAGCCCGCCGGCGATCAGGCACATGGCGCTGAGTCCGACTTCGAGGGCGACCAGCAACGAACGGAGGCGTCCGGCGCCGCGGCCGGCGGTAGTTCCGCGACCGCCCGATCTCATGGCCTCCTGCGGGTCGGTCCGGGCAAAGCGCCAGGCCGGGAGCAGTCCGAAGAGGAGACCGGCGGCTAAGGCGAGAGCGAAATTGAAGAGCAGGAGTCGTGCGTCGGGATGGACCTCATCCAGCCGCGGGATATCCAGCGGGGCGCGCGCCAGGATCAGGCGCATGGCGCCGAAAGCCACAGCCACGCCGCAGATTCCGCCGATCCCAGAGAGCAGCAGGCTCTCCACCAGAACCTGGCGGACAAGGCGCCTCGGCGCCGCGCCGATGGCGGTGCGGATGGCGATCTCGCGGCGCCGGCCGGCGGCACGCGCCAGCAGCAGGTTGGCGATGTTGACGCAGGCGATCAACAGCACCGCGGCGACGGCGGCGAGCATCAACTGGAGGCCGCCGCGGGACCGCCCCACAATCTGGTCCTGAAGCGGGACGATGGCAGCGCGCAGCTCGGTCTTTTCGGGAAATCCGCTGGCAATGGAGGATTGCAGGCCATTCAATTCGGCCAGCGCCTGGGACCGGGTGACCCCGGTGCGCAGTCTGGCAATCGAGACATAGTTGAAATCGCCCATGGGGCTGAGGTCGCTATCGCGCAAAGCGAAGGGCTTCCAGATTTCGGGCTGCTCCTCATCGATGGTCATGGCGAATAGCTGGCTCAGCTTGGGAAAGCGAAATTCACGCGGGAGGACACCTACGATTTCATAGGTTCCGCCGTCGAACGTGACCTTGCGGCCGATCACTGAGGGATCGGCACCGAAGCGGCGGCGCCACAGTTCGTCGTTGAGAACGACCACGGAATCGCGGCCGGGCTGGTCCTCTTCCGCGAGGAAGGTGCGGCCGAGCTGGGCGTGGACGCCGAGCATGGGGAACAGGTTGGCGGTGGCGCGGGCGCCGCGGAGCCGTTCTGGCTCGCCAGAACCGGTGAGGTTGAGGGCGATGCCGCCCACCAGGGTGATCTGCTCGAACGACCGTGCCGATTTGCTCCACTCCTTGTAGTGCATGGCATTGACGGGAATCAGCGGGGCGAGGTGGCTGAATCGCGGGACCACCTCATGGATGGAGACCAGGCGCCCCGGCTCGGTATAGGCGAGGGGGCGAAGAATAACAGCGTCTACCAGGCTTAAGACGGCGGTGTTGGCGCCGATGCCGAGGGCCAGGGTCGCCACGGCGATGGCGCTGAACGCGGGGTCCTTGCGCAGCAAGCGGAAGGCAAAGCGCAAGTCGGCTAGAAGGGCGTCGAACATACCAGTAATACGACGGGTAGGGGCGTCGGGTTCGCAAGAACTGCGCAAAGCGGCTACACTGTCCCAAGGCGCCGGCTTTGCGCGGGGTACCCCCTGGCCGGACAGTGCGCCTGTCACCTTCCGCTTCCGGGAAGCGTTTTGAGGAGTAACTAGTGGTCAAGAACGGTCGCATCCGGCAGTCGCTGGCGTATTGGTGCTTGAACGCCACCGATTGGAAATGGGACATTCACCAGGTCTGTGAGACGGCCTGCAAATTGGGCTGCAAGAGCGTCGAGCTGGTTCCGCCGGAATTGTGGCCGGTGGTGCGCCAGTACGGCCTGGAGAATGCGATCGCGCTCAATGGCATGCCCGATCCGGTTTTCGCGAAAGGCCTCAACAACCCTCGCTACCAGGACGAGGTGATCGCGCGTACGAAACAGACCATCGACCAATGCGCGGATTCCGGCATCCCCAATGTCATCGCATTCACCGGCTACAAATGGCTGGACGCGGACGATCCGGCAAGCGGGGAGATTCCGGCGGCCCAAGGAGCGGAGCACACCGTGAAAGGGCTGCGGGAACTGGCGAGCTATGGCGCGGCCAGGGGCGTCACCGTCTGCCTGGAGCACCTCAACTCACGCGATGCTTCCCATCCCATGAAGGGCCATCCGGGTTACCAGGGGGACGACCTGGATTACTGCGCCGGGATCATCCGGCAGGTGTCATCGCCCAACGCCAAACTGCTGTTCGACATCTATCACGTCGCGATCATGAATGGCGACATCATCCGGCGCCTCCGCCAGTACCGCGACTGGATCGGGCACATCCACACGGCCGGAGTTCCGGGCCGGGGGGAATTGGACGACCGGCAGGAGATTCATTATCCGGGAGTGATGCGGACCCTGATCGAGATCGGATACCAGGGGTATGTGGGTCAGGAGTTCATCCCCACGCGCAATCCGGTTGAGGGGCTCTCGGAAGCCGTGGCGCTCTGCGATGTGTAGGCGCTTCGCTTGCGCAGTCTATTTCACCGTGGCCAGCCCCGCTCCCGTCCACGCATCGAACCCGCCCAGCACATTCATCACGCGCTTGAATCCGTGCGCCTCCAGCAGACTGCACGCAATCGCACTTCGATATCCGCTCTTGCACTGAACCGCAGTGAGCTTCTCCGGGTCAAGCGAAGTCAGACCTGTCCGAAGACGATCCAGCGGCCGGAGAACCGCGCCGGGGATTCGCCCCTGGTTCCATTCCGCCTCGCGGCGAACATCCACCACGCAAAGGTCGGGGTTCCCGGCCCTCTCGGCCTCGAGATCCTGAACCGCGATCTGCTGGATCTCGGCCAGGGGTAACCCCGCGCCGGCCCACCCAGCGATGCCATCCTGCAGCTTTCCGGCCACCCGTTCGATTCCCACGCGCGCCAGGCGCAGCCGGGCCTCTTCCGCGGCCTGATCGTCTTCGGCCACCAGGATCAGCTCGCGATCCAGCCCCACGACAGATCCTGCCCAGGCCGCAAACTGGCCGCCCAGTCCGATGTTGAGGGAACTGGGCACATGTCCCGGACAGTAATAGGTTGCGGCCCGCGTATCGAGGACCGTCACTCCATCCTGCTGCCTCCGCAACACCTCCGCCGGAGCCAACGCCGCGACGGGCGGCAAACTATCCAGCGACGGGGCGCCGCGCCGGTTCGCGTCCACGTCGCGCTGGAAGTAATCGGGCCTGGCCGGCAGGTCCTGGGTCATCATTTGCACGAACTGTTCCCGAGCCATCGGTTGCAGAGCATAGTTCGAGATTCGCTCCCGCCCGATGGTGGAGCTGCGGTCCGCGCTGATGTTTCGCCCGCACAGGGAACCCGCCCCGTGCGCGGGATAGACTCGCACGTCATCGGGCAGAACCAGCAGCTTGCGGTGCAGGCTGTCGTACAGCAGTCCCGCGAGTTCCTGCGGCGTGTGCGACTCGGCGAGGTCGGGCCTGCCCACGTCGCCGATGAAAAGCGTGTCGCCCGTGAGCACCACGGCAGGGCCAGGCCCGCTCTCCAGATCGGTCACCACGACGCTGATGCTCTCCAGGGTGTGGCCGGGTGTCTCGACGAACCGCAGCCGGCACCTTCCGAACTCGATCTCATCCCCGTCATGCACCGCCCTGTGGGGAAAGGTGGCGCCCGAACCCGCCCCCAGGCAGATGGTGGCGCCGGTACGTTGGGCCAGTTCCCGATGGCCGGACACGAAATCCGCATGCAGGTGGGTTTCCACGATGTAGGCGATGCGCAGCCCGTGCTGTTGGGCCGTCTCGAGGTAGATGCCAACATCGCGCTGCGGATCGACCACCGCGGCAATACCCTCCGATCCAATCAGGTATGACGCATGAGCCAGGCATCCCAGGTAAAACTGTTCAAAGGTCACCAGTCGAGGGTAGATCACGCGAGGACCAAAATGCAAGGTGGGGCCGTAACAGTGTGGGGCCACGACAGACCCGCCTCTAGTTCCGTGACCGCGAGATTCCGCGCCATCGGGCGTTGTTTTCTCTCAGTTCTCTGCTAACTCGGCGCCCTCAGATTTTGACTTTGTTTCCTCCGCGTTTTCCTCCGCGTCCTCCGCGCCTCCGCGGTGAGCTTGGTTTTTCCCTGTTTGGTTCCGGCCTCGCCGGTTTAGGGAGTGGTTTTCTGCCAGGGCAACTGATCCACCGGTCAAAGCACTAGGTCCGCCGAAGATGGCTCGACGCGTCCGTCAACGCCAAGATTCCCCTTGCTTACCGAGAGAAGCTGCTATATACTCATCTAGGATACCGATATGAGTAAACCGAACGACCTCGTCCAGGGCACCCTCGATCTGCTCCTCCTGAAAATCCTGGCGCTGGAGCCCTTGCACGGATGGGCCATCAGCCTCCGCCTGAAATCCATCTCCGAAGACGTGCTGCAGGTCAGCGAAGGATCCCTCTACCCTGCATTGCACAAGCTGGAGCAGGAAGGATGGATCACAGCCGAGTGGAAGCAAACCGAAAACAACCGGCGGGCAAAGTTTTATTCGCTCACCCGCCTGGGCAGGAAACAGCTCGAATCGGAGGCGGCGAACTGGCAGCGGCTCTCGTCCGCCATCTCGCACGTCATCCAGATTTCAGAGGCTTAGGAAGAGTTATGCGCATGGAGCACTGGTGGTTCACGGCGCGCTTAAGGCTCAGGTCCATCCTGCGCCGCACCCGTGTGGAACAGGAGCTCGATGAGGAACTGCAGTTCCACCTGGAGCACAAGATCGAGGAGGGAATCGCCAAGGGGCTTTCCCCCAAGGAGGCGCGCTACCGGGCGATGCGCGCGATGGACGGACTGGAACAACGGAAAGAGGAGATGAGAGACATGCGGCGGATTCATTGGCTGACGGATTTCCTCGACGATGCGCACTACGCCATCCGGAGCCTGCGCCGCGCGTCCGGACTTACAGCGTTCGTGGTGATCACGCTCGCGCTGGGGATCGGGATGGCCTCGGGGACTTTCAGCATGGTCGATGGGTTGATCTTGAGGCCTTACCCCGTGCCGCATCCCAGCCGCGTGGTCACTCTGGTGAGCACTGCACACGATCATAGCTTCGACGGTTTCTCTTATCGCGAATACCTGGACATCCGTGGCAAATCGAAGAGCTACGAAGGCGTGATCGCCCACGCCGATATGGAGGCTGTCGGCTTCAGCGCCGACCCCGGAGCCACACCGCGGGTCAGGGGCGGAATGATGGTCTCAGGCAACTACTTCCGCGTGCTCGGCGTGCAGCCGAGGCTGGGGCGCGGTTTTCGGGAGGACGAAGACCAGGTGCCCGGCCGCAATGCCGTGGTGGTGCTCGGGCCGGGCTTCTGGAAGAATGAATTCGCGAGTGACCCTTCCGTTCTTGGCAGGACTGTTCGCCTGAACGGCACGGAGTTTACGGTGATCGGCGTGGCCCCGGAAACCTTCGCGGGGATGCAAATATTCGAGCATCCCGATTTCTACATGCCGCTCGGGATGGCACGGGTGTTTTCGACCGACCGCCAGAGGAATTTTTTCGAGGACCGCGACGATCGCGAGTTGAATGTGATGGCGCGCTTGAAACCGGGGACGACCCTCCAGCAGGCACGGAATGAACTGGCCGTGATTGCAGGAAACTTCGAGCGCGAGTATCCAAAGTTCAACCGCAGCCGCGGCGCGGCGGTACACAGCCAGTTCGAAATGCAGGCTCGAAGCGATGACAGCCCCTGGAAATTCAGCCTGATCTTTGCGACCCTGGCGCTGGCCGTGCTGCTGGTGGCGTGCACCAACGTCGTGGGACTTCTTTTGAGCCGTGCCCGCACGAGAACCCGCGAAATCGCCGTACGGTTGGCGATTGGCGCCGGGCGTTTCCGGCTGATCCGGCTGCTGTTGACGGAAAGCCTGATTCTGGCGTCCCTGGGTGGATTGGCCGGGATCGGCATCGGGTACGGCGTCGTGCAGTGGTTCCATACTTATCGATTCATAACCGAGTTGCCGATCAGCGTCCCGTTCCGGATGGACACGCGCATGCTGCTGGCAACCCTGGCCTTGTCCGTTTTGAGCGCGCTGCTTTGCGGCGTGGTGCCGGCGCTGCAGAGCACGCGCACGGACCTGGTGAGCGGACTCAAGGCGGCCGACGTGGATGTGCCCGGGCGCAAACGCCTGTGGGGCCGGAATGTGCTGGTGGTGGCGCAGGTTTCGACCTCCCTCATGCTGCTGATGGCGTCTTTCCTGATGGTCCGGGGTTTCCAACATACCTTGTCGGCTGGAACGGGTTTTGCGAAAGATCACGATCATCTGCTGATGACCACCTTCGATCCGCGTCTGATGCAGTACAACGCAGCTCAAACGCGGAGGTTCTACAAACTGCTGGCGGAACGTGTGCGGGCAACTCCCGGAGTTCAGAGCGGGGCTCTCACGCAGAACGTTCCGTACGGGGGGGACTTTGAGAGCGTGGCGTTCGTGCCGGAGGGTTTCGATATGCCGCGCGATCGCGCGAATTTCTATTCGACGATGGATACGGTTGATGAAGGATACTTCGCGACAATGGGGGTACCGATTCTTCGCGGCCGCGGCTTTTTGGCGTCCGATACCGCGGATGCGCCGCGTGTCGCCGTCGTGAATGAGCAGTTCGCGAAGCACTATTGGCCGGCGGTGGACGCGGTGGGCCAACACATCCGGCTCGATAGCCGTATCGGCGCGCCGGTTGAGATTGTAGGTGTCGCCCAGACCATCAAGTATCGAGCAACCACCGAAAGGCCGATGGATTTCGTGTACCTGCCGCTGGCCCAGCATCCGGTCGAGCGAATGGTCCTGATGTTGCGGTCGGACGGCGATCCGCTGCAATTGGTCAAGCCCGTGAAAGACGTCGTCAGGACCCTCGATCCGAACCTGCCGATGTTGGAAACCAGGTCCTACGCGGACTTCTACTTGAGCCAGGCGGTGAAAGGGCCACTCATGGCGATCGACATGGTGGGCGCCATGGGCGCCGCGGGTCTCCTGTTGACCATCGCCGGTTTGTACGGACTGGTGGCGTACAACGTGAGCCGCAGGACCCGCGAGATCGGCATTCGCATGGCCCTTGGCGCGGGAAGCACGGACGTGCTGCGGTTGATGATGGGCAAGGGCCTCCTGTTGGTGGGTATCGGGACGGCGATCGGGCTGGCGATGGGTTTCGCCGTCGAGCGGCTCTTCAATTCCGTGCTGTTCAATGCCGGCGGCGTAGACGTTGTGGCTTACGTCGTCGTCGTGCCGTCGCTGTTTCTGGTGACCGTGCTGGCGGCCTACGTACCCGCGCGAAGAGCATCCCGGATTGCGCCAACACAGGCGCTGCGATACGAATAGTTCAGTTGGTTCGTGAACGCCAGATCCGAACACGACGCGCTATGGATGGTTGCTTTAGTCCCGAGACTACTCCTCGGACTCTGGCGTGCTCCGGCCGGGAATCGAAATCCGGGTTGCCCGGCCGCCCGGCATCATGGGAGGAACGCAGTGATGGGCGGCCAACCAACTGGTGACGGATCGCTGTTCCGCCAGGTATTTCTCCATCGATGCCTTCGCCCGTGGGTGTTTCTCCGCGTTCTTCATCAACCGCCTTATGGCGGCCCCCAGTTCCCGCAGCCTCTTCTGCTTCTGCGCACACGGCCCGCAACACGGCAGCTTGCTCATTTTCGGAGCCATCGTGTATGACTTATAACAGATCTCCAGGGAATCTGGTAGGATTTTTGTAAGAGGATCTGGCCGCGGGGTTGAGACGAACCTCCGCCGTCTCGCGCGCTGGTCCTATCCGGGCACCGAGGAGTCCTTCCGGGCCGGAGGGCCCAACCGGCGAATTCCCTACGGCTACATCGATGCCTGGGAGGGTCACCGACCCGGCTTCCGGCCAACCGGCGACCTCGCCTGGGTAGTGACTTCGATCTCGCCAACTCAGAGAGAGCCGCTCTTTGAAAAAAGTGGCACGGACCACGTAACCAATCCGATCCCTCGGAGTATAACGTTCTGAAAGGTCTGGAACATGAAACTACTGTTGGCATCGCTGCTGCTGCTCGCCCCCGCGTTTGCGACCTCCGATTGGTACGACCGGGCCGAAACTCGAAGAGCGCAGGCGGAAGCTCGCCGGGAGCGGATGGAGGAAGTCCGCGAGAACCGGCGCGCCTGGAACGAAGACCGCAGGGAGCGGATCGAGGCGCGGCGTGAGGCGCACCGCGAAGCAGTCGAGGCCAATCGCCAAGCCATGCGCGAGCGGGCCGAAGCCAGGCGGGAAGAGCGGCAGTCCCGCGCCGAGGAGCGCCGTGCCGCCGGCGAATCGCGCCGTGCGTTTCGCTATTTCTGATCGCCGGGCATAGTGCCGCCCGCAGGGCCCAGAAATCCTTACACCCCTTCCAGGCGTGTGTCGGCGTCGCCGAACTTCTCGAGCTTCACTCCCATCCGATCCATGATCGAGAGGTACAAACTCGACATCTTCCGATGGTCGTCGCCGGCTTCGAGGTAGTCCAGAGTGCGTCCCGTTTCGAGAGTCCCACCCAGCCCGCCGGCCAGCACCAGAGGCAATCTCGTATTGTCGTGCTTCCGGCCAATCCACATGTTCGAAAGGAACATCAGGCACGAGTTATCGAGCACCGTGCCGTTCCCCTCCGGCATGCTGTCCAGCCTGGTCGCCAGATAGGCGAGCTGGCTCAAATGGAAACGCGCGATACGTTCGTAACCCTCGGACTGGTTGTTGTGGGACGCGGAATGGTGCCCTTCGCGCACTTCCAGGAATGGATAGTAGAGCGCGGAAAGGTCGCGAGCCAGCAGCAGCGTGGCAACCCGAGTCTTGTCGGTCTGGAAAGCCATGGCGATGATGTCGCACATCAGGCGCGTGTGGTCGCGAAGGTCTTCCGGCAAGCCGTTGGCCGGCCGATCCATGGTAAACACGGGGCGGTTCCGCTGCTTGGCGAGATCGTCCGCCGTGTCTTTGTTCTTCCGCATGCTGTCGACGCGTTTCTCCACTTCGCGCACGCTGGTGAGATACTCGTCCAGTTTGGCCTTGTCGTTACCGCTGATCGCCCGGCCGAGGCTTTCGGCGTCGTCCCGCACACGGTCGAGAATGCTCATGTTGCGAAGGCTGCCGCGGTTCTCAAACAGGTTGTCGAAGGCCAATGAGGGGTAGACTTCATTGGGTACCGGCGAGTCCTGAGTCTGCCAGGAGATGTGCGAGCTGTAGGCCATCGAGTAGTTGGTCTCGTGGTATCCGGTCATGGGCTGCTCGCAAGCCAGAACGATACTGGGCTGCGCGGTATCCTGGCCGATCCGGCTGGCGATCATCTGATCGACGGTGGTGCCCGCTTTGATGATGGCCCCCTTCTGAATGGTCGCGCCGGAGAGCAGGCTTCCCGTCTGCGCGGGGTGAATACCCAGACCGACAGCCCGCTTGTGGAACAGGCCGTGAATCACGTTGATCTTATGCTTCAACGGCTCGAGCGGCGCCAGGGTCTTGCTGAGCTTCATATCGGGGCCTGAACCCTGGGCGTCCCAATGATCCTCATTCACTCCATTCCCCACGAACAGAACCGCGAAACGTTTCGGAAAGGCGGCCGGGGACGTGGAGGCTGAGCCGGTGGTGAGCCGGTTGGCATGCAGGGAGAAATGTAGGTAAGCTTGTATCGTGCGGCAGTACACCCCAGTTCAGTCATCGCTGACCTGTCGATTCGCATATCGCAATGTCTTGCCCGGACTGCCGGTACCCGGTACTCCTGCATTCAGCCAACTCTGCAAAGAACTCAAGAAGTTTGGGTTCTCGGGCGAAAAGTATATTCTTGAAACCCCTTCCGGCAAGCTCTCAGAAGCTCGGATCAACATCCCGCTCCTTCAGGATTCGCTGTCGTTGCGACTACACTACGAATGGTTTGAGGTGGTCATCCCGGTTTTGATCGAAGGGGCGGAAAAATCCGCCATCGATATAGCGAATACCGCGTTAGCGGCTTTAGCGCTTCTGGACGACGACGCACGCAACGGAGATCTCGTTGTCCATTCGCTTGCGCACTTAAAGCTCGCCTCCGAAGACCCCGACAGCTACTTGAGTGAACATCTGATCGGAGGAAGTGAATTCTGCCAACCCGACGCTTTCGCGCTCACTCTCAACATCGGCGGGGATAAGGCCCATCGAAAGGGACGTGTTGTGATTGCGCGTTCTCTGGGCTTTGCCGGAGCGTTGTTTGTGGACTACGAAGGCGAGTACCCGGGCGCTGAGTTCAGACCCGCTCTGGTAGAGGAAGTGCGAAGTGAATACAAATGGCGTCTTCAGGATCTGGGGCTGGAGGCGGCAAGTTGAGGACAGTTATGAGTATCTCGCCTCTGAACGCTTCGCTGGTGCCTGGCTCGCCCGGATTTCCTTTCGTTCGTAAGGGACGGCCGAATGCTGACACTGGATCACGTTTGAAGTTCGAGTCCTTGGGACGGTTTCAAAACTTGCAAGTCAGCCCAGGGGTGTTTATGTCCCAACGGCCAATTCCAGAAGAGCAGCAACGGGAGGGGGCATTTTTCCCGAAGTCCGACAACGTCGTGATTAATCGCGACGGCGCATTCGTTCCTTGCGCAATGTTCGGTGAAAATCCGGACCTCAGTTTTCGAATACAGGCGGGTCCTCGGGGCAAGGAGGTCGTTGTTTTCTCGCAGGCCATTGCCGGTCACCAGACTTTGCCGCGGGCGATTGAGCCGTTCGAGGCCGAACAGCATTGGCTTCGCACGCACCATGCAGCATACGCCGGGCGGTGGGTAGCGCTGTCTGGCGATCGATTACTTGCAGATGGTGTGAGTGCAGCCGAGGTTTACAGGACAGCGCGTGCAGTGGGAGTGGCTGTGCCATTCGTCGAATTCATTGAGACAGATGATCCCGCGCCCTTCGCGGGATGGTGACGAATGCCCACGTTGGAATTTCGGAGCCAGTACCGGTACGACCATGCGGAATCCGGCATCACGGTTCCGATTGAGCTTGCCTATGGCGCAGATCGGATCAAGCTCCAGGCCAAGGTCGATACCGGCGCGGAATTCTGTCTTTTTCAACGTGGCTTCGGCGAGGCGTTGGGCATTAACATCGAGGGTGGGGAACGACGTACACTTGTCACAATGAATGGGAGCTTTGTCGCCTTCGGACACCGGCTCTCCATGCGTGTTCTCGATTTTGACTTTGAACTGACCGCTTTCTTTCCTGAGTCGCCCGACATTCGACGGAACCTCTTGGGCCGTCAAGGCTGGTTGCTTCAAGTCCGTTTTGGAGTCGTTGATTATGACCAACGGCTCTATGTTAGCCGGTATGATGATTAAGCTCCGAACGTATGCCGACTACCACAAAATGAATGCTGGAGGGCACTTTCGATTCGAGTTCCGTGAGTATCGCCAGTTCGGCGCGGAAACAACCGTCCCTCAGACCCCTTCCAGGCGTGTGTCGGCGTCGCCGAACTTCTCGAGCTTCACGCCCATCCGATCCATGATCGAAAGGTACAAACTCGACATCTTCCGATGGTCGTCGCCGGCTTCGAGGTAGTCCAGAGTGCGTCCCGTTTCGAGAGTCCCACCCAGCCCGCCGGCCAGCAC
>JAIQFL010000292.1 GCA_020073365.1 Terriglobia bacterium | reverse complement strand
TTCGAAACCCGCCTGCCGGCGGACGAAGGGGAGGACTGGAATCAGGTTTTGCAGAATGCCCGAACTGGATCAAACTGGCCTTGCCAAACAGCCAGCCGGTAAGGTAAAACAGGTCTGTCCAGGATGATGGTCCGTTGGCCGGTTTTGAAGTGACCCTCTATGGCCGGTTTTGAAGTGACCCCCGAGGGCTCGAAGCTTCTTGTCCTTGATCCAAAGGTAGATCGTACGGCGTTGGACCTGTAATGTTTTGGCGATTTGACTCGGCGTGTAATATAGCGGCGTGTGTGTGACTGTGTTCATGATTGTCTCTAGGAGTATTTATACACCGACGAATGTCAGCGTCTTATTCCTGGGGGGTTTTGTATGTTATTAGTTATGATAACACGGCTCAGAATTCTGTCAACTTTGCGGGGTTTCGGCGGGTTCGGCAGGTTTACCCGCACTAATACCCGCAACGTCAGCGGCGTGTTTCGTGTGACATGGCGGTGGTTGCGGGTATTGCGGGTATTTGGAAGGACAATAACAATATTTTGTAGATAATACTAATAAACTCTAAATCTAAAAACAAAATAAATTATTACACAACTCCTTTCTATACCCGCAATACCCGCAATCCCTTCCAATCCACTGAAACCAAAAGACTTCGGTTGCGGGTATTTGCCAAAACAAACCCCGCACCAATACCCGCAATACCCGCAGGCCGAAAATCCCGGAAGTTGGCTCCATAAATAGTGATGGATCGTTGCTGATCTCAAAACCAGCCGGGTTGGACCGACAACTAGCGCCTGACCCGGCGCTCTTTCGCCTTCCATGCTGGACGCGGCAATCGCGGACCAGGGCCAGCGGCGGACGCAGGCGGCATGGCAAAACAGTGGTCGGATGCACAGGGGGATGGTGGTCGTCGCAGCACACGCGGGCGGCGCATGCCGGAAATCCCACAAGAAACCAAATATGGAATTTCCGAGAATTGCCGGTCGGGGCTGTAGCAGAGACGATCCCGCCCCTGCGCTCCTCCACCACCAAACGGGGTCATGATTCAGTCAACATTCCCTCGCGTATAGATACCGGTGGAAGAGGTTCCAGTGTGCCATTCTTGCGTTTGTGGTCGGCGCGGTTGCGGTTACACTCTTTGGTATGGCGTCTCTCAGCTTCCAGCACAATCCAAGTCTGGCAGAACTGTACGTTCACTGCACAGAGAGATCATATATAGTCGTATATAACGTATTATGAGGACGATATGAAGGTTATGGAAATCTCTTGGCTCGGGCATGGCACGTTCCAGTTGCGGCTCCCCTCGGGACAAGTCGTCTTGATGGACCCTTGGACCGACGGCAACCCCGCATACCCCAAGGGGCACGAAATCCGCCGTGTGGATACCATCTGCATTACCCACGGCCACTTCGACCACATACACGACGCTGTGCCGCTGGCACAGAAGTTTTCTCCGGAAGTGGCAGCCATCTATGAAACGTGTAACTGGCTGGAATCGAAAGGCGTGAAGAACACGCGCCCGATGAACAAAGGCGGCTCGCAGAAGCTTGGCGATGTGACGCTGACCATGACGCACGCGGTGCATAGCTGCGGCATCCTGGACGATGGCAAGATCCTTTACGGCGGTGAGGCCGCGGGCTACGTGATGCGCTTCCCGGACGGCCGCGCGCTGTATTTCGCGGGCGACACCAATGTGTTCTCCGACATGCACCTGATCCACCAGCTCTACTATCCGGAGCTGGCCTTTCTGCCCATCGGGGACTTGTTCACGATGGGCCCCCATGAGGCGGCGATGGCTTGCCGCCTGCTAAAAGCCCGTAAGGTGGTGCCGATGCATTTTGGCACGTTCCCGCCGCTGACGGGCCGGCCGGAACATCTGAGCGGGTTGATCGCGGATCTCGAAACCGAGGTCTGGGCGCTCGAACCTGGTGAAACGGTGGAGTGGTAGAACCAGTGGGACAGACCATTGTCTTTCGTGGTCTGTAGCCGTCGGCTCGGCAGATCGAGCCCTACGGCACTGGGATCGGTCGGGTGCTCGCCTGTTCCGCCCCGGGAAGCCGGCCGGCACCCTTTCTGTAAGCCACTGATTTGCAGCAAGTTGCAGGCAGGGGAACTTTCCACTCCGGAGCGGTGTCTATTCAGTTTGCAAGGGTAAGCGATTCCTGGTACTTTGAAGTCAGGCTGAATGTGAGGCTGCCGGTGGCCACTTCAATCTTGGACCTGAGTTCGGAACGAGCGGCGGAAGCCCCTGTGGAGGTAGAAGACCTTCGCCTCATCGAGTCGTTGCGCGAGGGCTGCGAGCGCGCGTACGAGGAACTTCTCACCCGGTTCCAGCAACCTGTTTATACACTGGCCTTGCGGTTGCTGAACGACCAGTCCGAAGCCTGCGATGTGGTGCAGGAAGTCTTCTTAAAAGTGTTTCGCAACATTGGAAGTTTTCGCGGGCAGAGCACCCTCAAGACTTGGATTTACCGGATCACGGTCAACGAGGCCCATAACGCCCGAAGATGGTTTTTCCGCCACCGCCGCCGGGAAGTGGAACTGGACACGAATCCGGATGAGGCGCGCAATTGGAAGGAGATCATACCGGATCGCACCCGTTCACCCTTTGACGAAGCGTTCGACCGCGAACAGCATGTCATGCTTGAGGCGGCGCTGGACCGGATCAATCCCATATTTCGCGAGGCCGTGGTCCTGAGGGACATCACGGATCAAAGTTACGAAGAAATCGCGGAAATCCTGGGTGTTACCCTTGGGACCGTCAAGTCCCGGATACTGAGGGGCCGCGAAGCCCTGAGAGATGAACTCGCAAGCAGCCTGAAATCCAGGCCGGCTTTGCGATTGGTGCCGAAGACGGCAGAGTAAAGTTTATGAGCTGTGATAACGTGCAAGAACTGATCTCACCGCTCCTCGACCGAAAGGTTGCGGCCGGCGAGCGGGAGAATGTGTTGGCGCACCTTGAGTCCTGCAGGCAGTGCAGCGCGCAGTTCGAATCGATGCAGAGAGTGCGTGCGGCGTTGCGTAGTATGAACCGTGCGCCGATGCCCTCGGCGCTGGCCGCGAGTTTGAGGGTTATGGCATCTCATGAGCGCCAACGGCTGTTGCGAGCGGCGCCCTCGAATCGACTGCGGTATTGGTCGGATCGCGCGTGGTTGTGGTTCGATAACCTGATGCGTCCCTTCGCCCTGCCTGCCGCGGGCGGCGTGTTATCCGCTCTGGTCCTTTTCAGCATTCTCGTCCCGAGTCTGAGTTTCCAGCATAATTTCGCCGATTCCGCGTTGTTCACGTATCCCGATGGCGAAGTCGTGATCCAAGTGTCGAACGGCGTGTACAGCCCGCTAGGTCTCAGCGAAGAGGCGCTGAGGAAAGAGAACGTTCCCCGGCTCGAGCGGGTAGGCGCGATCAGTGCCGACGATGCCAACGTGGTTACGCTGACCATCGACGAGAACGGGCGGGTGAGCGACTATTCCCTGGCGCGCGGCCGGTTGACGTCAGACCTGATGAATATCATCATGTTTTCGCAGTTCAAGCCCGCCACCTTCCTGGGTGTGCCAATCCCGTCGAAGGTGAATGCCGTCCAACGGCAAGCCGGTCATACCATGCGCAGCTAAGCGGCGCTTGCCGCCCGAACAGAGTGCCGCGCAAAAAACTCGGCCAGCATTTTCTGATCAAAGGCTCCATCCTGGAGCGCATCGCCGCGGCTGCCTGCCCGGTTCCCGCCGACCTGGTGATTGAAATCGGCCCCGGTCGCGGCGCCCTTACTGAGAAACTCCTCAAGCGTGCCGCCCGCGTGATCGCCCTGGAAATAGACCCGTACCTGGCTGCGCATGTCCGGCAACGATTCGCGGGTGACCCACGCCTCGAAGTAGTCGAAGGGGACGTTCTCGCAACCGACCTGAGCCAATGGGGACCGGCCGCCATTGCCGGCAACCTGCCCTACTACATCACTTCGCCGATCCTGGAGAGAACCGCGCGCCGCAACTTCACGCGCGCGGTTTTCCTCATTCAAAGAGAGGTCGCCCAGCGCCTGGTGGCCGGGCCCGGCACCCGCGACTACGGATTCCTGACGGTGCAGACGGCACTGTTCGCCAGCGTTCGCCGGTTGTTCGACGTGAAGCCCTCGGCATTTCATCCACCCCCGAAAGTCGACTCCTCAGTGGTGCTGCTGGAGCCCCGGCACGCCGATCTGGGAATCGCCGATGCCGATGCTTTCGTAGGCTTCATCGGCCGCTGCTTTCACCACAAGCGCAAGACCATCCGCAACAACCTGGTGGAGACCTACGGGAAGGAAGCGATCGACCGCTGGCCCGAAGCCGCCCTGCGAGCCGAGCAGATCTCGCTCGAGGGATTCGCCGAGATGTACCGGCGATTGCCCCTGTCACCGTACCAGCGCCTGAACGATCAGCACGACGGCGAGGCCAACCGCAGAGGAAACCACCTTCATCGCGGTCCACGACCTTAAGGTCTGTGGGACGGTCATGCCGAAGTACTGGTTCACGAGCCAGAAGCCGGAGTCGTTCACGTGCGAGAAGGCCGTGCCGCCACAACACAGCGCCAACACCAGCATGTCCGGGCTGTAACCCGGGATTCCCTTCACGATGGGCGCTACGATGCCTGCCGCCGTGATGATCGCGACGGTCGCGGAGCCCTGGGCCAGGCGCATGGCTGCCGCGACCAGGTAGACCACCACCAAAGGCGAGATGGCCGACGTGATCAGCAACTTCCCCAGGTAGGCGCCCACGCCGGAATCCACGATGATCTGCTTGAAGGCGCCTCCTCCGCCCATGATGCACAGCAGCGCCCCCATGGGCGCCAGCGATTCGGCCGCCAATTTGACGGCCTGCTCGCGCGTGAGCCCGCGGCCGATGCCGAAGAGCAGAAGCGCCGCCAGCAGCGTGATGGCGAGAGCCGTGAAGGGGTGTCCGACAAAAACGGCCACGTCGCGGAAGGGCACATTGAGAAGGCTCGCGATGGTGGCGCCGAAGATCAACAGCACGGGCAACAGCAGCAGCAGAACCACCAGGGGGAGCGGTGGCGCAGGGCGATCGCTCTCCTTCCTCGCGGTGGCCGACGAAGCGATCTCCGGAACAGGAACGTACATCCGCTTGGCTATCCACGTGGCGTAGAAGATTCCCGCCGCGACGGCCATGGGAATCGATACCCCAATGCCATAGAGGATGGTGCGGCCGAGATCGCCGCCCAGCAGTTGCGAGGCGGCAGCCGGCGCGGGATGCGGAGGCACCAGGGAATGGGTGATGGTGAGCGCCGCCGCCATGGGGAGTCCATAGAAAAGCAGGGAGCGCCGCGTTTCGCGCGCCAGGTTCCACACCAGGGGCACCAGAATAATGAAGCCGACCTCGAAAAAGATCGGCAGCCCCACCAGGAACGCGGCAACCAGCATGGCCCAGGCTGCGCGATCTCTCCCGAACCGGGCCAGCAGCCAATCCGCCAAAGCCCGTCCGCCGCCCGAATACTCCAGGTAGCAGCCGATCATCGCGCCCAGTCCGACTACTACCGCAATGAACCCCAGGGCGTCGCCAAAGCCGCTCTGGATGGATTTCAGCACTTTGTCCGGCGGCATGCCCGCGGCCAACCCCAGAACCATACTGGAGAGCAGCAGCGCCAGGAACGCGTGCAGCTTCACGACCAGGATCAGAATCAGGAGCAGCGCAATACAGGCGACCGTCAGGACGATGAGGTGCATGCCAGGACAGGCCTCCCGGCCTGACCCAGCAAAGATAGCAAATTCCCCGAGGTGGGGCAGGCCTGCCTTCGACCGCGGAGCGCGCCTCGCCACAGGCCTTCCTGGCGCTACTTCCCGCGCGTCTTCCGGTGCTTCCTCGGCCAGAATTCGCGCGCCACATTAACGCCGACATCCGCTCCCAACCCAATGCCGCCGCTCGCCAGCCCCGCTCCGATCCCCGCCGCGGGTAGCCACGCCTGCGAGACCATGCCCGCACCGAGATTCCCGGACACCCTCCCCAGCGCCACGGTCTTCCCCGGCTTGTTGGTGCGCGGGACGATAAACGTGCTCTTTACTGCATACTCCACGCGCGGCACTGTCCCGTGCAAATTGGATCGCTGATAGTGCAGGTTCTCGTGATGCGCCGCGGCCACACCAGCCTGGATACTCTGCTTGACGATGTTCTTCCCGAGGTTGGAGGCGGCCCGCTTGGCCAAGCCGTCGGGGCCGCGGCCCCACTGACGCGGCGAGTTGACCAGCGTTCCCACGCCGGCCTTCGCGACTGAGCCTACAACCGCGCCCTTTCCGATCGCCTTATGGCGGAGCGCCTTTCGGTCCACCTGAGCCATCGCGCCGGAAGCCGCCAGTATCACCACGTATAAAAGCGTGAGCGTTTTCCGCATGAGCCCCCACTATTACGAGCACTGCGGGGGCCAAGATCTCAATCCAAACCAGATAGCGGCGTTCGAGTTGGCAGGGCGTGGCCCCGCCCGCCGCCTGCCCGTTGGCGGAGCACCTGTGACGGCACGCTATCATGAACTGATGCGGCTCGGGGAAGCCTGAAACGATTGGGCAAAAAAATGTACTCGAAGATCGGCGTAATCGCTATCCCTTATGGATACTCGCCCGTCTGGCTTTTCTGAAGGCCTATGGACCCCTCACGCGAAGGCGCGCGGCGGAGAATGCCTGCCTGGGCGCCCCAGACCTTGGGATATGGCCTTTCGGCGGCGTGCCTCGCCTGGGTGCTGCACGGTTACCCGATCCATGACCTGATCCCGACCATCCGCTCGCTGGACTGGATATGGGTGAGCCTGGCCGTGGTCTCGGATCTCTCCGTCTACATTGTCCACGCCTGGCGCTGGAACACTCTGCTGAGCCCGGTTGTACGGCTGCGGCTCTGGCGGACCGTACAGGCCATCTACATCGGGCTGTTTGCCAACGAAGTGCTCCCGCTGCGTACCGGCGAAGTGATCCGCTGCTACCTGCTTGCCCACTGGAACGATCTGCGGCTTTCCATCGGGGTTGCCTCGATCGCGTTGGAACGCTTGATCGACGGCTTCTGGATGATCGCCGCTTTTCTGGTCACGGCCAGGTTCGTCAAGGGGATCCCCGGAGATCTGAAGATCCTGGTTGAGATCGTGGGCGTGCTGATCCTGACGGGCGGGATCGTATTTTTGTGGGTCCTTCTCCACAAACAGGAGGCCCATGCGGTGATTGCCGAGAGCCGCTGGTCCGCCACCCTGCGGCACGTGGTCGAGGGGCTGCACCTGATGGGCAATGCGCGCACGCTGGGCTCGACGGCGCTCATCAGCCTGCTCTACCTGGCGCTGCAGATCGTTTCAGTCTACTGCCTCATGAAAGCGTATGGATTGGATCTCTCGTTCTGGGTGGCGGGGGGCGTGCTTACGATCATGCGGTTCGGAACCGTGGTGCCGAATGCGCCGGGAAACCTCGGATTGTTTCAGGTGGCCTGTGTGGTGGCGATGGGCCTTTTCGACGTGGAAAAGAACGATGCCAAGACCTTCTCCTTCATCATGTTTTTTGCGTTGACGCTGCCCTTGCTGATCGGCGGCGCAGTGGCCACCGCGCTGACCGGGTTGAACCTGGGGGAACTCCGCGACCGCGCCAGGCGCAGCGTCCGAGCCGTCCACCACACCGAGTAGGAGCGGCCTGCCCGCAAGCTAAGTAGGGAGGGGTGGACGGAGCAGATACGCAGGGCAATGGGCATCCTGGGGGCTTGTGGCGCAGCCTGGCAAGCTGTGCGGCGGTTGGCGCGGAACAGGGGGCCGCCCCACAATAAATGCAGACTCGCAAAGTAAGCGGCATTGGGTGCTTTCGCCTGTCAATCTCCTTTACCGCCAGCATCCCGAGTTCGTTTCAGCACCCAAGCAAAAGCATGCTCCACAGGCGGGTTATAATTGACGCATGTTGACGCCCACCGAAAAAATCTGGCACAACGGCCGCTTCATCCGCTGGGAAGACGCGACCATTCACGTTCTCTCGCACGTGGTGAACTACGGAAGCTCCGTGTTTGAAGGGATCCGCTGCTACTCCACACCGGACGGCCCGGCGATCTTCCGGCTTCGCGAACACGTTCGCCGCATGGTCGATTCGGCCAAGATTTACCGCATCGAGAACCTTGGCTTCAGCGCCGAAGAGTTGGGCGAAGCCATGCTGGAACTAGTGCGCGTCAACCGGATGGACGCCTGCTACATTCGCCCCATCGCGTTCCGGGGGTATGGGGAGATCGGAGTGAACCCACTCAAGAACCCGATCGAGATCTACATGGCATGCTGGACTTGGGGCAAGTACCTGGGCGATGAGGCTCTCGCCGAGGGGGTCGATGTGTGCGTCTCCAGTTGGACCCGCCTGGCCCCCAATACGCTCCCCGGGCTCGCCAAGGCCGGCGCGAACTACATGAACTCGCAACTGATCAAGATGGAAGCCCTCACCAACGGGTACAGCGAAGGCATCGCGCTCGATTCCGGCGGTTTCGTCAGCGAAGGCTCGGGCGAGAACATCTTCGTGGTCCGCGACGGCAAGATCCACACGCCGCCGCTGGGCGCTTCGGTGCTGCCCGGCATCACACGGGACAGCATCCTGACGCTGGCGCGCGAACTGGATATCCCAGTGGCCGAGAGCATCATTCCGCGTGAGATGCTGTACATCGCCGATGAAGTGTTCTTCTCCGGCACGGCGGCCGAGATCACGCCCATCCGGTCCATCGACCGCATCACGGTGGGAAAGGGCCGCCGCGGGCCAATCGCCGAGACGCTACAGAAGGAGTTCTTCGGAATCATTAACGGGACGCGGCCCGACGTGCACGGCTGGCTCTCCCCCGTCCACGCGCGTCAGCCCGCAAGAGTGTAACGCGGGCATTCCTGCCTGTGTGGTACTTTGCCTTGACAGCCACAACTGGAGTGAGTTCCAAAGCGAGCGCGCGGTCGAGATCCGCAACGAGGGCCCGCCCCTGGTTTTTGGGACTGGCGCTGGCAGCGGCTGCAATGGCACAGCCCAAGCCGCAGTACGAGGTTTATGCCATCCGCTACGCCACCATCCCCGATTTCGTGGTGAGCCAGTTGGTAGCGGGCGCCGCAGCGGGCCGCAAGCTGGATATCGCCATGATGGTGTGGCTGGTGCGGGGGAATGGACACAACATTCTGGTGGACGCCGGTTTCTACCGCGAGCAGTTCTTCAAGCAGTGGCACGTGACTGACTTCGTCAAGCCCTCCGAGGCAGTGAAGCGGACCGGTGTCGAGCCGGAGCAGATTACCGACGTGATCATTACCCACATGCACTGGGATCATGCCGACGGCATGGACCTGTTTCCGAAGGCCCGCATCTGGCTGCAGAAGGACGAATTGCAATACTACGCCGGCGAGGCCTGGCAATCTCGCCGGACCCACGGCGGCATCGACCCGGACGACGTGCTGGCGGCCGTGAGGTTGAATATCGAGGGGCGCGTGGGGCTGGTGAATGGCGACGCGCAGGAAATCCTGCCGGGTGTGACCTGCTATACGGGTGGCAAGCACACCTATGCGTCGCAATTCGTGGCGGTGACCACCGCGGCCGGGATCGTGGTGCTGGCGAGCGACAACGTGTACCTGTACGAGAATCTGGAAAAGCACGTGCCCATCGCCGCAACTCTGGATGCCGATTCCAACTTACGGGCGCAGGACCGCATGAAGCAGTTGGCGGCGGGTCCGCAGTTCGTCATCCCGGGACACGATCCGGCGGTGATGACGAAGTTCCCGCATACCGATCCGCGCGTGGCGAAGATCCAGTAGGACAGGCCATCGCCTTTTGTGGCCTGTCCATCTTCCTCCCCAATGGCCATCTAGGAGCGACTCGCCGCCCGAACGGGGCGTCCGCCCCACCAGGGTCGGTGATATCCTCGAAAGAAGGACGGGCACCAGGGAATGGGCTTCCGGAAAGGCTTACGGCAATGGGTGTGCGGGCTCACGCTGATTGGTGCGATCTACGCGTTCCAGCGCCCGTTCCGTGAATTTGGCGGCATGGAGTACGACATCGGCACGATTCCGATGCCGCCGGATTGGCAGGAAAAGACCGAGTGGACCTTCGCGCGGCTGATGTTCCCTCCGGGCCCGTTAAACGGGTATCGCGGCCGGGATGCCGAATGGCATACGGGCTACTCTCTTTGGACACAGGATTTCCCGCGGGCGGACCGCCACTTTGCCCTGGCCGTGCGGCGTTTGACCCGCCTTCACGCACGTTCCGTCGAGCAGGTCGTCAATTTGGATGAGGGTGACGCCTACGACTGGCCTTGGCTCTACGCCGTTCAGGTGGGCGAATGGGGGCTGACCGGCAAGCAAGGACAGGAGCTTCGCGAGTACCTGCTGCGCGGCGGTTTTTTCATGGCCGACGATTTCCATACCAACGCGGAGTGGTACGAATTCGAGTCGCGGATTAAGAAGGCGTTTCCCGAGAAGCAGATCGTGGAGATTCCCGATGACGACGCGATCTTCCACTCGGTCTACGATCTGAGCGAGCGCATCCAGATTCCCGGGCAGGCGCACCTGCGGCAGGGATGGAAGGGGGATTTCTCCGGCAAAGGCGCCCACTGGCGCGGCATCTACGACGATCAGGGCCGGATCATCATCGCCATCTCCTACAACTCGGATGTGGGCGATGCGTGGGAGTATGCGGACGACCCGTATTATCCTGCGAAATTCGCGGATCTGGCGATTCGGCTGGGCGTGAACTATATCGTTTACGCGATGACGCACTGATCAGGAAAGGCGGAGTACCACAAATGAGGGAAGAGTTCCGCGACGCCGGTGGAACGCGCCCGATCGAGAACGGGCTCCACGACTTGCGGTACAGGGTATGGCTGGCATTGAAGAGCCCAGGCTTCACCACCGCGGCCGTACTGACTCTGGCCCTCGGCATGTGCGCCGACACTACGATCTTCAGCGTGGTCTACAGTGTCGCGCTTGGTCCGCTACCTTATCGGGATCCCGGCCGGCTGGTGTCGTCCCGTCACGGCGATCCGCGGGGATCGATCCGTTGGTGTCTTTGCGCGCGGATTAGTGGCGCAAGCTCGAAGAATGCCCCGCCCATCGCTGTTACGATAGAGGCGATGACCCCCAATCAACCGGGCCAAATGCCCAAGTTGCCCATTGCTGGTGTGAAGAACCTGATCGCTGTCGGTTCCGGAAAGGGGGGCGTGGGCAAAACCACCGTGTCGGTCAACCTCGCCGTCGGCCTGGCTTCGCTGGGGTACAAGGCCGGACTGATGGACGCCGACGTCTACGGTCCCAACGTGCCCTTGATGATGGGAATCAACCGCACCCCCATGGCCTTCGGGGAGCGCATTCAGCCGCTGGATCAGTTCGGGGTCAAGCTGATGTCGATGGGCTTTCTAAGTCCCGGCGATAAGCCGCTGGTGTGGCGCGGCCCCATGCTGCACAGCGTGATCCAGCAGTTCCTGCGCGGCGTGGATTGGGGCGATCTGGACTACCTGGTAATCGATCTGCCGCCCGGTACCGGCGATGTGCAGCTCTCGCTGATTCAGACCGCGCCGATTACCGGCGCGATCGTAGTCACTACCCCTTCGGACGTTTCGCTGGAAGATGCGCGCAAGGCCATTTTCATGTTCCACCAGGTGAAAGTGCCAATTCTGGGCGTGGTGGAGAACATGAGTTTTCTGATTTGCCCGCACTGTCAGGAACGCATCGACGTGTTCAGCCACGGAGGCGGCCGGCGCACCGCCAAGGAGATGCAAGTACATTTTCTGGCGGAGTTGCCGCTCGACCCGGCTGTCCGCGTGGGCGGTGACAGCGGCAAGCCGATCGTGCTGCGGAAGGGCGAGGGCGAGCCGTTCCTGGAACTGGCGCGCAATACCGTGGCGCGCACCGAGGAAGTGTCGAAACAGAAGGGTCCGGAGATCGAGATCAGCGAGTAGGACTCGCCGACTGCTGCCATGCGCGATCCGTTGTGGCGGAGCGCTGGCTTCGCCTGAAGTGCTACAATGTAGCACATGAGGAAGGCGTCCATCCGCGATCTCCGCATCCACGCGTCGGAGTTGGTCCGTGAGGCCTCCGAGGGCGAGGTCATCGTCATCGAGCGGCGAGGCCAGCCGGTTGCCGAGTTGCGCCCGCTCAGCAAGACCCAAAAGAAGCCGAAGTTCCGTGACATGAGTCGTTTCTGGAATACCTTTCCCAAGCTGACGGGAGACAGTACGCAGTTTATCTCAGAAGATCGAGATCGGTAGTGTATCTCGACTCTGCCTATATCGCCAAATTCTATGTCAATGAGGAGGACTCGGGGCGAGTGCGCGCCGCCATTGCCGGGGCGGACACACTGCTATCCTCAATGTGGGCGATGGGAGAGGTCACCTGTGCCTTACATCGCCACCTGCGCGAGGGCACACTGGGTACGTCGCAGTATCGCGATTTAGTCGCGGCCTTCCTCGAAGACATAGCTCTCGGCAACTGGACATTCATTCCGGTCACGGAACGTCTGCTGCGGAAGATGGTCACGTTGCTGGGCACCCTCCCGCGCACGACGTTTCTTCGCGCGGGCGATGCGCTGCATTTGACCACGGCCCTGGACTTAGGGGAGGGCGAGATCTGGAGCAGCGATCGCCACCTTCTTACCGCGGCCGCGCACTTCGGTCTTGTCGGCCGCAGTGCCTGAAGCCTACCCCGCCACGGGCACTTCCGTCCCAACCCTCTTCTTGCCGCCCTTCCAGGATCTCACGCGCTCCTGCAAGGCCGACATGTAGATGTAAAACACGGGCGTCAGGTATAGCGTCACGAGTTGTGAGAACAGCAGGCCGCCTACCACCACCAGGCCCAGCGGCTGCCGCGCTTCGCCGCCTGCGCCGTAGCCCAGCGCGATGGGCACCGCGCCCAGCAGCGCCGCCATGGTGGTCATCATAATCGGACGGAAGCGGATCAGGCAGCCTTCGTAAATGGCCTTCTCCGGGGTCAGGCCGTGCTGCCGCTCGGCTTCCAGCGCGAAATCGATCTGCATGATGGCGTTCTTTTCCACGATGCCGATCAGCATGATCAGGCCGACGAACGCGTAGATGTTCAGATCGATGTGGAAGATCAACAATGTCAGCAGCGCCCCGAAACCGGCCGAAGGCAGGCCCGAGAGAATCGTGAGCGGGTGGATATAACTCTCGTAAAGAATGCCGAGGACGATGTACACTACCATGATCGCGATAATCAGCAGGACCCAGAGGTTCCCCAGCGAACTCTGGAAGGCCTTGGCCGCGCCCTGAAACTGGGTGCTGATGGTGTCGGGAAGTTCCCGGTCGGCCACGTCCTGGATGTTTGAAACCACCTCGCCCAGCGAGGCCCCTGGCTGGAGGTTGAACGAAACGGTGGCGGATGGAAGCTGCCCGTAGTGATTGATGGTCTGCGGGCCGGTGTCGGAGACGATACGGGCCAGGGTGTCCAGGGGAATCAGCTTGCCGGCGAAGTTCTTGAAGTACAGGAGCGAGAGCGCGCGAGGGTCCGCCTGGAAGCGCGGCTCCAATTCCAACAGCACCTTATACTCGTTCACCGAGCCGTAAATCGTCGACACCCAACGGGGCCCGTAGGCATCGTAGAGTGCATTTTCGATCTGGCTCGCATTTACGTTCAGGGCTCCGGCTTTATCGCGATCGATGGTGACGTTCACCTGCGGCGTTTCGACGGCCACGTCGCTGGTCACGTCCTCGACTCCGGGCAGTTGCGCGACCCGCTTTTCCAACTGCGCCGCGGCCGCGTACAGTTCAGCCTTGTCGGGGGTCTGCATCGAGAACTGGTAGAGGCTCTTGCTCACCTTGCCGCCGATGCGAATGGTCGGCGGATTCTGTAGGTATACCTTCATTCCCGCGAAGCCCGAGAGCTTGGGACGCAGGTCCTTGATGATCCGGTCCACGCTCATAGCGCGCTGGCTGCGGGGCTTGAGATGCACCACCAGCTCTCCGTAGTTCGGGCCCCCAAGCGTGGAGGCAATGGTGCCGCCCACACTGGCCATCAGGGAATCCACGTTAGGGTCCTGCGCCACCACGTCCGCAATGGTCTTCTCGTAATCCACCATCTGGTAATACGAAGTGCCCTGGGCCGCTTCCGTGTAGACCTGCAGTTGATCCGTATCCTGATCCGGGATGAAACCCTTGGGGATGCTGACGAACATGTACAGCGTCGCGGCCAGGACCAGTCCGGAAACCCCCATGGTTACCAGTCTGAAGCGCAACGCCCCCTGCAACGTCCGGTCGTAAACCCGGAGCATGCCCTCGAAAAAGCCCTCGGTGACGCGATAGAACCAACCCCGCTTTTCCTCATGGGCCGACCGTAAAAACCGGCTGCAAAGCATGGGGGTGAGGGTTACCGAGACCACGCCCGAGATCAGGATCGCGACGCAGATCGTGACCGCGAACTCCTTGAAGAGCCGCCCCAGCACACCGCCCAAAAACAGTACTGGAATGAAGACCGCCGCCAGCGACAGCGTCATCGA